>DASXYT010000250.1:0-8198 GCA_036502345.1 Pseudonocardiaceae bacterium | reverse complement strand
ACCGCCGCGACCGCGGCGGCGAACTCCGCGCCGTTGCGGTAACGCTGCCTCGGATCCTTGATCAGGGTCGCCTCGATCAGCGTGCGCACCCCGGGCGGCACGTCCGGCGGCAACGGCGGCGGGGCGTCGCGGATGTGCATCATGGCCACGGTCACCGCGTTCTCCGACCGGAACGGCCGATGCCCGACGAGGCACTCGTAGCCGACGACGGCCAGCGAGTACACGTCGCTGGCCGGCTCCGCCTCCGCGCCAAGGGCCTGCTCGGGAGCTATGTAGTGCGCGGTGCCCATCACCATGCCCGAGCGGGTCACCGGCGCAGCGTCGGCTGCCTTGGCGATCCCGAAGTCGGTGAGCTTCACGACGTGTTTGCCGGTCTGGTCCGTCGTCACCAGGATGTTGCCCGGCTTCACGTCCCGGTGCACGTAGCCACGTTCGTGCGCGGCCTGCAGCGCGACGCCCGCCTGCGACAGCACGTCCAGCGTGAAGTCGGCGGGCAGCCGGTGCAGCCGGGCGATGATCGCGGCCAGCGGCTCGCCGTCGACCAGTTCCATCACCAGGTAGGCCGTGTCGTGCGGGCCGCCCGGGGTGGAGGCCGTCTCGCCGTAGTCGTGCACACCGGCGATACCGGGGTGGTTGAGCGATGCCGTGGTACGGGCCTCGGTACGGAAGCGGTGCAGGAACTCGGCGTCACCGCACAGCTCCGGCTTGAGCACCTTCACCGCGACCAGCCGGTCCAGCCGGGTGTCCTCGGCCTCCCACACCTCACCCATGCCGCCCACCGCGATCCGGCGGACGAGCCGATACCGATCGGCCAGCAGCTGCCCCGACGTCAGCATGCTCACCCACCCCCGAGATCAGCGTTGATCATCGCGCGGCCGACCGGACCGGCCACCTTGGCGCCGATGGTGGCGGCGCTGAAGTTACCGCCGGAGGTCACCACGACGGCGACCGCGATCTGCGGGTTGTCCGCCGGGGCGAACGCGACGTACCAGCCGTAGGGCTGCGTGTGCTTGGGGTCGTTGCCGTGTTCCGCGGTGCCGGTCTTGGACGCGATCTGGATGTTCGGGTCCTTGTTCAGTGTGCCGGAGTTCTGTTCCGACAACAGCATCGCGTTCTTCAGGTCGGTGGCGACCTGCGGGCTGATCACGTCGTCGTTCATCACCTGGGGCGAGAAGCCCTGGATGGTGGACAGGTCCGGCGCGAGCAGCGACTCCACCAGTTGCGGCTGCATCTCCTTGCCGCCGTTGGCGATCGTGGCCGCGATCAGTGCGTTCTGCAGCGGCGTCTCCTGCACGTCCCGCTGGCCGATGCCGCTCTGGTAGGTGCCAGGGGTGCCGCCCTGGATGCTCATGCAGTCGTTGGTGGCCCTCGGGCCGACGCACGAACTGACCGCGGTCATCGGGACGCTGATGCTGCTGCCGAAGCCGTACTTCGCGGCCTGCGCGGTGATCGCGCCCGCGCCGAGTTGGCCGGCCAGCGTGGAGAACGCCGTGTTGCAGGAGTGCGCGATGGCGTCGGTGATGGACACCTTGCCGCCGGAACCGCCGGGGCAGGTCTCGAAACCGAAGTTGGACAGCGTGGTGTTGGTGCCGGGCAACGTGATCGTCGGCTGCGCCGGCAGCGTGTCGGCCAGCGGGTCGGCGCCCGCGGACAGTGCGGCGCTCGCGTCGATCAGCTTGAACGTGGAACCCGGCTGGTAGGTCGCCGCGATCGGCTGGTTGATCAGCGGCGACGTGCTGGACTCCGGCTTGTTGGCGGTCATCGCCGCGGTCTGCGTCTTGCTGTCGTGCGACGCCAACGGGTTCGGGTTGTACGACGGGGTGTACGCCATGGCCAGGATCTCGCCGGTGCTCGGCTTGATCGCCACCGCGGCGCCGGTGAACCCGTCCTGCACCATCGTGTTGTAGGCGGCGGCCTGCACCTTCGGCTGGACGGTCAGTTCGACGTTGCCGCCACCGAGGTCCTTTCCGGTGATCAGCTCGGACAGCCTGCGCACGAACAGCCGGTCGTCGCTGCCGTCCAGGATGTCGTTCTCGGCGTTCTCGATGCCCTTGGAGCCGTAGATGGACGAGAAGTAGCCGGTGACCGGCGCGTACATCGGGCCGTTGCTGTACACCCGCAGGTACTTGAGCCGGTCGTTGGTCGGCGTCGACGACGCGAGCACGGTCTTGCCGTCGGCGGTGACGATCACGCCGCGCTGCCGGGCGTACTCGTCGTCCACCACCCGCTGGTTGTTCGGGTTGCTGCGGTAGCTGTCGGCCTTGACCACCTGCACGTACATGTCGTTGGCCAGCAGCAACACGATCATGAACATCATGGCCAGGCTGACACGACGGAGCGGTTTGTTCACGACGGTCGCTCCACCATCACGGTGTGCGCCTCGGCGATCGGCGCCTGTGGCAGCTTGGGCCTGCTGCTCGTGTTCGGCCTCGGCCGTCGGGCCGAGTCGGAAATGCGCAGCAGAATCGCCACCAGGATGTAGTTGGCCAGCAGCGAGGATCCGCCCGCTGACATGAACGGTGAGGTCAGGCCCGTCTCCGGGATCAGCTTGGTGACGCCGCCCGCGACCACGAACACCTGCCACACCAGGGAGAACGCCAGTCCGCCGCCGAGCAGCTTGCCGAACGTGTCGCGCACCGCGAGCGCGCTGCGCATACCGCGCATGGCCAGCAGCAAGTAGATCATCAGCACCGCGAACAGCCCGAGCAGGCCGAGTTCCTCGCCGATCGCGGACAGGATGAAGTCCGAACTGGCCTCCGGCACGATGTCCGGCCTGCCGGCACCCAGCCCGGTGCCGAAGATGCCGCCGGTGCCGAGGCCGAACAGTGACTGGGCCATCTGGTAGCCGCTGCCGGTCGGGTCGGCCAGCGGGTTGATCCAGTTGGCCACCCGGACCTGCACGTGCGCGAACAGCTTGAACGCCAGGAAACACGCGCCGATGAACGGAATCAGCCCGATGATCACCCAGGCGCCGCGTTCGGTCGTGATGTAGATCATCACCAGGACCACGCCGAAGACCAGCAGCGAGTTGCCCAGGTCGCTCTCCAGCACCAGGACGCCGACCGAGAACGCCAGCGCCAGCAGCAGCGGACCGAGATCGCGCAGCCGGGGCAGTTCCAGACCGAGCAGCTTGCGGCCTGCCGCCATGAACAGGTCCCGCTTGGCCACCAGGAAGGCCGCGAAGAAGATGATCAGCATGATCTTCGCGAACTCACCGGGCTGCAGCGAGAAGAACGGCAGGACGATCCACACCTTGGCGCCGTTGACCGAGGACAGGCTGGCCGGCAGCACACCGGGCAGCAGCAGCAGACCGAGTCCGACCAGGCCGAACGTGTAGCCGTAGCGGGCCAGCGTGCGGTGGTCCTTGAGCACCACGAGCACCACGACGAACAGGATCAGCGCGATCGTGGTCCACAGCACCTGCTTGGGCGCCAGCGCGCTGTAGTCCGGGCCACCCTGGGCCATCTTCTCGGCGCCCGCCAGGTCCAGCCGGTGGATCATCACCAGGCCGAGCCCGTTGAGCAGCGCGACACACGGCAGGATCAGCGGATCCGCGTAGGGCGCCCAGCGGCGCACCGCGAAGTGCGCCGCGCCGAACAGCGCAAGATAGGCCACCCCGTAGTAGACGACCTGCATGGTCAGCGACTGTTCCTGGTTCGCCTCGACCAGCACGAGCGCCGCGGTGACCAGTACCGCCGCGAACGCCAACAGAAACAGTTCGGTGCCGCGTCGGGTCGACGGCCCGCCGGGCGGGATGTCCGGGCCGGGCCCGTTGGGCGCCGCTCCCGTCCCGCCGAGGACCGGTTGAGACATCAGTTGCCGGCCTTCCGACAGTCCACGCCGGGTACCAGTGAATGGCTAGTGGTCGGTGTGGTGACCGGGGCTGTCGTGCCTGCGCCGCCGCCGATCGGTGGGGCCGCCGTGGATGTCCTGGTCGGCCTGGCCGGTGTGGTCCGCACGGGTGTCGTCGGTGTCGGCCGGCCCGCCGAGCCGGTCGGTGTCGTGCCGGGCGCCGGGCAGACCGGAAGCACCTGGTCGGTGCGCAGCCGCTCGATGACGGCCTCGGCCTGCTGCTTGCTCTGCAGCCCGATGATCCCGGTGGTCACCGTGCCCCTGGCGATCTGCTTCAGGTCGTTCACGGTGATCAGCTCGCAGCCGGGGGTGTTCGGCGGGCAGGAACCCTCGATCTCCCGGTTCAGCGAGACGCCGAGGAAACTGCCCCGGACGCCCTGGAAGATGCCGATCTCGCCGGTCGACGACACCGAGACGAAGTACTGCCGCAGCACCAGGTACCTGGTCAGGTAGAAGCCGCCGAGCAGCACGACGACCACGATGGCGAGCACGGCCAGCGCCCGCATCAGGTTCTTCCTGCGGGACCGGCCCTCCGGCTCGGGCGACACCATCTCGGCCCGCTGCGGGGGCGGCTTGATCGGGTTGAGCGCCCTCGCCCGGGAGGCGGGGGAGTCAGGCGGCGGGCCCTCGTCGCTGCCGTCGCCGGCAGCGCCGCCGACGATCGGGGCGTCGTCACCGAAGTCGACGTCCACCACGTCGGCGATGATCACCGTCACGTTGTCCGGACCGCCGCCGCGCAGGGCCAGTTCGATCATCCGATCCGCACACGTCTGCGGATCGGAGATGTGCATGGCCTCGGACAGCGTCTCGTGGCTGATCACGCCGGACAGTCCGTCCGAGCAGAGCAGATACCGGTCGCCCGGCCGCACCTCACGCAGGTTCAGCGTCGGCTCGATCGAGTCGTGGCCGGTCAGCGCACGCAGCAGCAGCGAGCGCTGCGGGTGGGTGTTGGCCTCCTCGGCGGTGATCCGGCCCTCGTCGATCAGTGACTGCACGAAGCTGTCGTCGTGGGTGATCTGGGTGACGGAGCTGTTGCGCATCAGGTAGGTGCGCGAGTCGCCGATGTTGACCAGGCCGAGCCTGCTGCCCGCGAACAGGATCGCGGTCAGCGTGGTGCCCATCCCGTCGAGTTCGGGGTCGCCTGCCACCAGTTCGGAGATCGCGCCGTTGCCGGCCTCCACGGCGTCGCGCAACTGGCCGAGCAGGTCGTCGCTCGGCTCGTCGTCGTCCAGTGGGGCCAGTGCCGCGATCACGATCTTGCTGGCGATCTCGCCTGCGGCGTGGCCACCCATCCCGTCGGCTACGGCGAGCAGGCGGGGACCCGCGTACACGGCGTCCTGGTTGTTGGAGCGGACCAGGCCGCGATCGCTGCGGGCTACGTACTTGAGAACAAGGGTCATGAGCGCAGCTCGATCACCGTCTTGCCGATTCGGATCGGGACTCCGAGCGGGACCCGGAGGGGTGCCGTGACCTTCGCCCGGTCGAGGTATGTGCCGTTGGTAGAGCCTAGATCCTCCACATACCAGTCCGTGCCCCGGAGGGCTATCCGCGCATGGCGGGTCGACGCGTAGTCGTCGTCCATCACGAGCGTCGAGTCGTCGGCCCTGCCGATCAGGATCGGCCTACCGTCCAGGGAGATCCGGGTGCCGGCGAGCGCTCCGTGCGTGACCACCAACTGCCTGGCCGCCTTCCCTCGGTTCTTCTTGGCCGCGCCACGCCGGAAGCCAGGGGCGGAAACGCGCAGGCCGGAGGCCGCGTACAGGTCCGAGCGGACCACCCGAAGCACGGCCAGCACGAACAACCAGAGCAGGGCGAGAAACCCTGCTCTGGTCAGTTGCAACACCAGCTCTGGCACCTGCTGTGTCCGCTCCCGATCAACCGGCGTCTGACCAACCACTCACGGTCGTGCCGGGATACGGCACGACCGTGAATGGCCAGCTTGTGGCGTCTCAGCCCTGGCTGCGGAACACCAGCGACGAGTGGCCGATGCGGATGACGTCGCCATCCGCGAGTTGCCAAGTCTGCACCGGGTTGTTGTTCACCGTGGTCCCGTTTGTCGAACCGAGATCAGCGAGCATCGCACTCTGGCTGTCCCAGGTGATCTCCAGGTGCCGGCGGGACACGCCGGTGTCGGGCAGCCGGAAGTCAGCGTCCTGGCCGCGGCCGACGACGTTGCCACCCTGCTTGAGCTGGTAGTTCCGGTTCGAACCGTCATCCAGCTGGAGGCTCGCGGTCAGTGTGCGCGGGCCCGTTTGCACGGCCGGCGGGGCGTAGCCCTGCGGCGCTTCCTGCTGACCATAACCACCCGGCTGGGGGTATCCACCCTGCTGCGGGTAGCCGCCCTGCTGGGGGTAACCGCCGCCCTGCTGGTAGCCCTGGTCGTAGCCACCCTGCTGCGGGTAGCCACCGCCCTGCTCGTAGCCGCCGCCGTACTGCTGCTGGCCCTGGCCGTAGTTGGGGTCGGCGCCGTACTGCTGGTAGCCCTGGTCGTAGCCGCCGCCGTACTGCTGACCTTGGGCGTAGTTGGGGTCGGCGCCGTACTGGCCCTGTCCATAACCTGGTTGCCCGTAGGGGTCACCCTCGGGGTGCTGGCCGTAGCCGGGGGGCTGGCTCATTGATCGGTCTCCTGCGTTGCGAGGTCGTGCTGACCGTCGGTGTGCGTCGGGGTCGACGGACGAGCGGGTTCGGAACTGTCCGGTGTGCAGCGCGTCGGAACGCTCCAGTGAGACTACGACGTCACCGTAAGTCTCCCAGCCGTGCTCGGTCAGATGCTCGGCGATGCTGTCCGCGAACAGGGTTGCGATTCGCTGTTCGTCCTGGTCAGCCCCGGCAAGCTTGTCGTGATCGGTCGGGCCGAGCAGCACTGTGTAGTGGTTGGGGGCCAGTAACCGTCCGCCAGCAAGCTCGCGGACATTCGACTCACCCTCCCGCTGCAGTGCCTGCGCGACCTCCTGCGGCACGACGCCACCGCCGAAGACGCGCGCGAAGCTGTTACCGACCATGCCTTCGAGACGGCGCTCGAAGCGCTGCACGAGGCCCACGGCTGTCATCCCTTCCCACGACTGACTCCTTGGGTCCTGATCGTATCTGTGCTCGTCTATCCCGCCACGGGTCAGTTCAAACCCGCCTCAGTGATCGTGCTACGCTCTGCGGCGTCACTTCAGGGCGAGTGGCGGAATGGCAGACGCGCACGGTTCAGGTCCGTGTGTCCGAAAGGACGTGGGGGTTCAACTCCCCCCTCGCCCACATCACAAGTTCACACAGCGTGTTGTTGAGTTACACGTTACCCCCGTCCAGCGCTTGCAGGACGGGGGATTTTGTTGCCCTGACAAGTACCCTGGGCTGTGGTGTAGCTCACAGTTCGGCGCGGGATGTGGCGTTACCGCAGGGTTGATGCAAGGGCCGCTGCGCCGTCGGTGCCAGTAGGCTCCGCCGCTTGTCGTAACGCGGTACTAACTGTCAAAACTGTCACTCCGGCACGACATAAAATCCGCGCCGCGCGACTGAGCTGCCAATCGACTCCGAAGTCGTCAGCAATTTCACGTTCCGCTGTCCATCTGGGACCGTCGGCGCGCTGACCTGGGCTGTCGCCCCGGACCCCCGGTACCAAGATCGCGATTGCCGAAAGTGACGAATTCGCATCGTCAACTCGTAGCGCCCAAGGCACCGCTCACCCAAATGGCCGCATTGCCGGGCTGAAGTCCGTCGACCGATCATCGACCGGTTACCGATCCGGCCGGGCCGCCGATCGCAGGCGACACTTCGACCCTGCAGCGCCGCGCCTTCTTCCTGGTACCAAATTCACAGGCGTCAGATCGGCATGGCCGAAGTTGTCCTCGCGGATGACGACGGTGCGTACCGATACCAGACGGTTACCAGGGAGGCGAACTTCGTGAGCGGCACCCACGGGCGCACGACGGTCCCGACGGACGTCAACGCACGCCCCGCACGGCTGCTGCCATCGGTCGAGCTACCGGCACCGGTCGAGCAGTTGGCGGCGGGCGCGGCGGCACGGCTCGGTTGGCACGGCACGGTGCTACCCCCGATGACGCTGCTGGGCCGTCGGGTCGTGGTGGTCGCCGACCTCCTCGCCGACGCCCACGCCGAGCGCATCTGTCTCGGCTGCGGCCCGGTGCCCGACAGGGCCACCGTCGCCACCTGGGTCTGGCCGGAACTGGCCGACCGGGTGCCGCCGCCCGCGGTGCGCATCGTCGGCGTGCTCTCCGTGGCCAGGCACTGGCGGACCGGCCTGGTCGCCACCGTGCCGTTCACCCGCTACGCCGAGACCGCCGTCGTGCTGCCCTGGTGGGCCGCTACGACGCACGACTACCTGGTGAACTGCCTGC
>DASXYT010000249.1:0-12736 GCA_036502345.1 Pseudonocardiaceae bacterium | reverse complement strand
CCGAACAAGGGCGTCAACCCGGACGAGGTCGTCGCCGTCGTCGCCGCGCTGCAGGCCGGCGTGCTCAAGGGTGAGGTCAAGGACGTCCTGCTGCTCGACGTCACCCCGCTGTCGCTCGGCATCGAGACCAAGGGCGGCATCATGCACAAGCTGGTCGAGCGCAACACGACCATCCCGGCGCACCGCTCCGAGGTCTACACCACGGCCGACGACAACCAGCCGTCCGTGCAGATCCAGGTGTTCCAGGGTGAGCGTGAGATCGCGGCGTACAACAAGAAGCTCGGCAGGTTCGAGCTGACCGGTATCGCGCCCGCCCCGCGTGGCATCCCGCAGATCGAGGTCACCTTCGACATCGACGCGAACGGCATCGTGCACGTCAACGCGAAGGACACGGCGACCGGCAAAGAGCAGGGCATGACCATCACCGGTGGTTCGGCGCTGCCCCGCGACGACATCGACCGGATGGTCAAGGACGCCGAGGCGCACGCCGAGGAGGACAAGAGCCGCCGCGAGGAGGCCGAGGTCCGCAACCAGGCGGAGACACTCGTCTACCAGACGGAGAAGTTCGTCAAGGACAACGACGAGAAGGTGCCGGCGGAGATCAAGGAAAAGGTCAACGCCGCGATCAAGGACGCCAACGAGGCGCTCAAGGGCACCGACATCAACGCCATCAAGTCGGCGGTGGAGAAGCTGTCCACCGAGGCCCAGGCGATCGGCCCGGCCATCTACGGCCAGCAGGGTGCCGGCGCCGAAGGCGCTGCCCCCGGTGACGCTGCCGGTGGTGCGCCCGGTCCGGACGCGTCCGGTGCCGCTGCTGACGACGTCGTGGACGCCGAGATCGTGGACGAGGGCGACAAGCAGTGACAGCACCTAACTCGGGACAGGGCGAGGATCCTGGCCACGGCCCGCAGCACCAGCAGGGCGAGGAGCCCCGCGTGGTGGTGCGGGACCGCAGGCGGATCGATCCGGAGACCGGCCAGGTTCGGCCCCCGTCCGCCGTCGACGAAGCGGCGGACGGGGAGACGGCAGGCCGGCACGCGGTGGACGAGCCTGCCACGGCCGAGTCCGAGGGTCTGCTGGAACTGCAGGCCCAACTGGACGAGCGCACCGCCGACCTGCAGCGGCTGACGGCGGAGTACGCCAACTACCGCAAGCGGGTCGAACGGGACCGCGAGTCGGTGGTGGCGTCGGGCAAGGCGGCGCTGGTCGGCGAGTTGCTGTCCGTGCTGGACGACGTCGAGCGGGCAGGTGCTCACGGCGACCTCACCGGTGCGTTCAAGGCGGTGGCCGAGAAGTTGGTCGGTGTACTGCAGCGCGCCGGGCTGGAGCCCTTCGGGCAGGACGGCGAGCCGTTCGACCCGGCGGTGCACGAGGCCGTGCAGCACGACACGTCGCCGGACGTGGCCGGCCCAACCGTGACCGCCGTGCTGCGGCGGGGCTACCGGTTCAACGACCGGGTGGTCCGGGCGGCGCTGGTCGGCGTGACCGACCACGAGCCCGGCGGCCCGGCTGCCGAGCCGGCACCGTCCGACACGGCCGACAGCGAGTCCGTCGGACCCCATGGCACGTCAGCACACTGAGTCCGTTGTACAGCGGAAGGGAGGGGACGTTCGGTGAGCGCGAGGGACTGGATCGACAAGGACTTCTACCGTGAGCTGGGCGTCTCCTCGACCGCGTCGGCGGACGAGATCAAGAAGTCCTATCGCAAGCTGGCCAGGGAACTGCACCCCGACGCGAACCCTGGCGACCCCACGGCGGAGGCCCGCTTCAAGGCGGTCTCCGAGGCGTACGGGGTGCTGTCCGACACCGCGAAGCGCAAGCAGTACGACGAGGCTCGCAGCCTGTTCGGCTCCGGAGCGTTCCGGCCGGGTGGCGGCGGTTTCGGCGGCGGCGGTGGCGCCGGTGGTTTCGACCTCGGCGACCTGTTCGGCGGTGCCAACGCGGGCGCTGCCACCGGTAACTCCGGTGGTCTCGGCGACCTGCTCGGCGGGCTGTTCGGCGGTCGCAGCCGAGGCGGTGCCGGTGGCCCGTCGGCGGCGACCAGGGCGAAGCGCGGCGCGGACGTCGAGACCGACATCCGCATCGACTTCACCGAGGCGATCCACGGGGCCACCGTGCCGCTCCGGCTGTCCAGCCCGTCGACCTGCGACACCTGTCACGGCTCCGGCGCCAAGCCGGGCACGTCCCCCCGGACCTGCCCGACGTGCAACGGCGCCGGTCTGGTGACCCGCAGCCAGGGCGCGTTCGCGTTCAGCGAGCCGTGCGCCGACTGCCGGGGCACCGGGCGGATCGTGGACAACCCGTGCCTGGACTGCGGTGGCACCGGGACCAACACCAAGACCCGGCCGCTGACCGTGCGCATCCCGCCAGGTGTGGACGACAACCAGCGGATACGTGTGCCCGGCAAGGGCGAACCAGGGGCGAACGGCGGCCCGAACGGCGACCTGTTCGTCCGGGTGCACGTCAGCCCGCACGCGTTGTTCGGCCGCTCCGGCAACGACCTCACGCTGACCGTGCCTGTGACGTTCCCGGAGTTGGCGGTCGGCACCACGCTGACCGTGCCGACGCTGGACGACGAGAAGAAGGTCACCCTGAAGGTCACCGCCGGCACGCCCAGCGGCCGCACGCTGCGGGTGCGCGGCCGAGGTATCGCCAGGCGGGACGGCAAGACCGGTGACCTGTTGGTGACGGTGCAGGTCGCGGTACCGTCGAAGCTGAGTGACAAGGCCGCGAAGGCGCTGACCGGCTATATCGACGCCACCGCGGATCAGGACCCACGCGCTGAGCTCAACAAGCTGCTCGACCTTGGGGGTGCCGGGTGAAGATCGACATCCGCGCTTTGTTCCCGCCGGGTGCCGACGAGGACACCCCGGTGTTCGTGATCTCGGTGGCCGCCCAGCTGTCCGGCCTGCACGCGCAGACGCTGCGCAGCTACGACCGGCTCGGCCTGGTGTCGCCGGGCCGGGCGTCCGGCGGCGGTCGGCGCTACTCCGCCAGGAACATCGCCGTGCTCCTCGAGGTGCAGCGGCTGTCCCAGGAGGAGGGCGTCAACCTCGCCGGGATCAAGCGGATCATCGACCTGGAGAACGAGGTCGACGCGTTGCGGTCGCGGGTGACCGAACTGCTTGAGGAGCTGTCCTCGGCACACGTGGCGGCCGAGCAGGCCGCCGCTGCCGTGCACGCCTCCTACCGCCGCGACCTGGTGCCGGTCCGGCAGCAGACCGCACTGGTGGTCTGGAAGCCACAAGCCAAGCGCTAATCGATCGTGAACGGGTCGTAGGTGATCCGGTCCAGTGGAGTGCCGGCGACCAGCATCCGGGACACCGTGGAGCGGATCATCGCCGGTGACCCTGCGACCAGCACGTCCCGGTCGGCCCACGCTCCGTACTTGGTGACGATGTCGGCCAGCGTGCCGTGTTCGGCGTTGCGGGTGCCCGGGTTCTGCTCCAGTACCGGCACGACCGTGAGCCACGGGTTGGTGCTGGCCATCTGGTGCAGGTCGTCCAGCGCGTACAGGTCGTCCTCGACCCGGCCGCCGTAGAACAGGTGCACCCTGGGGTTCTCGCCCCACTGCGCGAGGTCCTCCAGCACGGACAGCATCGTGGCGATACCGGTGCCGCCCGCGACCATCAGGGCATCGCGTTCGGATTCCCGGTCCACGGCCAGCCTGCCCAGTGGTGGGCCGATCCGCCACATGTCGCCGACCTGGCCGTGCGCCACGATCGCCTGGCTGACCCAGCCACCGGCCACGCCACGGACGTGGAACTCGAGGACGCCGTCCTCGCGGGGCGCGTTGGCCGGGGTCATGTAGCGCCAGAGCCGGGGCCGCTGGGGCACCTCGACGCTGAGGTACTGACCTGCTTGGTAGGGCAGCGGGTAGTCCGGCTGCAGCCGGACCTTCGCCAGGTCCCAACCGAGGCGCTGGTGGTCGATGACCTGGGCGGGCCAGAACGCGGGGCCTTCGTCGGACGCTGCCGACTCCAGCATCGCCCTGGCCATGACCGTGTAGGCCTCGGCCCAGGCCCGCTCGACGGTGGGGGTCCACGCCGCGCCGCTGTGCCGCCGGATAGCGGACAGCAGGGCTGTGCCGACCGCCTCGTACTGGTTGCTGACCACGCCGAACTTGCGGTGGTCGCGGCCGAGTTGGCGGAGGAACGGCATGAGCTCGTCCGGGCGGTCGATCATCTGCACGAGGTGGACGAGGGCCCGCATCAGGCGGCTGCGCTGCACTTCCATGTTGATCGGGAACATCTCCCGAGCCGCTGGATTCAGCGTGAAGAGCATGCCGTAGAAGTATTGGGCGATCTCATCGTGGCGCGCTTCTATGCGCGCCCAGCTCTCCCTGACCAGGCGCACCATCGCGGTGGCACCTGAGGTGGGCTGACGTCTGGGCGGCTGGGGAGGCACGGGGTTGACTACGGCGTTCGCTGTCATGGTCGGGGCGAAGTCTCCACCTTACGTGGGGCGTCGGGCAAGACTCCCCTTCGACGATCCGGCTGTCCCCCGACAGGGCGACCCTAACTCGGCAATGGAGGTTTGCGGGACTTGACTGCACCTTCGGGTGAGATCCCGTCACTCTCAGCGCACGCCAGCATCACCATCGGGGGAACCTGGCCCCCGAGTGATGAGTTGATCTCAACAACGGTGTATCCAAGGCGTTCGTGACACCTGACCCGCCCACGCCGACCGGGACAGCCGGAGCGCACGTGCTGCAGCTCGAACTGTCCGAACAGTCGCCGAACACGCCTGGTGACCGAACAACCGGGAAGGCCATACATTTCGCGCCCGGCGATCAATCACCCAGCATCACCCAGGCGGACGATCCGCTGAGCTGTGAGCGCACGACCAAGCACGGCTCGGCCGGCGAGCACCTGCTGCAGGCCGCCTACGGGACGACGGCCCGGGCCGATCGGTTCTACCAGGACCAGTTGCTGGACCACCTGAATCCGAAGATGACCGAGTTCACCGGGCGGATGGAGATGGCGTTCGTCGCCACGTCGGACGCCAGCGGCGAGTGCGACTGCTCGCTGCGCAGCGGCCCGGCCGGCTTCATCCAGGTGCTCAACGAGAAGACGCTGGCCTACCCGGAGTACCGGGGCAACGGGGTGCTGGCCAGCCTGGGCAACATCAGCGAGAACGCCCAGATCGGCGTACTGATGGTGGACTTCGTCACAGACCTGATCGGGCTGCACGTGAACGGGACCGCCAGCATCGTCGAGGACTCAGTGCTCCGTGGCGAGTACCCGGACCTGCCGGTGGACGCCGAGCGCGGCAGGACGCCGGAGCGCTGGGTGCTGGTGCACGTCGTCGAGGCGTACGTGCACTGCAGGAAGCACATTCCCCGGATGGTGCCGGTGGACCGGCTGCGTGGCTGGGGCACCGACGACCCGCTGCCCAAGGGCGGGGACTACTTCGAGGCGAAGACGACCCCCAGGGCCGACGTGGTCGTGGCGTCGACCGCCTGACCAGCTTCATCCACAGGTACCTGTGTACAAGTCGGCCGATTCTGTGGACAACCCACCACGGCCTGTGGACAGCCCGGACCCGCCCATCACACCTTCGAGAGCTGCCGGCACAATAGGCAAGGGTTGAGCGGAACACACTCAACTTTGCTGACGTTGTGCATGAGGACGGGGGCTGCGCGAACCTGGGACTCCACAGCAGTCACCGCACAGCTGACCGGGTTTCTGGACGAGGTGAGGGATGGACGCTTTCAACCCGACGACGAAGACACAGCAGGCGATCTCGGCCGCGGCGCAGGCCGCGACGGTCGCCGGCAATCCGGACATCGGCCCCGAGCATCTGCTCAGTGCGCTGCTGGCCCAGGCCGACGGGCTGACGGCGCCGCTGCTGACCACGGTGGGTGCTGACCTGCCGACCGTGCGCGCGGAGCTGGAGCAGCTCTCGCACGGGCTGCCGTCGGCCACCGGCGCGACGGTGTCCGCGCCCCAGTTCTCCCCGACGGCCGTCCGGTCGCTGACCAACGCGCAGCGGCTGGCCACCGAGATGGGCGACGAGTACGTGTCCACCGAGCACCTGCTCACCGGGCTGGCCGCCGAGGGTGGCGCGGTGGCGGAACTGCTCCGCAGGCATGGCGCGACGCCGGACGCGCTGCGGGACGCGTTCATCAAGGTGCGTGGGTCGGCGAGGATCACCAGCCCTGACCCGGAGGGCACGTTCAAGGCCCTGGAGAAGTACGGCGTCGACCTGACCGACCGGGCCCGGTCCGGTGCGCTGGACCCGGTGATCGGCCGCGACGCGGAGATCCGCCGAGTGGTCCAGGTGCTGTCCCGGCGGACCAAGAACAACCCGGTGCTGATCGGTGAGCCCGGCGTCGGCAAGACCGCCATCGTCGAGGGCCTTGCCCAGCGGGTGGTGGCGGGTGACGTGCCGGAGTCGTTGCGCGGCAAGCGGGTCGTGTCGCTCGACCTCGGTTCGATGGTGGCGGGCGCGAAGTACCGCGGTGAGTTCGAGGAGCGGCTCAAGGCCGTGCTCAAGGAGATCACCGAGTCGGCAGGCCAGGTGATCACCTTCATCGACGAGCTGCACACGATCGTGGGCGCCGGCGCGACCGGCGACGGCGCGATGGACGCCGGCAACATGATCAAGCCGATGCTGGCCCGCGGTGAGCTGCGCATGGTCGGCGCGACCACGCTGGACGAGTACCGCCAGCACATCGAGAAGGACGCCGCCCTGGAGCGGCGCTTCCAGCAGGTCATGGTGGGTGAGCCGAGCGTGGAGGACACGATCGGCATCCTGCGTGGCCTCAAGGAGCGCTACGAGGTGCACCACGGCGTGCGCATCATGGACAGCGCGCTGGTGTCCGCCGCGACCCTGTCCGACCGGTACATCACCGCGAGGTTCCTGCCGGACAAGGCGATCGACCTGGTCGACGAGGCCGCGTCCCGGCTGCGGATGGAGATCGACTCGCGGCCCGTCGAGATCGACGAGGTCGAGCGGGCCGTGCGCAGGCTGGAGATCGAGGAGATGGCGCTGGCCAAGGAGGACGACCCTGCCTCCCAGGTCCGGCTGTCCGCGCTGCGCGCCGAGCTGGCCGAGAAGCACGAGGAGCTGTCCGCGCTGACCGTGCGGTGGCAGAACGAGAAGACGTCCATCGACCGGGTGCGGGAACTCAAGGAGCAGCTGGAAGGGCTGCGCGGCGAGTCCGAGCGGGCCGAGCGGGACAGCGATCTCGGTCGCGTCGCCGAGCTGCGCTACGGGCGGATTCCGGCCGTGGAGAAGGAACTCGCCGAGGCCACCGTGTCGACGCGGGACGGCCAGGTCATGCTCAAGGAGGAGGTCGGACCGGACGACGTCGCCGACGTCGTGTCGGCGTGGACCGGGATCCCGGCCGGGCGGCTGCTGGAGGGAGAGACCTCGAAGCTGCTGCGCATGGAGGACGACCTGTCCAGCCGGGTGGTCGGGCAGGCCGAAGCGGTGCGCGCGGTGTCCGACGCGGTACGCAGGGCACGGGCAGGCGTGGCCGACCCGGACCGGCCGACCGGGTCGTTCCTGTTCCTCGGCCCGACCGGTGTCGGCAAGACCGAGCTGGCGAAGGCGCTGGCCGGGTTCCTGTTCGACGACGAGCGGGCGATGATCCGGATCGACATGAGCGAGTACTCCGAGAAGCACTCGGTGGCTCGCCTGGTCGGTGCGCCCCCCGGCTACGTCGGGTACGACCAGGGCGGTCAGCTCACCGAGTCGGTGCGCAGGCGGCCGTACTCGGTGGTGCTGCTCGACGAGGTCGAGAAGGCGCACCAGGACGTGTTCGACGTGCTGCTGCAGGTGTTGGACGACGGTCGGCTGACCGACGGCCAGGGCCGGACGGTGGATTTCCGGAACACGATCCTGATCCTCACGTCGAACCTCGGTTCGCAGGCCATCACCGACCCGACGCTGGACGACCGTGGCCGGCGCGACGCCGTGCTGGCTGTCGTGCAGCGGCACTTCAAGCCGGAGTTCCTGAACCGGCTGGACGACGTCGTGGTGTTCCACGCGCTGTCCACCGAGGAACTCACGTCGATCGTGGACATCCAGCTCGACCGGTTGTCCGCCCGGTTGGCACAGCGCAGGCTGACGCTGGACGTCACGGTGGCGGCCAGGGACTGGCTGGCGCTCAACGGGTTCGACGCGGTGTACGGGGCCCGGCCGCTGCGTCGACTGGTGTCCTCGGCCATCGGGGACCAGTTGGCCAAGGGCCTCCTGTCCGGCGAGGTGCGCGACGGCGACACCGTGCACGTCGACGTGCGGGACGACAACTCCGGACTGCTGGTGACGCGGGTGGCGGAGCCGACGGACGTCCCGCCGCCGTACACGACTGCTGTCAACTGAACACGAGCCCGGCCGACCATCATCTGGTCGGCCGGGCTCGGCGCGATAGACCGTTCGGACGTCGGCCGCTGGGCCGGTTGGCGGCTGGGCTTGATCGACCGATGATCTTGCTGTTGTGCCGTCACACACGAACAGGTGTCAGCCCAACCGGTGATCTTGGCCGGCAATGCCTGGTGGGACGGCCGCCGCTCGGCCCACCGGGCTGCGCCGCATGGCGGCTGCGGACATCACGAGTTGGTCCCGCGGCACAACTGGCCGACTGTGGATCTTCGCCGCGAATCGATTCACCGCTACCCTCGTGTCCGTGGGCATTCCGGCCTGGGTGTGGTTCACCATCGCGGCGGCAGCGCTGGTGGCCGGACTCGCCCTGCTCGGGCGCGACCGGGCCACCCGGACCGCCCGTAACCGGGAACGGCGCCGTTGGGCCGCGCTGCGCGGCTGGCAGTTCGCCGAGACCGACCACGTACTGCTCACCCGCTGGCACGGCGGTGCGATCGCCTACTACGGCGGCGGTGTGGCCAGGGACGTGGTGGCCGGCTCGACGTTCACCGCCGACGGCCGCCGGCAGGTCTACGTCGCCGACTACGAGACCGCCGGCAAGGTCAACTCCGTGCTGGTCGGTGTGCGATGCCGTCACCCCATCGGTGTGTTGATCGAGCTGTGGCTACCCAGCGTGCCGTTCCAGCGCGAGCAGATGCCTGATCTGTTGGGCCCGATCGGGCCGCGCTACGCGTTCGTGTCCGACCTGGCTGCCGCGCGTGCGCTGATCACGCCGGACCTGGTGGACGCCGCGGAAGAGGTCGGCGGGGACGTGACCGTGATGTGGCTGGAGGACGACTGGGTCCTCGCGGCGGCACCGGCACAGGCCAGCCCGGCCCGGTTGGAGCGCCTGCTGCGCGACCTGGGCGAACTGGCCGACATCGTGGACCCGCTGGAGCTGGACGGCCGGGAGCCCAAGAAGCCCCGGTTGGACACCCACGGCAATTCCGCCAGCGCCTGAGGACAAAGACCAAGAGGGTTCACACGCTGGCGCACGAACCCGCCCAGCGCGAAGCCAACCGCGCCAAACCAGACGCCAACGCGGGATTGCCGGGTCGCTAGCCCCCCGACGTCGAACGATCAAGGGCGAGGGTGCGGAGGCACCAAGCCCAAACCCGACACGACCCAACCGCACGACGCCACCAGTAGACGGCCGGGAGTTCGGCGCGGCCGGCCTCGCGCCGGGCGGTGGGTGCGCCAGCGTGTGAACCCTCTTGCTCTTCGTGTGGACAGAGCCGCCTAGCGTGACCCCATGCGTACCTCGCTCGTGACGGGCGCGACCGCTGGCATCGCGCCGCCTTCGCCCGTCGGCTGGCCGCGCAGGGCAGCGATCTGGTGCTGGTCGCCCGGGGTGTCGACCGGCTGCACGCCCTGGCCGCCGAGTTGCACGGCACGCACGGGATCGACGCCGCCGTGCTGCCCGCCGATCTGGCCACCGACACCGGCCGGCAACTCGTGGTCGACCGGCTGACCGACACCGAACACCCGGTCGATCTGCTGGTGAACAACGCGGGCTTCGCGCTGTCCGGCGAGTTCTGGACGGCATCGGCCGACGCCCTGCGGGCCCAACTGGACGCGAACGTGACCAGCGTGTTGCTGCTCACCAGGGCGGCCGTACCCGGCATGGTGGAGCGCGGCCGGGGCGTGGTGATCAACGTGTCCAGCGTGGCGGGTTTCCTGCCCGGCCGGGGTTCCACCTACACCGCCAGCAAGGCCTGGGTGACGACGTTCACCGAGGGCCTGGCCAGCTCACTGGCCGGCACCGGCGTCCGCGCGATCGCGCTGTGCCCCGGGTTCACCAGGACCGAGTTCCACGAGCGGGCCGACATCACGGCGCCGACGACCCCGCCGGGGTTCTGGCTGAGCGCGGACCGCGTCGTCCGGGACTGCCTCGCCGATCTGCGCCGCGGCCGGGTCGTCTCGATCCCCAGCCCGCAGTACAAGGCCGTGGTGGCGGTCAGCAAGGTGGTTCCCCGGAGCCTGCTGCGCAGGTTGGCCAGGGGCCGCACGTAGGGTGTGCCCGTGCAGATCGATCGGGCCGGCAAGGCCGAACTCGCCCGGCTGGTGAGCGAACTGGCCGTGGTGCACGGCATGGTGACGCTGTCCTCCGGCGCCGAGGCGGACTACTACGTCGACCTGCGGCGGGCCACGCTGCACCACGCGGCCGCCCCGCTGATCGGCACATTGTTGCGCCAGTTGACGTCGGACTGGCGCTACACCGCGGCAGGCGGCCTGACGTTGGGCGCCGATCCGGTGGCGACCGCGATGCTGCACGCGGCGGCGAACTCCGGCGAGGTGTTGGACGCCTTCGTGGTGCGCAAGGCCACCAAGGAGCACGGCATGCAGCGGCGCATCGAGGGCATCGAGGTGAGCGGCCAGCGGGTGCTCGCGGTCGAGGACACGTCGACCACCGGCGGCAGCGTGCTGACCGCCGTTGCGGCGCTCCGCGAGGCCGGGGCCGACGTGGTCGGCGTGGTGACCGTCGTCGACCGGAACACCGGTGCCCGCGAGGCGATCGAGGCCGAGGGACTGCCGTATCGCTACCTGTTGGATCTGGCCGACCTCGGATTGTGACGAAATAGCCCGATTCACGTATCAGCGTGACGAACGCGTGATGACCATCCCTCGTATGTTGCTCGCCCCAGCATGATCAGCGTTCTACCCTGGGTGTCGGGAGGGGTGTCATGGTCGCGCTGGATGACGTCACCGTAGCTGTGCACTACCTGGTGATGGGGTACATCGTTTTCGGTGGGTTTCTCGTCTGGCGGTGGCGCTGGACGATGTCCATCCACCTGCTGGCGATCGCCTGGGCGGTCTTCAGCCTCATCGTGCCGGTGACGTGCCCGCTCACCTGGCTGGAGGACTACTTCCGCCGCCACGGCGGCCTGCCGCCGCTGAAGGGCGGTTTCATCGACACCTACATCACCGGGGTGCTCTACCCGACCAACGCCGTGGTGTTGGTGCAGGTACTCGTCGGAGTGATCATCGTGGTGTCCTGGGTGGGTATCGTCAGGCGCTCGCCGCGCCGGCAGCAGCAACAGAGCCGGATGGACCACGCGACGCAGAGCTGACCGGGAGTCCTACGGTTGTCCGGTGACCGACGACGATCTTGGACCAACCGAGTGGGGTCAGGAGGTCGGCGTCGGGCCGTGGCAGGGCACGTTGCCCGACGACGCCCGCTACGACCCTGATCTGCTCTCCGACGGCGACCGGCGCAACGTGGTGGACGCCTACCGCTATTGGCGGCGGGACGCGATCGTGGCCGACCTGGACGGGCGGCGGCACGACTTCCACGTGGCGATCGAGAACTTCCAGCACGACCACAACATCGGCACGGTCGTGCGCACCGCGAACGCGTTCGCGGCGCGGGCCGTGCACATCGTGGGCCGGCGGCGGTGGAACCGCAGGGGCGCCATGGTGACCGACCGGTACCAGCACGTGGTGCACCAGCCGGACGTCGGCAGCCTCGCCGGGTTCGCGCGGACCGAGGGCCTGGCGATCGTTGCGGTGGACAACACCCCGGGTTCGGTGCGGATCGAGGAGACGTCGCTGCCCCGGCAGAGCATCCTGCTGTTCGGCCAGGAGGGCCCGGGCCTGACCGACGAAGCTCGCGAATCTGCCACGCTGGTGGTGTCGATCGCGCAGTTCGGGTCCACACGATCGATCAACGCCGGGGTCGCCGCCGGGATCGTGATGCACGCGTGGGTGCGCCAACATGCCGACCTTCGGGTGGCTTGGTAGCGATTCGGATGATCCGTTCGGGTCTCCGATCAGACATCATGAACGATTCAGAGGTCACGATGGTGTGGTGACCGAACGGGCTTCGCAGGCAAGTCCGCGTTTGTGGGCGGCACGCGCCGGGGTGGCGGAGCGGGCCGTGTACGCGCGGCACCTACGCAGACTCTGGGGACTGCCGGGCACCATGCTCGCCGTGCCACGCTGGCCGGCATCACCGAACCACCGACTGTTCGGCCCGTGGGGCTACTGGTGGCAGGCGCACGTACTGGACTGCCTCGTGGACGCACAGCTGCGGGCCCCGTCGCCGGCCCGCCGGGTCAGCATCCAACGCATGGTCAACGGCATCCACCGGCGCAACCTGGGTTCCTGGCTCAACGACTACTACGACGACGTGGCGTGGCTGGGCCTGGCGCTGCTGCGGGCCGAGCAGCACGGCGGCGTGCGGCGGCCGGAGGCGCTCAAGCAGATCGCCGCCCGGCTGCGGGAAGGCTGGACCGACCACGGCGGCGGCGGGATCTGGTGGCGCCGGATCGAGCGGTACGACGACGACTTCAAGAACGTGCCGGCGAACGGTCCGGCCGCGATCCTGCTGGCCAGGCTGCCGGACCTGCCCAGCGTCGGCCAGGGC
>DASXYT010000248.1:0-8159 GCA_036502345.1 Pseudonocardiaceae bacterium | reverse complement strand
GATCGACGAGCAGGACTTCACGCCCTCGGCGACCTGGCCGTGCGCCGCATGCTGTGCCTCGGCCAGCGACTCGCCGGCACCGAGCCGGGCACCGAAGCTCCGGTTGCGGGACAACGGCGACGAGCACGTGGCCACCAGGTCGCCCAGCCCGGCCAGGCCGGCGAACGTCAGCGGGTCGGCACCGAACGCGGCACCCAGCCGCGCGGTCTCGGCGAGGCCCCTGGTGATCAGCGCGGCCAGCGTGTTGCTGCCGAAGCCGAGGCCGGTGGCCATGCCACAGGCCAGCGCGATGACGTTCTTGCACGCGCCGGCCAACTCGCAGCCGACGACGTCGTGGTTGGTGTAGGGCCGGAAGTAGCCGGTGAAACTGGCCCGCTGCAACTCGACGGCCAGGTCGTGGTCGACGCACGCGATGACGGTCGCTGTGGGCTGTTCCTCGGCGATCTCCATGGCCAGGTTCGGTCCCGACACGACGGCGACCTGCCCGGCCGGCACGCCCGCCACCTCGCGGACCACCTCACTCATCCGCTTGCCGGTGCCCAGTTCGACGCCCTTGGCCAGGCTGACCAGCGCGACACCGGCCGGCAGGATCGGCAGCCACGCCGTCAGGTTCTCGCGCAGCGTCTGGCTGGGCACGGCCAGCACGACGGCCTCGGCCCCGGCCAGTGCCGCTTCCGGCTCGGCCGTCGCGACCAGGTTCTCCGGCAGTCGGATGCCGGGTAGGTAGTCGGCGTTGAGCCGCCGCTCGTTGATGGCCGCCGCCACCTCGGGCCGCCTGGCCCACAGCGTGACCTTGCGACCCGCGTCGGCGAGGACCTTGGCGAACGTGGTGCCCCAGGAACCGGCGCCGAGCACCGCGATGCGCTGCACTGTCACGTCAAACCCGCGTCCGGCTCAGCTGTTGCCGCGCCCTTGAGCGGCGGGCGGAACGTCTCGGTCGGCGGCGTCTCACCACGCACCTGCGCGACGAGCTTCGTGACCTCGGCCATCAGCAGGTCGGTGACCTCACGCAGGGTCTGGCTGGTCGGCGACTGGCTGCGGTAGGCCGACAGGTCCACCGGCTCGCCGAACACGGTGATCACGTCGTGCCTGGGGAACGGCCGGAACTTCTTGTGGTACCCGTCCAGGATGTCCCTGGTGCCCCAACGGGCCACCGGGACCACTGGTACGTCGTTGGCCAGTGCGAGCCTGGCCACACCGGTCCGGGCGAACATCGGCCAGCCCTCCGGCTGCTTGGTGATCGTGCCCTCCGGGTAGATGATCACGACCTGCTCCGCGGCCAGCGCGGCGTTCGCGTCCCGCAGGCTGTCCTTGGCGTCCGACGTACCCCGGTACACCGGGATCTGGCCGGTGCCGCGCATCACGGTGCCGACCAGGAACGGCCGGAACAGCGACTCCTTGGCCAGGAAGTGCGGGATCCGCCGCAGCTTGTGCACCAACACCGCGTCGTAGAGCGGGTCGATGTGGGAGATGTGGTTCATCACCAGCAGCACGCCACCCTGCCGGGGAACCTGCTCCGTGCCTCTGTTCTCCCGCCGCGCCAGGATCGAGCACAGCGGATAGAAGAACGTCGCCGCGAACCAGATCCAGAACCCACCCTTCTCCCGGGCCACGAGCACTCCTTTCGGCCTCAAAACCATGTCCGGCATCTCGTCCGGCACCTGTCGTGCCGTGAGTCTCCACGTCCCGTCGTTCGAGGTCCAGACCGGGTCCGGCCCGGATCCACCGCGCACCCCGGTACGTCAGGCAGGATGGCGGAGTGCGGGAACACAGTGACCGGGCAGTCGACCTGGTGATCACGGTGAAGTCGCTGGGCAGGGCGAAGTCCCGGCTGCTCGGCGCGGCCGACCGAGGGCTCGGCGACCGAGCGGCCCACGAGGCGCTGGCGCTCGCCCTGGTCCGGGACACGGCTGCCGCCGCGCTGGCCACGCCCAACGTGCGCAAGCTGCTGGTGGTGACCTCCGACCCGACGGTCGCCGACACCCTGGCGGCCGACGGCGTCGCGACCACCCCCGACGTGCCCGACCTCGGGCTGAACGCGGCCGTCGCCTACGGCGCCGAACTGCTGCTGCTCGCCGATCCCACGGCGACGGTGGGCGTTCTGCAGTCCGACCTGCCGGCACTGTGCAGCGAGGAGTTGACCGCCGCGTTGAGCGAGTCGGCGGGCCGCCGCGCGTTCTGCGCCGACCGGCAGGGCACCGGCACGACGCTGCTCGTCGCCGCACCGGGTGGACCACTGGACCCCAGGTTCGGCCCGGGTTCCGCCGCGGCGCACACCGCTTCGGGCGCCGAGCGGATCGGCGTCGACCTGCCGACACTGCGCTGCGACGTGGACACAGCCGAGGATCTGGCGCTGGCCACCACGATGGGCGTCGGCTGGCACACGGCGGCCGCCATCGGCATGTCCAGCTGCGCCCGGCCGGCCTGACCACTCGCCCGACCACTCGCCCGACCACGATGTGAGACGGTTCCGTGGCCGTCAGCAGCCGGTCACGTGGTGGACACCCGCCGGACCGGGAGTTCACTCGTCAGCATCCGTCTGCCGGCTCGTAAAACCAGGCTGATCGGGGACAATGGCGATCGTGACCGATCGTGCGAACACCCCAGCCAGGACCACCACCGCCGTGACCGCGACCACGGTCACCGGGGACGCCGCGGCCCACGGTGCCTCCACGATGCCCTCGGCTCCGCCTGCCGCCACCGAGATCACCGCGACACCCGCCGGTGTCGAACTCCCCGACGACAGGTATTTCAACAGGGAATTGTCCTGGCTGGACTTCAACGCACGGGTGCTCGCACTGGCCGAGGACACGTCCCAGCCGCTGCTGGAGCGGGCGAAGTTCCTCGCCATCTTCGCGTCCAACCTGGACGAGTTCTACATGGTCCGGGTGGCCGGCCTGAAGCGCCGCGAGGAGACCGGGCTGTCGGTGCGCAGCGCGGACGGCCTGACGCCCACGGAGCAGTTGGCCTACATCGCCAAGCGCAACCGGGAACTGGTCGAGCAGCACTCCACCGCGTTCATCGACCACCTGCTGCCCGAACTGGCCGAGCGCGGGATCCGGCTGGTCACCTGGGACGAGCTGGCCGAGCCGGACCGGCTGCGGCTGTCCAACTACTTCACCGACCAGGTGTTCCCGGTCCTCACACCACTTGCCTTCGACCCGTCGCACCCGTTCCCCTACATCTCGGGACTGTCGCTGAACCTCGCGGTCACCGTGTACGACCCCGCCAACGGCACCCGGCACTTCGCCAGGGTGAAGGTGCCCAACAACGTGCCACGGCTGATCAGGGTCGAGGAGAACAGGGACCGCAACCAGGCCACGTTCCTGCCGTTGGAGGAACTGATCGCCAACCATCTCGGCGAACTGTTCGACGGCATGGAAGTCACCGAGTACCACGTCTTCCGGATCACCCGCAACGCGGACTTCGAGGTCGAGGAGGACCGGGACAACGACCTGTTGGAGGCGCTGGAGCGGGAACTCGCGCGGCGCAGGTTCGGCCTGCCGGTCCGGCTGGAGATCGGTGGGGACATGACCGACGACATGCGGGACCTGCTGATCGGCGAGATGGAGGTGGACCCCGCCGACGTCGTGGTGGTGCGCGGCCTGCTGGACCTGTCCTGCCTGTGGCAGATGTACGCGGTGGACCGCAGGGAACTGAAGGACCCGCCGTTCGTGCCGGCCACCCATCCCGCGTTCGCCGACCGCGAGTCGCCGCGCAGTGTCTTCCGCGCGCTGCGCGAGGAGGGCGACGTACTGGTGCACCATCCCTACGACTCGTTCTCCACCAGCACCCAGCGGTTCATCGAACAGGCAGCGGCCGACAAGGACGTGCTGGCGATCAAGCAGACCCTGTACCGCACCTCGGGTGACTCCCCGATCGTGGACGCGCTCGTCGCGGCGGCGGCGGCCGGCAAGCAGGTCGTGGCGCTGGTGGAGATCAAGGCGCGCTTCGACGAGCAGGCCAACATCCAGTGGGCGAGGACACTGGAGAAGGCCGGTGTGCACGTGGTGTACGGCCTGCTCGGCCTGAAGACGCACTGCAAGGTGTGCCTCGTGGTGCGGCAGGAGGGTTCCAACATCCGTCGCTACTGCCACATCGGCACCGGCAACTACAACCCGAAGACCGCCCGGCTCTACGAGGACATCGGCCTGCTCACCGCGGAACCGACGATCGGCGCCGACCTCACCGGCCTGTTCAACGTGCTCACCGGCTATTCGCGGCAGACCAGGTACAACTACCTGATGGTGGCGCCGCAGCGGATCCGGCGCGGCATCGTGGAACGGATCGACCAGGAGATCGAGCACGCGGCAGCGGGTCGCCCGGCGGGTATCCGGATCAAGGTGAACTCGCTGGTGGACGAGCAGGTCATCGACGCGCTCTACCGCGCTTCCCAGTCCGGCGTGGACGTCGACATCGTGGTGCGCGGCATCTGCTCGCTGCGGCCGGGCCAGCCGGGACTTTCCGAGCGGATCCGGGTGCGGTCCATCCTCGGCCGGTTCCTTGAGCACTCCAGGGTGTTCCAGTTCGTCGGCTCGGGCGAGCACTGGCTGGGCAGCGCGGACATGATGCACCGCAACCTGGATCGCAGGGTCGAGGTGCTGGTCCGGGTGGCCGACCCGAAGCTGACCGCCCAACTGGACTCGATCCTGGACTCGGCCGTCGACCCGGCGACGCGGTGCTGGGTGCTCCAACCCGACGGCCAGTGGCTGCCCTCACCCGCCGACGGCAGCAGGGTGCGCGACCATCAGGTGGAGATGATGCGGACCCACGCCGGTAAGGAATGAGGGCGAGCGTGCCCGACCCCTGGCTGATCACCGTTCGCGCGGCGGGCACCGTGCTGTGGCGGCAGGCCGGCTCGGGCAAGGTCGAGGTGGCCGTCGTGCACCGGCCGCACCGGGCCGACTGGTCGCTGCCCAAGGGCAAACTGGAGTGCGGCGAGACACCGGCGTCGTGTGCGGTCCGGGAAACCTGGGAGGAGACCGGCTACCGGCCGGTGCTCGGTCGCCCGCTCGGCGACGTCGACTACCCGGTGACCGCGCCGAAGCCGGGCCACAAGGCGGTGACGTACTTCGCGGGCCACGCCGACAGCAGCGCATTCCGGCCGAACGACGAGGTGGACGAACTGCGCTGGCTGCGACCGTCGGCGGCGGCGGAACTGCTCAGCTACGACACCGACCGCGCCGTACTCGCCAGGTTCACAGCGCTGCCGGCGAATACCAGGACCCTGTTGTTGGTCCGGCACGCCAAGGCTGGCAACAAGGCCGCCTGGACAGGCCCTGACGAGGCCCGCCCGCTCAGCCCGGCAGGCAAGGAACAGGCTTTGGCGCTGCGTGCACTGCTCCCGTTGTTCGGCCCGGACCACGTGCACGCTGCCGAGCGCACCCGCTGTGTGGACACGGTGATCGGCGTCGCCGACGATCTCGACGTGCCGGTGGCGATCGAACCGAAACTGACCGAGGAGGCCTACGCACGGGACCCGGCCGGTGCGGTCCGCAGGCTGACCGCGATCGTGCGCGCGGGCGGTACACCGGTGGTGTGCAGCCAGGGCGGCGCGATTCCCGGTCTGATCGCGGCGCTCGCCGAAAAGTCCGGTATCGAGCTGGGCCGAATTCCGTGCAAGAAAGGCAGCACGTGGGTGCTGTCGTTCAGTGCGACAAAACCACTGCGCCTGGTCGCCGCCCATTACCTGCCGACAGCGCTGCCCGCGCCGCTGGCAACGGAGGTCGGTTAGGCGCTCTGTCAGGTGCTCTCCGGTGCGAGAGCCACCATCATCTCGGTGACCATGCCCATCGCCGCGTCCGGCGGCACGTCGGGGCCGACGATCGCCGGGTCGAAGTTCGGGTCGTAGAAGACCTCGGTGAGGCCTTGCTCGCCCAGCCAGGCGACACCGTCCCGGATGCGTTCGTACGATCCGTACAGGGGCGAATCAGGGCCGTGTGAGGGGCTGCCAAGGGCGGCCCGGCAGATGAAGCGGAGCGAGTCCGTGTCCCGGCCCGCCGCGGCCGCCGATTCCTTGACCACGCCGATCGCCCGGCCGATGTCGTTGGGATCCTGCCGGCTGGCGGTGATCCAGCCGTCGCCCAACCTGCCCACCCTGCGCAGCGCGGCATCGGCGCCACCGCCCAGCAGGATCGGCGGCCGGGGCTGCTGCACCGGTGTCGGCGCCATCAGCACGTCGGGCAGCGGGTAGAACTCGCCGTCCAATGGGCCTGCCCTGCCGGTCCACAGCGCTGTCAGCACCTCGATGAACTCCTCGGCACGAGCACCCCGCCGCTCGATGGAGACACCGGACGCCGCGAATTCCTCCGGCAGCCAGCCCAGGCCCAATCCGAGATCCAGTCGCCCGTGCGAGATCTGGTCGAGCGTCGCGGTCTGCTTGGCCAGCAGTGCCGGCGACATGAACGGCACATTCCATACCGCGACGCCGAGACGCACGGTGCTGGTGTGGCCGGCGAGATAGGCGAGGGTGACCAACGGATCGGGCACGTTGCGATATGAGGTGTCCGGCGAATCGGGCGGATTGAGTATCCGCTGCAGAGTCCACAGCGACTCGTAACCCAGTTCCTCGGCAAGCGCGGCCACCGCCAACTGGTTCTCCGGCGTAGCCCAGGGACCGGCGACAGGAACGGCGAATCCAACACGCATGGGGCAACTGTAGGTGGCGCGAGCGGAGCTCGCGATCAGGCACCCACGAGCGAGCTAGCGGGCTCGCGTGCAGGCACCCGGCTTCTCGCGGATGGCCACCGAAGTATGGCCTAACCTGCTCTCCCCGCAGGTCGAGGCGCCAGGTCGGAGCCCGGAAGGACCGGTGGTTCCCTGTTCGGGCAGTCGGAATCGGCTCTGCCGGCAGGTTGTGGCATCGGGGGTCAGCTATCCCGCTCGATGCCTGGGCAGCCTTGGAGTCTGCTCGCGACCTCGCTAGCTCGGTCGCGCATGCGACGGCGGCCCGGCGCTGGGTGCGCTGGGCCGCCGTGTCACCGATCAGTTGATCAGTCGGTCACGTGTAGATCACTTCTTGCGAGTGGTCCTCTTCGCGGCCGGCTTGGCCGCTGCTGCCTTCGGTGCCGCCGTGGTCTTCTTGGCCGCTGCCGTGGTGGCCGGCTTCTTCGCCGCGGTGGTCTTCGCCGTGGTGGCCTTGGCGGTGCTCGCCTTGGTCGTCGCTGCCTTCGGAGCTGCCTTGGTGGCAGCGGCTGCCTTCGGTGCCGCAGCCCTGGTCGTCCTGGTGGCGGCCGGCTTCGCCGTTGCCGCACGGGTGGCGGTCGCGCGGGTCGTGGTGGCAGCCGCACGAGTGCGAGTGGTGGTCGCACCCGCCTTGGTGGCCGCCGCGGCCGCGGTCCTGGCGGTGGACCTCGCGGAGGCAACGCGCGGCAGCTTCTTGGCGCCGCTGATGACCTCCTTGAAGTTCGTACCAGCGCGGAAGGCGGGCACGTTGGTCTTCTTGACCTTCACCGTCTCACCGGTACGCGGGTTGCGTGCCGTACGGGCGGCCCTGGCGCGCTTCTCGAACACGCCGAAACCGGTGATGTTGACCTTCTCGCCACCGTTGACCGTACGCACGATCACGTCGACGAGTCCGTCAACCGCAGCGCCTGCGGTCTTCTTGTCGCCGAGGCGTTCCGAAAGCGCCTCAATGAGCTGGGCCTTGTTCACTGTTAGTCCCTCCAGAGACCACACTGACAACTCGACCCCCTTCGGGCCGACTGCACGCCAAGATAAGCCCATAGCAAGCGAAATGCCATGCGCCACGCCCAATTTTTTGTTAGAAGTCGCAGATTCCCCTCCACCGAGGGACGATTCCGGCCGTTTCGCCTGCCTTAGCGAGGCCCTCGAAGGGGCGGCGGGATTCCCTGCCGAGGCATGGAATCCCGCCTCCGATCACCCGGCGGTGGCCGGTTCGACGACCGGCTTCCATGCCGGCCTAGTGGTCTCGTACTCATCGATGGCTGACACGTTTCGCAAGGTCAGGCCGATGTCGTCGAGTCCTTCGAGCAGCCGCCAACGGGTGTAGTCGTCGATCGTGAAGGGACAGACGAAGTCCTTGGCGCGCACCGTCTTGTCCCCGAGGTCGACGGTCACCTCGGTGCCGGGCTCGTTCTCCAGCAGCTTCCACAAGAGTTCGATGTCGGACTGGTCACACTGGGCGGCCAGGAGGCCGC
>DASXYT010000247.1:0-5573 GCA_036502345.1 Pseudonocardiaceae bacterium | reverse complement strand
GCAACGCCCCCACCGACTCCGGCAACGCCCTGGCCTGCTCCGGATCGGCCACGATCGGGGCCAGGGTGCCGTCGTAGTCACTGGCCACCAACAGCCGCGGCACCCGCGCAACCCGAACCAGCGCACGACGCAACTCAGGAGAAAGAGATTCGGCTGTCACTGTCATCAGCTTTCTGACCAGCAGGAACGGGGGCGTCCCAGGGCATCGTGATCATGCCGAACCCCGGCCTGGGACGGTGGCACTGTAACCGACCGGTCGTCTCGTCCCAGGTAGAGCCGGACGGTCGCGGACATCTCGATGTGGCGGCCGGCCAGCTTCCTGAGGTTGCTTCGATGTGAACTCGACATGACGACTCGCATCGACGACCACCCGATCGTGCTACCGGTGCGTATTGGTATCAGTAAGCAGGCTCGTGTTGATCAACAGGGTTCAGCGCGGCGAGGAAGGAACGGGCCCAGCGGTCCACATCGTGGGTCAACACCTGCCGGCGCAGTGCCCGCATCCGACGTCGTCCCTCGCCGGGATCCATGGTCAACGCCCTGAGCAAGGCGTTCTTCACGCCGTCCAGGTCGTGCGGATTGACCAACAGCGCACTCGTCAACTCGGCCGCTGCGCCCGCGAATTCGGACAACACCAGAGCGCCACCGAGATCATGCCGACTGGCCACGTATTCCTTGCACACCAGGTTCATGCCGTCCCGGACCGGCGTCACGACCATCACGTCCGCAGCCGAGAAGAATGCGACAAGTTCCTCACGGTCGACCGACTGGTGCAGGTAGTGGATCACCGGATGGCCGACCCGCGCGAACTCGCCGTTGATCCGGCCCACCTGGCCCTCGATGCTGCCGCGCATCTGCCGGTAGTGCTCGACGCGCTCCCGGCTCGGCGTGGCCAACTGGACCATCACGACGTCAGCCGGGTCGATCCGGTTCTCCTCGAGTAGTTCGCCGAGGGCGCGGAGCCGGACGTCGATGCCCTTCGTGTAGTCCAGCCGGTCGACGCCGAGCATGATCTTCTTCGGGTTGCCGAGGTCGGCGCGGATCTGTTTCGCCCGTGCCATCACGTCCCGGCGCCGGGACAGCGTGTCCAGCCCGGCGGCATCGATGGAGATCGGGAACGCACCGACGCGGACGGTCCGGTCGCCGAACTGCACGAGACCTGGCCGCGTTCGGACACCGACGGCGGCCCGGCTCGGTTCGAGCCCGACGAGCCTGCGGGCCAGCCACAGGAAGTTCTGTGCGCCGCCGGGCAGGTGGAACCCGACCAGGTCGGCGCCGAGCAGGCCACGGATGATCTCCGACCGCCACGGCAACTGCATGAACAGTTCGACCGGCGGGAACGGGATGTGCAGGAAGAACCCGATCCGCAGGTCAGGCCGTTGGTCGCGGAGCATCGCGGGCACCAGTTGCAACTGGTAGTCCTGCACCCAGACCGTGGCACCTTCGGCTGCGACGCTGGCGCAGGCGTCGGCGAAGCGCTGGTTGACCTTGACGTAGCTGTCCCACCAGGTGCGTTCGAACACCGGGGGCGCGACGACGTCGTGGTAGAGCGGCCACAGGGTGGCGTTGGAGAAGCCCTCGTAGTAGTCCTGCACCTCGGCCGACGACAGGGCCACCGGGTGCAGCACCATGCCCTCGTCGGCGAACTCGGCCACGTCCACGTCGGCCACGCCAGGCCAGCCGACCCAGGCGCCGTGGCGGGCCCGGAGGAACGGCTCAAGGGCCGTGACCAGGCCACCAGGGCTGTGCCGCCACTTTTCCGAGCCGTCGGGCAGCCGCTCCAGGTCAACAGGAAGGCGGTTGGCGACGACCACGAAGTTCGCCCCGTCGGATCCCGACTTTCTGTTCACCTGGATGGCCCTCCTTGCGTGGATGGAACCTTCAGATCCGCCGCGTCGATGTCGCCGTCCGGCGGTGCGCGTCGGTGCGTCCACCCCGAGGTTAGTGAGATATGGGTGTTGCCGCGTCCCCATGATGGCTCCAGCACCACGTGGCCCGGGTCACCTTCAGTCCAGCCTGCGGCGGGACGGCCGAAGCGGACCGGCCATCCGGGGGCCCGCCAGCCGGCGTTCCAGCCTGCCGATGCCGGTGCGGACCGGCTGGGCCAGGTACTCGCCGAACACCACTCCGGCGGCCAGCGCCAGCGCGACGGCCACCGCGAGCACGGCCGTCGGCAGCCCGGCAGGCGTACGTTGCACGGCCAGCTCGAACATGGCGCGGTAGGTGGTCAGGCCGGGCAGCAGCGGGGTCAGACCGGACACCGCGATGACCAGCGGCGGCAGCCGGAACCGGCGGGACATCGTGCCGCCGGTGAAGCCGATCAACACGGCCGCGACCGCCGTGGCGCCGATCTGGTTGAAGCCGACGAGGTCGAGCGCGGCATGCGCGCCCGCACCCAGCGCGCCCGCGCCTGCGGCCACCGGCAGGGCGGCACGGGTGGCGTAGGAGGCCAGCGCGAAACATGCTGCCGCAGCCGCGCCGGCCAGCGCCTGGACCGGCAGGCGAAGGGCCGTAGCCGGCAGCGCCCCGGCCAGCGGCGTGGTCGGCAACCCGAGCCGAACGGCAATGCCCAACGCGATTACCACGCCCGCGACCAGGCCGGCAGACATCATCGTGGTCTCGATCGTGCGGCCGGCTGCCGTCACGTTGAACCCGGAGATGGCGTCCTGCACGGCACCGACCACGGACAGTCCGGACAACAGCACTGTGATCGCGGCGGCGACGACGAGCGACGGCGCGACCCCGTAGGGCAGCAGGCCGAACCGCATGATCGCCAACGTGACACTGGTGGCGAGCGCACCGCCGACCAGTTGCTGGAAGAAGAACGGCAGCCCGCGCCGGTTCAGCAGGCGGCCGACCCGGTCGATCAGCGCCGTCGTGCACCCCGCGATGACGGCGACCCGGAAGCCACCGCCGATCAGCACGGCGATGGACGCGGCCATCAGCGCCCAGGCCAGCGTGGCCAGCCAGCGCGGGTAGGGGTGAGGTGCGTCGGTGATCTCGCGGAGCCGGGTGCTGGCATCCTGCGCGGTGGTCCGGCCGCGGGTGATCTGCCGGACCAGGTGCTCGACATCGGAGAGCCGCGTGTAGTCCAGGGCGCGCGAGCGGACAACGCGGTGCGTGGTCACCGGGGCGAGGTCGGAGCCGCGCTGGCAGCAGATGCTGATCGAGGTGAAGATCACATCGACCTCACAGTGCGGCAGCCCACATGCTGACGTGACGGCGATGACGGTCGCGGTCACGTCCGACGCGCCGGCCCCGCTGGCCATCAGGACCTCGCCGATCCGCAGGGCGACGTCCAGCACGAGGTTCACGGTGGTGTCGTCAGGCAGAGCAGGCCCGATCGGCCGCTGCTCGCTGGTCGTCGGATTGGCGCTCACCCAGCGGCGCCGCAGGCCTTTGCGGTCGATTCGGTCGAACCGCACAGATCAGAACCCTCTCTCGTGAAGTGGCGTGCGCCACGTTCGGCTGATGCTTGCCACTCCAGTGGATCACGACATCGAGCACACTTCAGCCCAAAACCTATGCCAGACAGTGGATACAACGCCGTAACGTGCCGGTTCGCCTGGCCGATCACCTGTTCGGGCCACGTGCCCACCCGGAAATGATGCGTTGCTCACACCCCGAGTGGCGGATAGCCGCAGGTGGCAAAAGGTACCGGCGCTTACCATGTCCTAGGGCCACGTGGCCCACGCCGGCGTAGCTCAATTGGCAGAGCATCCGCCTTGTAAGCGGAAGGTTAGGGGTTCAAGTCCCCTCGCCGGCTCCATCTCCCTGATCAGCGCGTTTGCACGCTGACTTGGCCGCGGTGCCTGCATCCGCCGATCCCACTGGGCCGGGTCGCGCGTGGGTGAGCTACGAGGGTCCGCTGGCCGCTACGGCTTCAGTTGACCTATGTCGTCGATGATCGAGTCGACGCCACGGCTGCGGAGTGTTGCCGCTTTCGCTTCGTTGTCGGCGTAGCCGATCACCGCGGTGCCGGCAGCTCGGGCGGCGTCCACGTCGGCCAGTGAGCTGCCCACCAAAACGCAGGATTCGGGAGATGTGCCGAGCGAGCGGATCGCCCGTTCCACCAGGAATGGGTTTGGCGTGAGCAACGACGGTTCGTCCGCTGGCCGACCGATGATTCGGCGGACGTATGTTGTCAAATCGTGCAATACGAGGAAACTGCGGGTGGCTTCAAGTGAATTGTTGCTGACGATCGTCAAGGTGAAGCCGGCCTGGTGGAGTACGGGCAGCACTTCTGCGACACCGGCTGTCACTGGTGCGGTCGTAATCGCCTCCGATTCCAGGCGTCGGAACTGGATCTCGATGGCTCGGAGCGTGGCCGGACCGCAGGAAGCCGCGTAGCGGAGCACGTCGAACGGGTTGTGGGAGGCCGCGATCTCGCCGGGAAGTACATGTCCCAGCAAGGGTTTCAGTCGATCGGCGACATCATGATCCGTCAACGTGCCGCCGAACATCGCAGAGACCGGGCCGTCGAAGTCAAGCAGGATGTGATCCCGCTTGGCCAGTATCTCGGCGACGGTCGTTGCTCCACATCCCACGTGTTTTGTTGGCTCACCGTCAGGCTAGTCCGTGTTCATCGACTGGCTGGCGGCCTGAAGAGAAAGTCGAGGGCCGCGACCCGGCCCGGTCGCGGCCCTCTATCACCACCAGCTAGTGGGTCACGGCAGTTGCCACTGCTGGTTGGCGCTGCCCGCGCAGTCCCAGATCTGCAGCGGGGTGCCGTCGGCCGAACTGGGGCCGGTCGCGTCGAGGCAGCGGCCGGATGCCGGGTTGACCAGTTCGTTGCTCGCGTTGTGCGTCCACACCTGGGCGCCCGTGCCGTTGCAGTCGTACAGCTGGACCTTGGTGCCGTTGGCCGTGCCTGCCGCGGTCACGTCCATGCACTTGCCCAGTACCTGGAGGCTGCCGTTCGAGGCCACGGTCCAGGACTGCGCGTTGGTGCCGTTGCACGTGTACAGCTGGATCCGGGAGCCGTTGGCGGTCGATGCTGCCGCGTCGTCGATGCACTTGCCGCCGTAGCCGGTGATCTGGCCACCCGAGGCGGGAGGAGGAGGGGTAGCCGAGCCGCCGCCGGTCAGCCCGGTGAAGATGCGGGTGTACGCGTACCCGGTGGCCTTGTCATACTCGTCGACCTCCCAGAAGGACAGTTCGGCGACACCGTTGGTGGCGGCGAAGTTCTCCAGGGTGGTGGCGTTGGCCTGGGTGAAGTTCTCGTTGTCGTCGTTCTTGCCGGCGATCGGCGTCAGGCCGAGCCGGTTGTAGGCAGCAGCTGTACTGATGCCGTACAGGCCGGCCAGTTGGCCGGCCGTGGCCTTGGCCGCGGACAGCGCGTCGTTCAGCGCGTTCTGGCCGTTGCCGAAGTCCATCGTCATGATGTTGACGACGCTGACCTTGACGCCCTTGGCCTTCGCGTCCTGCAGTACGCCGAGTTCCTGCGACGGGAGGCCGGTGGAGTCCACGGCCAGCGTGTAGTCGACCTGCACGTTGGGGTTCTGCGCCTGCAACGCGGCCAGCGCCGAGTCGCGCCTGGCGTTCGACGCGGTGTCGCCCAGTACGTCGCCTTC
>DASXYT010000246.1:0-16357 GCA_036502345.1 Pseudonocardiaceae bacterium | reverse complement strand
CTTCCTGGTCCGACCCAACGCGTGCGCCATGCCGATGAACGGCTCGACCTGCGACGAGAACACGATCTCCGACAGCCACAGCGAGTCGATGCCGGCCGCCTCCAGTTGGTCGACGACCTCACCGAACGTCGCGGGCTCACTGCCAGCGCCGAGCCCTACCCCGATCCGCACCTTCATGCATCCATCTGACCACGACTCGACCGCCGAGCGCCGCTCGTGTGACCAGCCAGGCGCGAGTGCCCGACGCCGGCTGGTGGATGCGCACCGCCCTGGACGCATCCACCAGTCTGTTCAGCGGACCGCGCGCAGGGACTCCTTCAGCGACTTCATCGTCGCCATGATGGCGGTCGGCTCGTAGCCGCAGTGCGCCATGCAGTTGGAGCAGCGGTCGTCGCGGCCTCGGCCGTAGGCCTCCCAGTTGGTGGTGTCGAGCAACTCCTGGTAGCTCTTCGCGTAGCCGTCACCCATCAGGTAACAGGGCTTCTGCCAGCCGTACAGCGAGTACGACGGAATTCCCCATGCTGTGCACGGGAAATCGACCTTGCCTTCGAGGAAGTCGAGGAACAGCGGCGAGTGGTTGATGCGCCAGCGCTGCCGCCGACCGTCGGCGAACGCTTTGCGGAACAGCTCACGTGTCTCGGTCACGCCGAGGAAATGGTCCTGGTCAGGGGCCTTTTCGTAGGCGTAGGCGGGCGAGAGCATCATCCCGTCCACCTTGAGATCGTTGTTCAGGAAGTCCAGAACCTCGATCACGGTCTGTGGGCTGTCGGTGTTGAAGAACGTGGTGTTGGTGGTGACGCGGAAGCCGCGGCGCTGCGCCTCCTTGATGTTGTCGACGGCCTGCGTGAACACGCCTTTCTTGGCCACCGACTCGTCGTGCCGTTCTTCGAGGCCGTCGATGTGCACGGCCAGTGCCAGGTACGGCGACGGGCGCAGCTTGTCGATCTTCCTGGGCAGCAGCAAGGCGTTGGTGCACAGGTAGATGAACTTCTTGCGCTTGATCAGGCCCTCGACGATGTCCTCGACGTGCGGGTGCATCAGCGGTTCGCCGCCGGCCAGGCAGACTACGGGCGCACCGCACTCGTCCACCGCCGCGAGCGCCTGCTCGACCGGCATGCGCTGCTTGAGCACGTCGGCCGGGTGTTGGATCTTGCCGCAGCCCTCGCAGGCCAGGTTGCACGCGAACAACGGCTCGAGTTCGAGGGTGATGGGGAACTTGTCCCGGCCTTTCAGTTTCTGTTTGAACAGATAGGCACCGATCTTGACTGCTTGACGCAATGGAATGCTCACTGTCCCCGGTTCCTTCCACGCGGCAGCTACTCCTGCGGCGGGTGGCCGTAGGAGTCTGGTGATCGCGAGACGAGGGGCCGGCCCTTCTCGATACGCCTACCACACATCAACCGGCGGCGCGAGAGTTATCTGCCGGCTACAGGTACATGCGTGTTGTCTGAGCTGCGGAAACGTCGTCGGAATGCTGTACGTCTTTGTATGTGACAGCCAGATAGCCGACCAGCCCGATGATGAGCGCGGCGAGCACCAGGCTGACGAGTCCGTCGCCGTCGCCGAGGCCGCCGACATCCTTCGGTTTGCCGAGCCAGTCGGCGATCGAGGCACCCAGTGGCCGCGTGACGACGTAGGCGAACCAGAACGCGAAGATCGGGTTCCAGTTGAACCACCGGTAACCACTTGCCGGGATCAGGATCACCACGGCGAACAGCACGATCGAGAAGAAGTATCCCAGGTGGAGTGTCACGGCCGTCATGTCGCCCGCCGCGGTGCCCAGCGCGAACGTCGCGACCACGGCCGCCCAGTAGAACGCCTCACGGCGGAACGTGTCGACGCTGTGGATGGACAGTGTCCGCTCGGTGCGCTGCCAGCCGACGTAGACCGCGGCCAACAGGGCCGCGTAGAGCACGGTGGACACGACGTACGGCACGCCGAAGCCGACGTGCAGCACATCGGCGGCCATCGTGCCGAAGACGCCGACCATGACGACCGCCAGCCAGTAGGTCCAGGCCAGGTAGCGGCGCATCGAGAACTGGAGCACCAGCGCGGCGACGAACGCGACGAACCCGAGGCCGACTGCGGGGATCGGGCCGAGCACCCGGACCAGGTAGTCCGATGTCGATTCACCCACGGCGGTGGAAAGGCCTTTGACGATCCAGAAGTAGGCCGTGATCTCGGGTACCCGCAGGGCGCGCCGGGAAGCGGCAGACAGCGACACGAGACGACCTCAGCTCATCCGACGGCTACGGGACCGCCGAACCCTACATGCTGTAGGAGGTCAGCCTGCGAGCGCTCCCGCGATCTCGGCGGGCGTGTCGTCGTCGCCCGCCTCGGCCAGTTCCGCGCACACCCGGCGCCATTTCGTGGTCAGGGAGTCGTCGGGTGCCGGGATCCGCACCGGCCGGCCACCGAAGATCAGGCCAGGTTCCTGGGGCAGGTCCCATCGGGACAGGACGTCGACCCGGACCCGGTCGATCGCACCGAGCGCCGCCTTCCCGTCGACCGAGGTCGGGTCCAGTCCGGCCTGGCTCACGGTGCCGTGCACGAGGGTCAGTGCCAGCACGTAGCGCAGGCTGGCCCGCGCCTCGGCCGCCGTCGTCGGCACGTCGAACCGGGCGGCACCGGAGGTCGGCCCGATGCCGGTGACCTCGATGTCCCCGATGAGGTGCTCGTGGGCGGCGTCGATCAGCGCGGCCACCAGTGTCTGGCCCTCGACGTGGCATGGGTACTGCCGCAGCCGCACGCCGTCGCCCGAGGTGAGCGCGTGTGCCAGTTCGGCGCTCAGCTCGTCGGCGGTGACCCAGTTCGGGCCGAAGTAGGCCTCCGCGAACCCCTGCCGAGCCTCCAGGATGTCCGGCGCACCGAGGAATCCCACGCTCGCCAGCCGGGCCGCCCGCACACCGTTGGACGCCGCGAAGCCGGCGTGCACCGGCTCCAGGTCGGTACCGAGATTGGCGATCAGGCCACCCGTGCCCGAGCCCGCGATGCCCAGCGCCGCCACGACCTCGTCGACGGACAGGCCGAGATACCGCGCGCACGCGGCGGCGGCCGCCATGGTGCCGAACACCGACGTCCCGTCGAAGCCGCGGTCGGCCTCGCGGTAGCGCCCGCTGCGCCACAGCGCCTCACCGACCGCGACGCCGACACAGAACGCCTCGGCCAGCCGATCCTCGGCAGGTGCGTCACCCGCGACCGCGGTCAGCGCGGGCCACAGCACCGCTCCGGCCGCACCCCAGACGGCGACGTCGTCGATGCCCGCGCTGCGTGCCCACACCGCATCGGTCCAGGCAGGCGGCAGGCCGGGCACCGCGACCGCGGAACCCAGCAGCGCAGCGCACGCCGTGTCGGTGCGCGACCGCAGTGCCGCTGCCAACGAGTCGGTCGGCATCACGGGCGGCGAGCAGACGAACTCGGCAACCGCCCTTGTCGCACTCATGCCGTCACCTCGATCGCCTCACGTACGTCGGCCAGCGCGTCCAGGTGCCGCCACGGGCCCACCAGAGACTGTGGGTCGGTGCTGCTGCGGGCCGCGTTCGCGGTGAACTTGGCCACCAGTGCCTCCTCGGCCAGTGGGGTGCGCGGGCTGCCCGGCATCTCAGGGCGGCGCACGAAAGCGTCGAAGCCGCGGCCGTCCGTGGTCACCACGGTCACCGGGTTGCCGGCGCTCTTACCTGCGTTTCTGCTGTCCCAGCGGGACAGTGACTCCGGCCGGACCCGCCCGAGCATGTCGCGCACCGCGGGATCCTGGGTGTTGGCGTCGGCGAACTCGTCGATCCCGAGCCTGCCGTGCAAGAGCAGGCTGCCGACGGTGAACTGGATGCTGAACTTGCCGTTCAGGCCGTAGGCGGGCGCCGGGTAGCGCAGCACGGGGGACGTCTCGTTCATCCGGTGCACCACCACCTCCGCCACATCGGCCGCCGTGAGTCCTTCGCGGGCCACGATCTCCCGCACGCCGTACAGCGCGCTCTGGTTGGAACCGCAGCAGGGAAAGCCCTTGATGAACAGCGAACGCGCGCTCCGATAGGGGTTGCCCAGCGACTCCACGATCGGGTCGAGCGCGGACACCGACGTGCCGTACAGGTTCTCCCAGAAGCCGCCACGGCCCTCGAACACCGTCTCGGCGCCGGACACACCATCGCGCGCCAACAGGGCCGCCAGTAGCGCGTTCGCGGCTCCCTGGCCCGCGTGCAGCGGCTTGACCATCGTCCCGCTGTTGCGCCCGAGGCCGGACGCGAACGTGGCCGCCGTGGCGAGCGCGGCCACCGTCCGGTCGGTGTCCAGGCCGAGCAGTCGCGCCACCGCGCACACCCCGGCCAGCGTGCCGAAGACCGGCGTGCTGTGGAAACAGCGCACGTACTGGTCGTAGTGCCCCAGCTGGCACAGCGCGGCGCCGACCTCGAAACCGACGGCGTACGCGGTGACCAACTCGGCCCCGGACGCGCCGCCACGCAGTTCGGCCGCTGCCAGCAGCGCTGGCAGCAGCGGTGCGCTGGGGTGGCCGTAGCCGCCCATGTCGTCGAAGTCGTCGGCGTGTGCCGATGTCGCGTTGCTCAGCGCGGCCGAGATGCCCGGCACGCGCAGCCCGGCGCCGAGCACCGTGCACTCCGCAGGACCGCCGTCCGCTCTGACCAGGCCTTCCACCATCTGCGCGTGTCGGGACGTGCGGCCGGCCAGCACCACGCCGACCAGGTCGAAGCACGACATCTCGATGGCAGCACGATCAGCCGCCGGCACGTCGTCGTCGGTGGCGCCGAGGACGAACTCGGCGATCCGGCGGGCGATCGACGTCATGCCTGCTCACCGCCCGCCGACCGGAGCAACCGGGTCAGTCCCGTCACGTCCGGCAGGTGCTCCATGTCCTCGACCAGGGCCACGATGTCGTCGACGGCATGGCCGAGACCACCGGTGGTCAGGCAGTCCCGCACCTTCGCCAGCCGGGTGTCCCGGTCCATCGGCCGGGTGGGGTCGCCGACGAACCTGGTGCACCTGTTGGACAGCCAACGCCCGTCCCGCAGGAACACCCGGACCGTCGACCACGTCGTCCGCTTGTCCGTCGGTGTCGCCGGGTTCTCCACCAGGGTGATCTTGCGCAGCATCGCCTCGACGGGTGCCGAGAAGCGCACGTCGTCGGAGAAGCTGGCGATCCGCACCGCCGGCTGCGTCAAGGCGACGGCCACGCAGTACTCGTAGCTGAACTTGCCGTCCAGCCCCGATGCCGGCGCGGGCCGGGACAGGTCACGGCGATAGTTCGGCGGTTCCACCTCGACCGACACCACGTCGGCCGGCTCGAACGACTCCTCGGCCACCAGACTGCGGGCGGCGTCGATCGGCCACTGCATGTAGATCTCGGCCGGATACGGCTTGATCGTGAAGCCGGGATCGACCAGTTGCCAGCGTGAGCCGAGTTCGGCGATCGCCTCGTCGCCGTCGAACACCCCGCCGAACAGGGCGGCGAGGTAGCCGCGGTGGTCCTCGAAGATCTCCGTGTTGGCCGTCATCCCGGCGGCCGCGAGTTCGGCGCTCTCCACGCCTGCCCGCGCCGCGCTGCCGGGATGGGTGGCCTTGCCCATCGTGCCGTTGTTCGCGAACAGGCCACCCGCCCGGGACGCGGCGAGGCCCATCGCCGCGGCCATCCGTTCCGGCGTCAGGTCCAGCAGCCGCCCACTCGCCGCGACAGCGCCGAGTGGACCGACGACGCCGGGCGGGTGGAAGCCACGCAGGTCCGCCTTCTGGCCCGCCGACCGGATGCGTTGCTGCACGTCCCAGCCGATGGCGTAGGCCAGCAGCAGGTCGGCCCCGCTCCTGCCGTCGCGCTCGGCGATCGCGAGCGCTGCCGGCAGGATCGAGGACGTGCCGTGCGCGGACGGATAGCCCTGGATCTCGTAGTCGAGGCAGTGCATGAACACACCGTTGAGCCAGGCCGCGCTGGTCGTCGGCAGCAGTTGCCGCTGGCCGACGACCGACGCCTCTCCGGTGCCGCCCTTGCTGTTCACGTAGGGCCGCACCACGTCGGCGATCGGCTGCACCGACCCGGCCGCCAGGTTGGCGATGCCGTCCAGGACCGCGATCTTGGCCGCATCGAGGACATCGTCGGGCAGATCGTCGGTCCCGGCAGCGAACCCGGCCAGCGCGGAGGTCACCGTCACGTGTGGCTCCCTACGCCGTCGTGGCTGCCTTGGCAGCCGACTCGCCGGCGATCTTGCCGAACACCGCGCCGGCCATCATCCCGGAGCCCGACGGGTAGTTCCAGTGCCACAGACCGCCCAGCATCTCGCCTGCCGTGTACAGGCCGGGGACCGCGCGACCGGCGGTGTGCTGCACCTGCGAGGTGTTCGGGTCCACCAGCAGGCCGCCGAACGTGAACGTGATGCCGCACCGGATCCCGTAGATCTCGAACGGACCGTCCTCGATGCTGATCGAGTAGTTCGTCTTCTCCGGCGTCAGGCCGACCGTCGACTTGTGGTCCAGGCTGAACGGGTCGGGCTTCAACTCGCCGGGGCCGATCGCCTGGTTGTACTGCTTGACCGTGGCCACCACGGTCTCCGGGTCGAGCCCGACCAGCTTCGCGACCTCGTCCAGGCTGTCCGCCCGCACTCCTGTCGCGTTGTTGCGGTCGTAGTCCTCCAGCAGCCCCATCCGGCGCGCCTTGGCGTCGAAGATCTGGTAGGCGACACCGCCCGGCTGGGCCAGGATCGCGCGGCCCATCTTGGCGTAGGTGCGGCCACGGACATCGCTGGCCTCGTCGACGAACCGCTTGCCGTCCAGGTTCACCATGATGCTGTACGGGTAGGCATAGCGGCTGGTCCGCGTGCCACCGTTCGGGACGGACGAGGGCAGCGTGAACCACGGCCGCTCGATGTCCTGCGGGGAGGCGTGCGCACTGCTCCAGCTACCGTGCGGCATCGCGCCGATCGCCAGGGCGGCATTCAGGCCGTCACCGGTGTTGAACGGGACGCCACGGTTGCGCACCGTGTCCCAGCCGGGGCCGAGGTACTTGGCGCGCATCTCCGGGTTGGACTCGAAACCGCCACAGGTCAGGATCACGGCCTTAGCGTGGATCTCGATCGTGCCGGTGGGCGTGGTGGCCAGCACGCCGGTCACCGCACCGGTCCTGTCCTGCAACAGTTCGATCAGCGCGGTCTCGTAGTGGATGGTCGCGCCACCCTGCTCGACGTTGCGGAAGTGCCGCTCCTGCAACTTGTACCCTCGGCCGTCCATCTGCATCGAGTTGCCCGCCGTGGGTGCCAGGTTCGGCTTCCACGCGTGCCCCTTGGAGCGCAGCCACTGGATCGTCGGGTACGAGTTGCGGACGTGCACCTCAAGCAGGTTCTGGTCGGCCGCGCCGGACGTGGTGCGCATGATCTCGTCCCACAGCTGCTGTTCGGTCCTGGTGGGCAGCCGCTCGCGGATCGCCTCGATCTCGTCGTCGGACGGGTCGTCGATCAGCGGCAGCAGCTGGTCCACGCTGTCGTAGGGGAAGCGCATGTGGCCGGTCAGCGCACTGTTGCCACCGCGCTCGTCCTTGGGCGCCTTCTCCAGGATGCCGACCTTCACCCCGGCGTCCAGCGCGGCCTGCGCGGCGCACAGGCCCGCGTTGCCACCACCGACGACGAGCACGTCGTAGTAGTTGTCCTGCTGTGCTGCCATCTCTGCTGCTGCCATCTCTGCACTGCCTTTCTGCCGAAGGACGTCGTCACCGGAGCACTCCGGCGGCGTCCAGCGTGTCCAGCTCGGTCTCGCCCATGCCGAGCACTTCGGTGAGAACTTCCCTGGTGTGTGCGCCGAGCACCGGCGCGGCGGTGCGCAGTTCGCCCGGTGTCGCGGAGAGCCGGAACGGCGGCATGCCGTAGCGGCTGGTGCCCATCTCCGGGTGCCGCAGTGACACCCAGTGGCCCCGGTGGGCCAGTTGCGGATCGGTGTCCACGAGGTCGGCGCTGTTCTGCACGGGCCCGGCGGCCACTCCTCGTTGTTGGAGCCGGGCCGCCAGGTCGACGGCGTCCCGACCTGACGTGCCGCGCTGGACGAGTTCGTCCAGTTCGGCCGCGTGTTCGTGCCGGTTCCGCGCGTACCGCTCGGCGTCCAGGCCGAGAACGTCGGCCAGCGCCAGCCATTCCGCGTCCGAGCGCACCGCGATCGCGATCCACCGGTCGTCGCCGGCACAGCGGTACAGCCCGTGCGGCGCCCACTGCGGATGGCCGTTGCCCTCGCGTTCGCGGACCACGCCGTTCACCGTGTAGTCCAGCACCGTGGTGCCGATGGTGGCGATCGTCGGCTCGGTCTGGGCGATGTCGATGCACTGCCCCTCACCGGTCCGCCTGCGGTGCCGCAAGGCGGCCAGCACCGCGAACGCCGCGTGGCACGGGTTGGGCACGTGGTCCGGGTAGTTCGTGCCGGTGCCGACGGGGTAGCGGTCGGGCAGGCCGGTCAGGTGCTGCAGCCCGACGAGCGCGCCGATGGTCAGCCCGTAGCCGAGGTACTCGCGTTCCGGTCCTGCCGAGCCCTGCATCGACATGGCCAGGTAGATGACGTCCGGCCGGATCTGCCGGATGTCCTCGTAGCCCAGGCCGAAGCGCTCCATCACGCCTGGCCGGAAGTTGTTGGCCACGATGTCGCAGTCGGCGGCCAGCCGCCGGGCCAGTGCCTGGCCCTGTGCTTCCCGCAGGTTGAGGCACACGCTGCGCTTGTTGCTGTTGCGCTCCGCGAAGTAGCCGCTGCGGTTGGGGCCGCGCACGCCACCGGCGAACGGCGGGTTGAGCCGCAGGGAGTCGATGTGCACGCTGCTCTCGATCTTCAGCACGTCGGCACCGTGGTCGGCGAGCAGCTTCGTGGTCAGCGAACCGGCCCCGACCCAGGTGAAGTCCAGCACCCGCACACCCGCCAGCGGACCCGTCATCGGGCACCGCCGGTGACGTGCTCGCGCAGCGCGGCCCGCACCTGCTCGGTGTGCTCACCCAGCGCCGGCGCAGACGTACGCAGCGTCCACGGGGTCGCGCTGAGCTGGTAGGGCGCGCCAGGGGTCAGGTAGCCGGCGCGGTACATGTCGTCGGCCTGGACGAAGAACTCCCTGGCCCGCAACTGCTTGCTGTGCACCAGATCGGCGGGCGAGTTGACCGGGCTGAGCGGGATGCCGTGCGCCTGCGCGTCGTGGTAGAGATCGGCCTTGGACCGGCCTGCCGACATGGTGGTGAACAGTCGCTCGAAGGTCGCTTTCGCCTCCTCGGTGCGCAGGTGGTCCAGGTCCTCCCAGACCGGCTCGTGCAGGACCGCCGCCTCGGGCACGCCGGACTCGACCAGCCAGTCGACCAGCCGACCCCAGAACCGGTTGGACGCGACACCACCGACGAACAGGTACACGTAGCCGTCGGCGCAGTCGTAGAGGCCGCTGCCGGCGTGCCGGTACCTGCCGGTCTGCCGGCCCCGGATCACGCCTTCCAGGTCGTAGTACTGGATCGCGGTCTCCAGCGCGAGCGTGACGCACTCGTGCACCGACACGTCGACGGACTGCCCGACACCGGTCTGCTCGGCGTGCAGCACGGCCATCATCGCGGCGACCGCGCCGAACAGCCCTGCCATCACGTAGCTCTGGTCGCCGTAGGGCCGGGTCGGCGGGCCGTCGCCGTAGCCGGCCAGCGACAGCATGCCGCCCATCGCCAGCAGCACGATGTCCGCGCTCTGGTAGCGCGCGTACGGTCCGGTCTGGCCGAACGGGGTGATGCTGGTGACGACGAGACCGGGGTTGACCGCTGTCATGGCGTCCCGGTCCAGCCCACGCAGTGCCAGTTCGCCGGGTGCCCAGTTGTCGATCACCAGGTCGGCCGCTGCCACCATGTCGTGCAGCAGCCGCAGATCGGCGTCGTTGTCGACGTCCACGACGACACTGCGCTTGTTGGTGTTCTGGTAGACGAAAGCCAGGGCCGTCCCGGCGGCCGGTCCGGATGCGACGGTCGGCTCGGCGGTGCGCTGTGGGCAGCCGCCCGGCGGCTCGACCAGGACCACGTCCGCACCCAGATCGGCGAACAGCTTGCCGCAGTAGTTGCCGACGTCGCCCGCCAGGTCCACGACGCGCAGCCCGGCCAGGGCAGGCGCGCTCACGGTGTGCCCGCAGGCCGGAACCGGGGGATGGTGACCTCCGGCGTGACCTGGTCGAAGACGACCTCGACCCGGTCGCCGACGGCGACGTCACGTGGTTCGGGCCCGACGACGTTGCTGACCATGATCGGGCCCTCGTCCAACCGCACGAGCGACACGTTGTAGGGCACCCGGTCGGCGAAGGCGGGGTGGTAGACCTGATGGAACACGATGGTGGAGAACACCGTGCCCCGGCCGCTCATCGGCGTCCACTCGGCGTCGGGGGACAGGCACTCGGGGCAGATCTCGCTGATGGGGTAGCGGAGACACCCGCACTTCGAGCACTTCTGCACCGCGAGCACGTGCTCGGCCGACGACTCCCAGAACGGCCGGTTCACGTCCGTGAGCTCGGGCAGCGGGGGCTGCGTCATGACTGCCTCCTCATGGCCGGGTCAGGATCATGGCGTTGGAACAGTTCAGGCTCATGCCCCGGCCGGTGACCAGGCACACCTCGGCGTCCGGCACCTGCCGCTCGCCACACTCGCCTCGGATCTGGCGCACGCCCTCGACAACGTGCAGCCAACCCTCCATATAGGACTCGGAGAGATTGCCGCCTGCGGTGTTCACCGGCAGCTCGCCGCCCAATCGGATCCGGCCGTCCTCGACGAACGAGCCGCCCTCACCGACACCGCAGAAACCGCCGTGCTCCAACCAGAGCAGGACACTCATCGTGAAGTTGTCGTAGAGCTGGGCGACGTCGATGTCGGCGGGGGAGACGCCGGCGTTCCGGTAGGCCTCCCACACCGCGGTCTTCTGGTGGCTGACGTACCACCAGTCCTCCTTGCCCAGCGTCTGCGCCGAGTGCGCCTGCCCCATGCCGGCGATCGACACGGCAGGCTTGCGGCTGTCCTTGGCGCGGTCGGCCGACGTGACGATGATGCACACGCCGCCGTCGCTGATCAGGCAGCAGTCCAGCAGGTGCAGCGGTTCCACGATCCAGCGCGACGCCTGGTGGTCGTCCACCGTGATCGGCGTGCGCATCACGGCGTTCGGGTTGAGCGACGCGTGGTAGCGGCACGCGACGGCGACCTCGCCCAACTGCCGGCTGGTGGTGCCGTACAGCGCCATGTGCCTGCTGGTGGTGACGGCGCTGTTCGCGGCCGCGGCGAACATGCCCCAGATGCCCCACGAGTCGCCCCAGCCGGACGCGCGGGAGAACTTGCTGCCGCCGGTCCGGGCAGCATCACCGAACACACACGCGACGGTGGTGGCCATGCCGGCGTTGATCGCGGCGGCAGCGGCCTGCACCAGCACGCCCGCGGTCGCGCCGCCCAGCGACATGCTGCCGGTGTAGCGCGGGTTGATGCCCAGCATCTCGCCGATCCGCAGGTAGTTCAGGCCGGCTTCCGGCGACGTGGTGCCGGGGAACGTGAGCAGGCCGTCGATGTCGGACTTGTCGAGGCCCGCGTCGTCCAGGGCCGAGGTGAACGCCTGCGCGGCGAGCAGGTGCGCGCTCGAACCGGGCAGTTTGCCCTGCGGCGTCGCGCCGACGCCGACGATGGCGACATCGGGTTTCATCCGCGAACCTCCATGTTGGTCGGTGTCGGCGTCATCGGCCGGTGTACTTCGGCGGGCGTTTCTCGGCGAACGCGGTCCGCCCCTCGCGGCGGTCGTCGGTGGCGCGGACAGCGCCGAACGCGAGCCGTTCCAGCTCCAGCCCCACCGACAGCGGGGCATCGGCGCCCAGCCGGACGACCCGCTTGACGGCCCGCACGGACAGCGGGGCGTTCCGCGCGATGCGCTCGGCGATCGCCAGGGCCCTCGGCAGCAGGTCGGGGCCGTTCAGCACCTCGCTGACCAGCCCGGACCGCAGTGCGGTCGGCGCGTCGATGCGGTCACCGGTGAGCAGCATCTGCATGGCAAGCGACTCGCCGACACTGCGCACCAGGCGCTGGGTGCCGCCTGCGCCGGGCATGCTGCCGACCCTGACCTCGGACAGCCCGAACTCGGCGTTGGTCGACGCGAGCCGGATGTCGCAGGCCAGCGCGATCTCCAGGCCGCCGCCCATCGCGATGCCGTTCACCGCGGCGATCACCGGGGTGTCGCACCGCAGGCCCTCGACCAGGTGGTTGCCGCCCGACCTGGCCAGGTGCTCACCGGCGAACGAGCCGTCCGTCTGGATCGTGGCCTTGAGGTCCGAGCCGACGCAGAACGCCCGCTCGCCGGCCCCCGTCACGACGGCGACCGAGATGGCCTCGTCGGTGGCCACCCGGTGCCACGCGTCCTGCAACTGCGCCCGCATGTCCGGGTCGATCGCGTTCAGCTTGGCCGGCCGGTTCAGCGTGATGACCGCAACGCCGTCGGTGACCTCGATGTCGACGCCCACCTCACGCCTCCCCGGCCAGCAGCGACAGCAGGTGCGCTGTCGACGCCTGCTCGTCCAGGTGTTCGAGAACGTGCAGCACGGCCTCGGCACGCTCGGTGGGGAAACCGCCGTGGTCGGCACAGGACAGCAGCTTGGCGCGCAGGTCGGCCCGGTCCAGTGGGCTGGCCGGGGAGCCGGGTGGGTGGACGACGCGACAGCTGGCGATGGTCCCGTCGGTGAACTGGACCCGCACCTCGACAGCGCCCCTGGTGCCGGCGCTGGCCCCGTTGCCCTCCGGGTCGTCCGGTGACATCGCGGGGTCCTCGCGGACGTCGGTGAGCTCGATCAGCTCGGTGATCGCCTGCCGGGTGACGGCGTCGTCGGAGAAAGCGCGCAGCCCGTAGTCACCGTCCAGCAGCCCGACGGCCAGCACGTACTGCATGCTGAACTTGCCCTCAAGGCCGGTCTTCGGCCGTGCGTAGGGCAGCGGGTCGAGCGAGTGCGGCGGCACGACGGCGCTGATCCGGGTCACGGTGGCCGCGTCCAGCACGTGGTCACCGCGCAGTTGGCCGATCGCGTGGATGGCCCTGTGCACCGCGTAGCAGCAGGGGTAGCGCTTGAGCGCGACGCCCGGCTGTTCGAACGTGAACGGCGAGCCGAGGCCGAGCAGCACCTCCGGCTGGGTGTCCAGATCGCCGTAGACGTTGAGGAACCCGCCGTCGCCGGTGAGCGCCGACGTCGATCCGGTGAAACCGCTGGCCGCCAGCAGCGCCGCGGTCAGGCCCGCGCTGGCCGCCCAGCCGCTGTGCATGGGCTTGGCCATCGTGCCGAAGTTCGCGCGCAGCCCCGCCGCCATCGAGGACGCGATGCCGAACGCCGAGTGCATCGCGTCGGGACCGAGCCGCAGCAGCTTGCCCACCGCGGCCGTCGCCCCGAAGATGCCGGCCGTGCCGGTGGTGTGCCAGCCACGCCGGTAGTGCAGCCCACCCAGTGCCATGCCGACCTTCGTGGCGACCTCGAAGCCGACGACGTAGGCGGTCAGCAGGTCCGAACCGCTGGCCTGCTCGACCTCGGGGCAGGCGAACAGCGCTGCGAGCACGACAGAACTGGGATGGCCGGGCATCGCGGACACCGTGTCGTCGAGGTCCAGAGCGTGCCCGAGCGTCGCGTTGACCAGCGCGGCCTTGTCCGGGCCGGTGCGGATGGCGGTGCCGATGATCGGCCGGTTGCCGGTGGCGTCGATCGAGGTGAGGTAGCCGAGCAGCGGGTCGATCAGCTCACTGCTCAGCCCGGCGAACACCGCGGCCACGGTGTCGATCAAGGCGCTCTTCGCCACCAGCACGACATGCTCGGGCAGATCGTCGAACGTGGTGTCGATGACGAACCGGACCACGGAACTGTCGATGTCCACGGGATCGTCGAGCGGATGAGGAGGCGCCAGGACCTCGTCCGCGGTCATCGGGCGAGTGCCTTGCCGCGCAACAGGCTGGTCAGCTCGGTGATGTCGGCGACGGTCTCCAGACCGTCGACCAGTTCAGCCACCTGCTTGGTCTGTGCCTCGTCCAGCACACCCTTCACACAGCCTGCGAACTTCGACTCGATGTCCGCATAGGACAGTGCGGTCTCCGGGGTGCGGCCACGCGGCCGCTCCCAGCGCGAGGTGCGTCGAGAGCCGTCGCCCAGTTCGACGGCGATGGTGGCCGCGAAGTGTTCCGGGCCCCACTCGGCCTCGGCCAGCGGCCTGGCGTGCACCTTGGCCAGCATGCGTCGCACGTCCTGGCGGGCCAGGGTCTCGCGGTCGTACTGGGAGATCTCGATCCGGCCGAACACCAGTGCCAGCGCGACCGAGTACTGGAGGCTGAACTTGGCCTCCAGTGGGTCGTCACCGACCGTCGGCCGGTCCAGGTGGGCGAAGCGGCGAGGGTGGACGGCGACCTCGATGCCGCGGATGTCCTCGATGTCGGACAGCCCGGCGCGGACCTCCAGTGCCGCGTCGACTGCCGAGTGGGTGCCGCCGCAGCACGGGTGCAGCTTGAGGGCGACGCCCGGCTCGTCCAGGTCCCACGGGTTGGCCAGCGCGGCCGGAATGGCGGCGAGGTCGAAGGTGCCCGGTCCGTTGAAGACGTTGGCAAAGCCTTGTGTCGCTTCGAAAGCGTCCGGCTTCGCCGTGGCACCCGCCTCGGCCAGCAGCCCGCACATCAGGCCGCTCTGGCCCGCGCGGCCGACCTGCAGTGGCTTGGCCATCGTGCCGAAGCCGGCCTTGATGCCGGCCGCGAACGAGGTGGCCAGGGACAGTGCCGCAGTGGCCCGGTCGGCGTCCAGGCCGAGCAGTCGGGCGGTCGCCGCCGCGCTGCCGAACGTGCCGAGCGTGGCCGTCGGGTGCCAACCCTTGTCGTAGTGCGCGAAGTTCACGCCGTGCGCGATCGCGGTCTCGATCTCGACGCCGACCGCGTAGCCGAGCAGTAGTTCCAGCCCGCTCAGTCGCCGTGCCTCTGCGATCGCGAGCGCGGCGGGCAGGACTGACACCGTGGGGTGGCCGCCGAGCGTGTGACTGACGTCGTCGAAGTCCAGCGCGTGACCGAGGGCCCCGTTGGCGAACGCCGCGCCGTCCGGCGCGCACCGCAGGGCGGTGCCGAGCACGGTCGCGGTGCCCGGTCCGTCCGCCGTGGACACCACCTTGCCGACGACACCGGCGAGCGGCGTGTCGACAGCGGCGAGGGTGACACCGATGCAGTCCAGGATGGCTCGCTTCGCGGTGGTCAGGGTGCGGTGGTTCAGCTCCTCGAAGCGCGTGCCGGCAAGCCAGGCACCCAGTTGTCCGAGCATCGCGATTTCAGTCAAGTCCGACTCCAGAATGTCGAGCCGAGGCTTCTGGCCGGAGGTGCCGGCTCCGTGAGAAGCACGAGGGTGATCTGTCCGATCTCCTCTGAACCTAGTTGTACTGTACGAGACCTGTCAATCCGAATCATGTTGTCAACTATGTGACGTGCAACAGGTCAGGCAGCCACGTCACGATCCACGGGATGAACACGATCGCGATCAGTCCGATGTAGAGCGCGACGAGGTAGGGCCGCAGCCGTTTGGCCACGTCGGTCATCTCCACTTTTCCGATCTGTGCGGCCACGAACACGCCGACACCGATCGGTGGCGAGTTCGCGCCGATGCCGATCGCGACTGCCAGCACGATGCCGTAGTGCAGACCGTTGATGCCCAGTTGCAGCGCGATCGGGATGAGCAGCGGGCCGAAGATCAGGACGGCCGGCACGCCTTCCATGATCATGCCCATGGCGACGAGCACGATCGTGCTCAGCACCAGGAAACCCCACTTGCCGAAGTGGTCGTTGGCGATCAACTGGCCCAGCCGCTGCGGTACCTCGGCCAGCGTGAGCACCCTGGCGAACAGGGTGGCCGCCGAGATGATGAACAGCACGACACCCGCGATCACCGACGACTCGACGGCGACCTTCATCAGTGCCCGTGGCGAAGCGCTCCGATAACAGGCACAGACCGCGACCGACACGAGTACCGCGATGGCGGACGCCTCACTCGGCGTCGCTATGCCGGTGATGATGGCGCCCACCAGGAACACCGGGATCACCATCACCGGCACCGCGATGCCCAGCGCCCGCACCTTCTCCTTCATCGGCATGATGACCGACGGCCTGGTCCGTGGCTTCTTGCGCCAGCGCAGCCAGATCAGCACCGCCAGCGCGATCGCCATCGTGACGGCGGGCAGGATGCCGGCGACGAACAGCGCGCCGACCGACAGCGAACTCACCGACGAGAGCACGATCAGCGGGATGCTCGGTGGCACGGTGTCGCCCATCGCGGCGCCGGCCACCAGTGCCGCGACCGCCTCGGGGACCGGGACGTCCTCCTCCTCGGCCATCTGCCTCGCCGAACTGCCGACGGCGGCCA
>DASXYT010000245.1:0-1715 GCA_036502345.1 Pseudonocardiaceae bacterium | reverse complement strand
CCCGTCCGTGCCATACCCGAACCCCTGGTTCGTGCCCCAGTTCCGCACCGAGGAGATCCTCCGCGAGCGGCTGGCCGAGCTCGGCGCACAGGTGGAGCTGTCCACCGAGCTGACCGACTTCACCCAGGACACCAACGGCGTGACCGCAACCCTGCTCGCCAACGGCACGACCCAGACCGTGCGCGCCCGGTATCTGGTGGGCGCGGACGGCGGACGCAGCACAGTCCGCAAGGCGCTGGGCATTGCCTTCCCCGGCCAGACCGACGAGGCCACCACAATGCTGTTCGCGGACGCGCGAGTGGACGGGATCAGCCGCGACCACGGCCGGATCTGGCAGACCAGGGACGGCGCGGTCTCGGTGATGCCACTGGCCGGGACCGACCTGTTCGTGGTGGTGGCACTGCCACCGGACCGTGCGGACGAGCCGATCCGTGACTACCTGCAACGGCAGGTCACCGAGGCGTCAGGCCGGGACGACATTCTGCTGCGCGAGGTGACCTGGCACACCACCTGGCGGGCGAACACCCGGCTGGCCGAGCGCTTCCGCGAGGGCCGGGTCTTCCTCGCCGGCGATGCCGGGCACGTGCACCCACCGACCGGCGGGCAGGGCATGAACACCGGTATCCAGGACGGCTACAACCTCGGTTGGAAACTTGCCACCACACTGGCCGGCGCCCCGGACTGCCTGCTGGACAGTTACGAAACCGAGCGGATGGCGGCGGCACGCACCGCGCTGGACATCAGCACGGCCCTACTGGACAAACACAGGCGGGGTGACGACGACGCGCACGTGCGCGGCCCCGAGGTGCACGGACTGGCGCTGAACTATCGCGGCGGTCCACTCTCCCGCGACGAGCGCACCGAACCCGGCGCGATCAGGGCCGGCGACCGCGCCCCGGACGCGCCCGCGACCACGGCCGGCGGCCGACCGGTGCGACTGTTCGACCTGTTCCAGGGTCCACACTGGACGCTCCTGGCCTTCGGCACGGCGCACGCGCGCACGGTCGCGGCACTGGGCGACCGGTTCGGTCCCGCCCTGCATGCCCACACCGTGGTCCGACCAGGTGAGCCGGCCGACCAACACGCGGTGGTCGACAGCGACGGGCACGTGCGCGCCGGGTACGACGCGGCCGGTGGCACCCTGATGCTGATCCGCCCGGACGGCTATCTCGGACTGGTGGCCGACCGCGCCGAGCAAATAGCGGAGTACTGGACCGCCCTGCACGGCGTCCCAACCCCAACGCCCGCCGCCACAACCGGAGCGCCCTGATCGCGGAATGACGGGGGCCTTTTCGCGGACGAAAAACTTGACGAGAGACGTAAGAAACGAAATCACTGCACTGATCGCAGCCTGCGACGACACTGTCCTGCCACGGTCGATCACCACTCTCCCGGTCGGCCTGACCTGGCCGTCGACGCCAGGCGTCACGCTGCTCGGCGATGCCGCGCATCTGATGCCGCCGGTGGGGCAGGGCGCCAACATGGCGCTGCTCGACGGCGCCCTGCTCGGCCTCGCGTTGGCCGCGCACCCGGACGACTTTTCCGCAGCCGTCAAAGAATACGAACGCGAGATGTTCGAACGCACCGGCGCTGCCGGCCGGCAGTCCGCGCACGTCCAGGAAATCCTGATGTCACCGGATGCCAGTCAGAAAATGGTTGCGTTCTTCCAACCGGGCTGAGATGTCACCGAATACGGCGGGTGCAACGAGATTTCC
>DASXYT010000244.1:0-18514 GCA_036502345.1 Pseudonocardiaceae bacterium | reverse complement strand
GTACAGGGTCGCCAGGAGGGCGCCCGCCGAGTGCGCGAGCAGATCGATCCTCGGCATACCCAGATGCGCCCGGAGCGCATCGACGTCGCGCACCAGGCGGTCAGCACGGAACGTCGCCGGGTCGGTCGGGTCGGCGGACTGCCCGACACCTCGCGGGTCCAGCAGGATCAGTTGCCGCGCGGTGTGCAAGCCGCCCAGATCACCCAGGTACTCGGCGGCCCGGCCCGGTCCGCCGGGCAGGCACACCAGCGGCGCGCCCTCCCCCAGGACCCGGTAGGCGAGTTCGGTTCCGTCGTAGGACGCGAACGAATGCTGGCCGGCGTGAAGTCGTGATGTCACGCCGGCCAGCATCGCAGCCCGGATCCTCATCGGACAGCCAGTTCGCTCACAGCTTCATCAGAAGGCGGGTATCGAAATCGGACCGAAGCTGTTGGTCTGGAGACCGTCCAGGTCCTGTAGTTGCGGCAGGTTCGCCGTGAGCGGCTCGCGGTACTGCACGGACACCGTCTGACCTGTGGTCAGTGCCGCGCCGTCGAACGTGACGCCGACGACCGCGTCAGCCGGTGGCGAGTCGTCCACGACCGACACGCCGGTGACCGTGCGAGCCACACCGTCGACCAGCACGGCGAACCGATCGGTGGTCGGAATGCCCTGCGTGGTGTCGAGCATCTCCTGGTCGAACTGCATCAGCGCGCCGTTCGTGCCGGCGTCGGCCTCGGTGTTGCCGGTCAGCGCCGGTGCCGTGTCCGGCCTGCCGTTCGGGTTCTCCGCGACCGGCCCGACCACCCCGTTGCCGGGGTTGGTCCAGAAGCCCTGGGTGGCACAGGTGAACGGCGTCGGGGACGTCCGCGTGGCCACGTAGCTGAAGCCGTGGGTGAATCCTGGCGTGTCCACGAAGTTGGCCGTGGTGGTGAAGCCGCCCTCGGCCGTGCTGAACGCCAGTGTCGGCAACGGGTTGGGCACCAGGTTGATCGGGCTGCCCTCGCGGCCACCGGTCACCGGGTTGTATTCCTGCTGTGTCGCGGTGAGCGACCAGACCTCGCTCGGGTCGACGCTGGGGATCGTGATCGTGAAGATCAGCGTGCCGGCGACGCGTTCCCGCAGTTCGAGGATGTCACCACAGGAGCCGGTCACCCTGAGCCGGACGTCGGTGCCACCACCGCCACCAGGACCGCCCGATGCGAACGCAGTGCCCGTTGCCAGCACAGACACCGCGGTTGCGAGTAGGGCCACTCCGAACAGCGGCCCGAGTTTACGTTTCAGATTCATGTGTGTGCCTGCCCGCGCGTATATGTGTTAATGTGTTATCGGGTTCGCAACCCACATTTCCGCTCGGCCCACGGCACTTGAAGCCTGAAATAGAGTAGGGACCACCCCCCAATTTGAGGGCCGAAATTCGCCCACCCGGACACTGTGTGTGTCCGGGTGGGCGAGGTTTATCGGCCAGCGGGTCGGCTGCCATCGGTTTTGACGGCGGCCAGTAACGCGGTGACGTCAACTCGGAGGGTTGGGCCTGGGTTCTTCGAGTCCCGGATCAGGTCTCGCGTGTGCGCCACCTCCACACAATTGCCGTTGGGGCCCGTATAGCTCGACTTCCGCCAACGTCGGATCATGATTTCTCTCTCCATTCTTCGGCGATCCTCGTGATGAACCCCGCCGACTCGCCGGGGCCGACCCCGACCTTCTTCAGGGTCGCTACCGCGAACCGGTAGGCCTTCACGTTGTCGGCATCGGGCACGAACGCGCCCGAGCTGTAATGTTCGAAGTGGACTACTGGGGGCGAGTCCGGGAAGTCATATAGCACGAACGGGCCGATCAGGCCCGGGTGATAGCCGATAGCGGATGGTACCACCCAGATATCGATGTTCGGCCGCTCGCCCAACTGCACCAGATGATTGAGCTGTTCTGCCATCTGGGCCGGCGGCACGATCGGGTCTCTCAGCGCCACCTCCCCGATGAATGCGTTCATCTGCACCGGATCGCTTTTGGTGATGACTTCTCGTCTGCCGATTCTGACCAACATGCGCCGCTCGATGTCATCAGGGTTCTGCGAGACGCAGACACGCGCATAGTCGGGGTCCTGCAACAGACCCGGGATCAGGCTCTGCGACCACTCTGTGATGACAGCAGCCGAGCGCTCGCTCTCCATGGCACCGGCCAACTGCTGGGTCAGGCCGGGCATGCCCACCGCGAGCCAGTTGGGCTCCCGCGCGTTGCGGGCCAGATCGAGGATGCGTTCCCGCTCCTCGGGTACCGTGCGTAGCGCGGCCAGGATCATCGCTACGATCTCCACATTGGGCACGCGGTGGCCGTGTTCCCACAGGGACAGGTCGGTATGCGAGATGGACAGCATCCGACCCAGTTCCCGCAGGCCGATGCCGCTGGCCAGCCTCGCCTTGCGCAGCGACGCGGACAGGGCACGCGCGCGAGGCGTGCCGGCGGCGGAAGTGGTTGCAGCCACGAAACACATCCTATCGATGTCAGGGGACAAACAGTTCACCCGATTGGGCATTAGTGGCGCGATTGCGCAACCGGTCATCGTGAAGTGAATCAAGAATACCGGTCCGATGTACATCGCCTGACCGGTTGATCACGAGCGAGGCTGGCAATGTTCATCGAAAGTGATCTGCCGCAGCAGCGATATGCCCACCCGGATTGCGCCAGTCGCGCACATATTTTCGCGGCCGGTGAAAATTGCATCCTCGGTCAGCAATGTTTGTCGCGACCGACGGACGTGAGTTTCTTTCACCGCATCCGGTGATTCGCTATGTAACGCTCACCATGTACGGTACACACAATCCCAGCCCGCCTACCTGGAGGTATTCGGTGGCTGATCCGCTGTCCGACGTGCTGATCGCCGTGATTGTGGTCTGCACTCCCCCGCTCGTCCTATTGCTGCCCCGTGATCCGCTGGTGCGCCGCTGGCAGGTCCGTCGATCCATCCGCCGATTCCGTCGAGGAGTGCGCTGATGACACCTGACCCGTGGCGCCCCTCCGGCACCGAGGACCCGTGGACCAGCGGGATGATCGACAAGGCCACCGAGGAGGCGATCACCAAGGCGGTCGGCGATCTGCTGCGGCGCTCCCGACTGGCCAGCGGCCTCAAACTGGCCGAACTCGCCGACCGGTGCGGGGTGTCGCAATCGGTGTTGTGTCGTGTCGAACTGGCAAGGCGCACACCAGGTATCGCGTTCCTGATCACGGTGTGCGCACGCCTGGGCATCCGGCTGTCCGACGTGTTCCGCGCCGCCGAGGACGCTGCCGTGCCGCTGCCGGCACACCCCCGCGACGGCCGGTTCCACGATCTGCTCGGCCCCAGCGACCGGGTCTAGCGCGTCAACAAGCCGTTCATCAGCAGGTCCAGCAATCTGCTGGCACGCGGCTGCCAGTCGCCGTGGGGATCGAGCCGCCACAGGAAAGCCAGCATCAGCAACACATCGTCGGGGTCCAGGCCGGCACGCACGGTGCCGGCCTCCTCGCACGCCCGCAACAGCATCGAGAGCGCGCTGATCACCGGGTCGTACGTCTCGGAGGCCAGGCCGTCGTGCGTCGATGCGGTGCTGAGTGCTTCGGCGAGGCCTGCCTTGGTCATGCCGTAGAGCGCCAACCGGTCCATCCACGTCCGAAGTGCCTCGACCGGCGGTCGACTCGCCAGCAGGGCAGGCGCTGCCGCGACGAGTTGCTGGACCTCGTGTCGGTAGACCTCCAGCACCAGCGCCTCGCGGGTGGGGAAATGCCGGTAGAGCGTGCCGATCCCGACGCCTGCCTTCTTGGCGATCGAGTTCAGCGAGGCGGAGTTCGACTCGGTGAGCGCTGCCAACGCGACCTCAAGAATGCGGTCGCGGTTGTGCTGCGCGTCGGCCCGCAACGACTCCGTCTGCCTCTGCGCCACCATGCCTCCGTCTCGTCACAAGTTGCCAACCGGAGAGCCCTCCGGTAACTTCGACGTCGAAGCGGAGGCTTCTCCAGTTCAGTACGGCACCTAAGGACCATGATGCGCTACAGCGAACAGGTGGCGGAACACGCGACCATCACCATCGGCGGCGACCTACGGGTGGGCAGGGTCGGCTACGGCGCCATGCGGCTCACCGGCACCAACCTCTGGGGCGAGTACCCCGACCGGGACGGCGGGATCGCGCTGCTGCGCCAGGCGGTCGACGCGGGCGTGACGCTGATCGACACGGCGGACGTCTACGGCCCGCACACCAACGAACTGCTGATCCGCGAGGCACTGCACCCCTACCCGGACGACCTGGTGATCGCGACCAAGGGCGGCTTCGTGCGTGGTGGACCGGAGTGCTCGTCGATCGACGCCGTCGGCAACCCCAACTACCTGCGCCAGTGTGTTCGATTGAGTGCCCGCAGGCTGGGCGTCGAGCGGATCGACCTGTACTACCTGCACAGCGGCTGGGCGAAGGACGCGTCGTTCGCCGACCAGGTCGGCACGCTGGCCGAGTTGCGCGAGCAGGGTCTGATCCGGCACATCGGCCTGTCCAACGTGACGCCGGACCAACTCCGGGCCGCGCGGGACATCGTCGAGATCGCCGCCGTCACCGCGCACTACAACGTCGTCGCCCGCGAGCAGGCCCCGCTACTGGACGCCGCCGCCGAGGCAGGCGCCGTGTTCGCGCCGTGGCAACCGGTGTCGCTGAGCACCCCTGGTGACCCGACCGACACCGACGGTCCCGATCAGGTCCGTGCTGTGCTGGCCCCGATCGCAGCGCGGCACGGTGTGACGGTCTCGCAAGTCGCGCTCGCCTGGCTGCTGGCCCGGTCGCCGGCGATCATGCCGATTCCGGGCACCACCAGCATCGAACACGTCCGGGAAAACCTTGCCGCACAAGAAATCCAGCTGAGCCGGGCGGAAATCAAATCAATCACCGATGTCCGGCCGTGACTGTAGTGTGGCGCCGTGTCCGACGGCGGGATGTATCGCGAGACAGGTGAGGCCGCCTGGGCCTGGGTGCTGAGCCAGGTACGCGACGACGACGGGCCGTGGCTGCCCGCGGTGGTGGACGACGGGCCGCCGAAGCCCGGTGAGGACCGCGATTCGCTGTACGGGGGTATCGCCGGGCTGGCCCCGGTTCTGGTCGAGATCGGCCGGTACCGCGAACCGGCCGCCGAGCGGCCTCTCGTGGCCGGGATCGTCGAGCGGCTGGCACGGCAGGCAGAGGTCCGCCTCGAAGCGTCGCTGTATGACGGTCTGGCCGGTGACGTGACCGCGCTGCGGCTGCTCGCGCCGGGGCGGGAACAGGTGGTCATGGACCGCCTGGCCGCACTGCGCACGCCGGCCGGCTGGGCGACCACGTCCGACATCCGACCCGACTCACGCGCTCCGCTGACCGACATCGTGATGGGCAGTGCCGGGGTGATCCTGGCCGCCGCCTGGGCCGGCGGTGAGGCGGCCGCCGACATCATGACCACCGGCGGCGAGGCGCTGCTGTTGGCGGCCGAGCGGACCGACGGCGGGCTGGACTGGCGGATGTGGCCGGAATACCGGTCGAGCCTGCCGAACTTCTCGCACGGCACCGCGGGCGTGGCCACCGCGCTGGCCATCTCCGGGCACGCCATCGGGCGGCCGGACTTCGTGGCCGCCGCGGTGCGGGGCGCCGAGCACCTGGTGTCGGTCGGCTCGTCGGCGGACGACGGGTTCGTCGTGGAGCACACCATGCCGGCGTCGCTGCGGGAGGTGGAGCCGGTGACCTACAACTGGTGCCACGGCCCGGCCGGCACGTCCCAGTTGTTCGCCGCGTTGGCCCGCGCCGGTGTCCAGCGGGTCAGCGGCTACGAGGTCGGCGAGCTACGTCGGCGATGCCTGCGGTCGGTCCTGACGTCCGGTGTCCCGCAACGGCTCCGCCCGGGTTTCTGGGACAACGACGGACGGTGCTGCGGCACGGCGGGCGTCGGCGACATCCTGCTGGACGCAGCGCAGGACACACCGGACGACGAGTACGCGGAAGTGCTGGAGCGCGGCGCGCGGAGGATGGCCGACGCCCTGGTCGAGCGCGCCATCCGGGACGAGGCCGGGGCGCGCTGGCAGTTCGTCGAGTACCGGCAGGACCCGCCGCTGCTGCCGCCGGACACGTCGTGGATGCAGGGCGCCGCCGGGATCGCCGCGTTCCTGTTGCGCTTCGCGCGTGTCCTGGAGGAGGGCTCGGCCGCAGCTGTGGTCGACCGGCCGGACCAGTGGTTCGCGGTGCCGGAGCCGCTGTGTGTCAGCCGCCCCGGCCAGCAGGACTGAGGCAGGTTCAGATGTCGTTGTCGTCGGTCGGCTGAGGGTCGGTCTCCAGGCCGGACCAGCCGGATGCCTCGATCGCGCGGTAGCCGGCCATGATGATCGACTTGGTCAGCGCCACGGCGAGCGGGGCGTCCCGTTCGGCGTAGGCGGCGAGCAGTCGTTCGTGGTCCTCGACGGACCGGTCCAGCCTGCCGGGGAAGGACAGGCTCAGGTGCCGCAGTTGCAGCGTGCGCAAGCCGAGTGTGGACAGCAGCCGGGTCAACTGGTGGTTGCCGGCGATCTCTGCCTCGGCCTGCCGGAACGCCACGTTGTGCCAGAAGTAGGCCTCGACGTCGCCGTGTTCGGCGTCGGTGCGCAACTGGTCGTGCCAGCCGCGCAGCACGGCCAGGCCGTCGTCCCGTGCCGCCCGCACGATCAATTCGCTGACCAGCGCGTGCAGGCTGGCCCGGACCTCGTACATCTCGCGGACCTGGGCCAGCGTGACCAGCGTGACCCTGGGTCTGCGCCGGGCCGGGATGTCGACCAGGCCCTCGCGTTGCAGGGTCAGCAACGCCTCGCGGACCGGGGTGCGACTGCTGCCGTAACGGCGGGCCAGTTCCACGGAGTTGACGTCCGAGCCGGGTGGCAGGCGCCCGTCGATGATGCGCATCGCCAGGTCCTCGACCATCTTGTCCACCAAAGACGTGTCCGAGCGGCCCTCCCACAGCATCCGGCCGAGCACGTCGCTGCCGGTGGGCCTCGGCTGGCCGTCGAACTGCTGCCGTTCTGCCACCTGTTGCTGCTCTATCCGCAGGTCGTCCACCTGTAGCTGGTCATTCATGCTCATGCGGACGCTCCGTCTCCTGCAGCACGTCCAGCATCTGCTGGGCGGCAGGCGGCTGGTTGCCACCGCGCAACCGGACCGCGGCGATCCTGCGGTGCGGTGCCGGGTCGGCGATGGGCACGGCGACCACCTCGGGATGCAGCGCGACCAGCGACAACCGCGGCGCTGTGCTGATGCCGATCCTGGCCGCGACCAGGCCCTGTGCCGACGGGTAGTCGTCGGTGACGAACCCGATGTTGGGTTCGAAGCCGGCCAGCCGGCACATCACCGTGAACGCGTCGTCGTAGGGCGGCCGGTGGCCACGCACCACCCACTCCTCCCCCGCCAGTTCGCCCAGTTCCACTTCGGACTCGCCGGCCAGTGGGTGGTCGGGCGGGAACAGCACGCACAGCGGGTCGTCGGCCAGGTGGATCCATTCGACGTCGGCGGGCACGGTGCGTGGCGCGAAGTCGTAGTCCCAGACCAGGCCGAGGTGGATCGACCCGTCCCGCAGGCAGCCCGGCATGTCACCGGCGTGCGCGGAACGCAGCACGATCCGGGTGTCGGCATAGCGCTTCTGGTACTCGCGGACCACCCTGGGGATGAGGTCGGCGCCCGCGGTGGGGAACGCGCCGAGCCGGACGCACGCGTGCTGGGCCTTGAGGTCGCGCATCTCGCGTTCGATGTTGGCGATGCTGCCCAGCAGGACGGTGCTGCGCTCGGCGAGCACCTTGCCCGGTTCGGTCAGCTCGACACCACGCGGGCCGCGGATCACCAGCTGCACACCCAGTTGCCGTTCCAGCAATGCCATCTGCTGGGACACGGCCGAATGGGTCATGAACAGCTCCTCCGCCGCCGCGGTGAAGGACCCGCGCTCAGCGACCGCCGCGAAGATCCGCAGCCGCCGTACCTCCAGCACCCGAATTCCTTCCGGCCACTATCCGCTGTCCGCTACCCCGTGAGCGTGATCACCACGCCCGTTGAGTTCACCCTGCCATGCCGCCGGTGCGAGCTCGGACAGACCCACCCGCGCGAGCGCCCGGCGGGCCGAGTGGTCAATCATGGCATCGATGGACTCCGGTCGAGGATAGAACGCCGGCACCGGGGGCGCGATGATCGCTCCCGCTTCTGTCGCCGCGACCATCGTGCGCAGGTGGCCCAGGTGCAGCGGGGTCTCGCGGACCATCAGCAGCAGCGGTCTGCCCTCCTTCAGACAGACGTCGGCGGCCCTGCTGACCAGATCGTCGGTGTAGCTCATCGCGATCGCGGCCAGCGTCTTGATCGAGCAAGGGGCGACGACCATGGCATCCACCGGGAACGAGCCGGACGCGATGGCGGCGCCGATGTCGCTGGACCGGTAGTTCACATCGGCCATCGCCCGCACCTCGGCGAGGCTCACGTCACACTCGTGGCGCAGCGTCACCGCGCCTGCCCTGGACACCACGAGGTGGCTCTCGACGTCCTCGGCGTCGCGCAACAAGCTCAGCATGCGCAGCCCGAAAGCCGCCCCGCTGGCCCCGGTGATCGCGATGACCACCCGCCGTCGCCGCCCGTCCGACATCGCACCTCCATGACGCAGCACTCCGTTTGCCGGATCATGTCATCACGCCGTCCACACAGATGCCAGCGCGGTGCTGTTAGGAGAGCTAACCATTGACAACAGCAAACGACGCTGGTCAGCCGGTGCGACCCCTCCTAGCCTCAGAAGATCCGTCGATGAGGAAGGTGAGTGACAAGGGTGAGTAGCACGGTCACCGACGTCCACGCCCACGTGGTTCCGCGAACGCTGCTCACCGGGCTGGCCGCGTCGCCTGCGGCCGGATTCAGCGCCACCAAGACCGACGACGGCTGGACGGTGACGGTGCCAGGGGTTGGCGAGACCCGGCCGATCGGCGCCAGGATGACCGAGCCGCCCGCGCGACGGAAGTGGCTGGCCGGCACCGGCGTGACCCGGCAGGTGCTCTCCCCGTGGATGGACATCCAGTTCGGCACGATGTCCCCGGAGGACGCCCGCTCGTGGGCCCGGCGACTCAACGACGCGCTGTGCGAGACCGTGGCCGAAGCGGGCGGTGACGCGATCGGCCTGGCCACCGTGGCGATCGACGACGGCGACCAGGCGGCAAAGGACCTACAGGCCGCGCTGGTCCGCCCGGAACTGGCCGGCCTGGTGCTGAACACCAACCCGGTCAACGGCATCGCGCTGCACGACCCCGGCCTGGAGCCACTGTGGACGGCCGCCGAGGAGTCGGGCGCGCCGATCCTGCTGCACCCGCCGACGTGCGGCCCGTCCGGTGACCTGACCACGCTGGGCACGATGGGCAACGTCTACGGCAGGCTGGTGGACAACACGCTCGCGGTGACCGAACTGATCCTGCACGGCCTGCTGGACCGCCACCCCGGCCTGCGGCTGGTGCTGGTGCACGGCGGCGGGTTCCTGCCCTACGCGGCGACCAGGTTGGACGGTGGCTACCGCACGAAGGAGGCCCACGCGGGTCCGCTGCTGCGGGACAAGCCGTCCGACTACCTGCCCGACCTCTACTTCGACACCGTGACGCTGTCCAGCAGGGCCATCGCGTTCCTGGCCGAGGTGGCGAGCCCCGGCCATGTGCTGCTGGGCAGCGACTACCCGTTCGCGCTGGGCGACCCGGCGCCGGTGGAGACCGTGCGCGCCGCCGGTCTCGCCGACGCGGACATAGACGCGATCCTGGGCGGGACCGCGGCAACACTGTTCTGGAGCGGCGAATGAGCGACCGGCGGCTGGTGCAGATCCGGCAGGGCCGGATGGCGATGTCCACGTGGGGTGCCGGTGAGCCGCTGGTGCTGCTGCACCCGCTGGCCACCGCCGGTGAGCTGTGGGCCCCGGTGGCCGAGGTGCTGGCCGACCGCTACCAGGTGTTCGCGCCCGACCTGCGTGGGCACGGCGGCACGTCGTGGGACCGGGACGGCTTCACCATCCAGGACATGGCCGATGACCTGCGGCAGGCCCTGGACACGCTGTCCATCGGGTCGGTGCACCTGCTGGGCATGTCGATGGGCGGCAGCGTCGCGATGACGTTCGCCGGGCTGCACCCGGACCGGGTGCGGTCGCTGGTGCTGGCCGACACGACCGCCTGGTACGGCGACAAAGCGCCCGCTACCTGGGCCGACCGTGCCGACAAGGCGGTGTCGGTGCCCAGGGAGAAGCAGGTGACGTTCCAGGTGGACCGGTGGTTCACCGACGCGTTCCGGGACAACAACCCCGAGGACGTGCAGCGCGTCGTGGACATCTTCGTGGCCACCGACAGCGAGGCGCACGCGGCTGCCTGTCGCGCGTTCGGCGCGATGGACGTGCGCAAGCTGCTGCCCGCGATCACCGCCCCGACGCTGGTCCTGGTCGGCGAGGAGGACTACGCCACTCCCCCGGACATGGCCCGCCAACTGCACGACACGATCCCCGGCGCCACGTTGCGGGTGCTGCCCGCGCTGCGGCACATGTCGCTGATCGAACTGCCCGCGCTGGCCGAGACGGTCGCCGACCACCTGGCCGGTGCCCGATGAAACCGAGCAGGTTCGTCTACCACGCGCCCCGTGAGCTGGACGAGGCGCTGGCGATGCTGCACGAGTACGGCGACGAGTCGAAGGTGCTGGCCGGTGGCCAGAGCCTGATGCCGATGCTGAACTTCCGGCTGGCCCAGATCGAGCACCTGATCGACATCAACCGGATCGACGCCGAGCTCACCGAGGTCAGCTGGGCCGCCGACACGGTGGCCATCCCGGCGCTGGTGCGGCAGCGGCACGTGGAGCGCTCGGCGCAGGTGGCCGCGGCGCTGCCGATCCTCACCCAGGCGCTGCACCAGGTCGCGCACCCGCAGATCCGCAACCGGGGCACGGTGTGCGGCAGCCTCGCGCACGCCGACCCGTCGGCCGAACTGCCCAGCGTGATGGCGGTGCTGGACGCCACGTTCACGGTCGCGTCCGCACGCGGCACCCGCACGATTCCGGTGGCCGACTTCTTCGAGTTCCACCTGACCACAGCGCTTGAGCCGGACGAGATGCTGCTGCGGGTGCGGGTCAACCTGCCGGGGCCGGACACGTACTCGGCGTTCCAGGAGTTCGCCACCCGGCGCGGTGACTTCGCGCTGGCCGGGGTCGCCGTCCTCTGCCAACTCGACGATGCCGGTGTGGTCAGGGCGTGCCGGATCGCGGCCGCCGGTGTCGCGCCGACCCCGCACCGGCTCAGCGAGGTCGAGGACATGCTGCTGGGTCAGCGGCTGGCCAACGACGTGCTGCGTGAGGCGGAGAACCTGGCCCGCGACGGTGTCGATCCGACCGGTGACATCCACGCCAGCGCGGCGTACCGACAGCGCCTGACCGGTGTGCTGGTGCGGCGCGCCCTCGCCGACGTGCGGGCACAGCAGGAGGTTTCCCATGCATGATGCGGAACTCGGCGTCGAGGCTCCGGGCCATCTGATCTCGGTCACGGTGAACGGCAGCAACCGCCAGCACGTGGTGGACGACCGGCTCACGCTGGCCGACTTCCTGCGCGAACGGCTGCGCCTGACCGGTACCCACCTCGGCTGTGAGCACGGCGTGTGCGGGGCGTGCACGGTGATCGTGGACGGCGCCGCGGTCCGGTCCTGCCTGATGCTGGCTGTGCAGGCCGACGGCTGCCAGGTGGAGACCGTGGAGGGCCTGGCCGGTGAGGGCGAACTCGGACCGCTGCAGCAGGCGTTCAAGAAGAACTACGCTCTGCAGTGCGGTTTCTGCACGTCAGGTTTCCTGATGACCCTGACCGCCGCGCTGCGCGAGGGGCCGATCACCGACGAGGCTGAGGCCAGGGACGTGCTGTCGGGCAACATCTGCCGCTGCACCGGCTACACCGGGCTGGTGCAGGCGGTGCTGGACGCCAGCAAGGAGGCCTCGGATGAGTGAAGTCGCGGTCAAGGGCATGATCGGCGCCGGTATCGAGCGGCGCGAGGACGACCGACTGCTCACCGGACGCGGCCGCTACCTGGATGACCTGGAACTGCCCGGTGTGCTGCACGCCGCGTTCCTGCGGTCCATGTTCGCGCACGCCAACATCCTGAGCATCGACGCCGACGCGGCCCGCGAGCTGCCCGGCGTGGTCGCCGTGTACACCGGCGCCGACCTGGTGGAGATCCAGAAACCGTTGGCGCCCAAGGTGTTGCACCCGCAGTTGATCAACTATCCCCGGTTGCCGATGCCGCCGAAGGCCGTGCACTACGTCGGCGAGCCGATCGCCATCGTCGTCGCCGATTCGCGTTATCTGGCCGAGGACGCGCTGGAACTGATCGAGGTCGACTACGAGGAGCTGCCGGCCATCGGGTCGACGGCGGCGGCACTCGCCCCGGACGCGCCGATGGCGCACGAGGGCGCGGAGACCAACGTCGCCGTGAAGCTGATGCAGGACGCGGGCGACACCGAGAAGGCGCTGCGGGAGGCACCGCATCGCCTCTCCGGCGAGTTCTTCGTGATGCGCGGCGGCGGCCACTCGATGGAGACCAGGGCGGTGGCCGCGCGCTTCGACCTGACCACCGAGCAGCTGATCGTCTGGGACACCACCCAGTCCCCGCACTACGCGCGTCAGCAGCTTTCGGTGATCTACGAGATGCCCGAGGACGACATCCGGATCATCGCGCCTGCCGACGTCGGCGGCGGCTTCGGTCCTAAGGCCCAGTTCTACGGCGAGGAAGTGGTCATCCCATGGGTGGCCAAGCTGCTGGAACGGCCGGTCAAGTGGGTCGAGGACCGGCAGGAGAACTTCGTCAGCGCCATGATGGAGCGCTCCCAGACACACCGCATCGAGGTCGCGTTCGACGACGACGGTCACCTCATCGCTGTGCAGGACTTCGTCGAGCACGACCAGGGTGCCTACTGCGCCGGGCTCCAGGTGCCCTCGATCACCACCAGCACCGTGCCGGGGCCCTATCACGTGCCCAACATCCACATCGAGTTGCTGGCCTGCTACACGAACATGGTGCCAACGTCGTCGGTGCGGGGCGCCGGTCGGCCGCAGGCGGTGTTCGCGATGGAACGCATGATGGACCGGATCGCAGAGCACCTGGACCTCGATCCGGCGACCGTGCGGGAACGCAACCTGATCCAGGCCGACGAGTTTCCCTACGAGGTCGGTATCACCTTCCGCGACGGTAGTCCGCTGACCTACGACAGCGGTGACTTCCCCGCGCTGCTGTCGGGCACGCTGGAGCGGCTGGAGTACGCGAAGACCCGCGAGTGGCAGGCGGAGATGCGCGCGCAGGGCCGGATGGTCGGCATCGGGCTGGCTGTCTACGTGGAAGGCTGTGGCCTCGGCCCGTACGAGGGCGCGAAGGTCCGGCTGACCAACAAGGGCAAGATCCTGGTCACGCTGGCCGCGGCAGGGCAGGGCCAGGGCTACGAGACGGTGTACGCGCAGATCGCGTCCGACGCCCTGGGCCTGAACATGGACCACATCTACGTGACCACCGGTGACACCAGCAAGATCCCGTTCGGGCAGGGCACGTTCGCCTCCCGCATCACCGCCACCGCCGGTCCCGCCGTGTACCAGGCTGCGCAGCAGATGCGGGAACGGCTGCTGGACACCGCGGCGATCCTGCTGAAGTGCCACGCGGCAGACATCAGCTTCATCGGTGACCGGGCCTGCCGCGACGGTGACGTGGAGAACTCGAAGACGCTGCTGGAACTGGCGCAGGTGGCCAACATCGGCAAGCACGGCATCACGCTGCCCAAGGGTGTGCAGGCCGGCCTGGAGACCTCCAGCTACTTCGCGCCGGCCCGCGCGGCCTACGCCAGCGGGGCGCACGCCGCCGTGGTCGAAGTCGACCCGGACACCGGCGGCATCTCGGTGCTGCGCTACATCATCGGCCACGACTGCGGCACGGTGATCAACCCGAGACTGGTGGACGGCCAGGTGATCGGCGGTTTCGCGCACGGCATCGGCAACGCGATGTACGAGGAAGCCGCCTACGACTCCGACGCCCAGCCACAGGCCGCCAGTTATCTGGACTACACGCTGGTGTCGGCGACGGAAGTGCCGAAGGTGGAGTTGTTCCACATCCAGACCCCGAGTCCGCTGAACCCGTTGGGCGCCAAGGGCGCCGGCGAGGGTGGCACGATCCCGGCGCCTGCCGCGATCGCGAACGCCATCGAGGACGCGCTGCGGCCGCTGGGGGCGCGGATCAATCGAGCACCTGTGACACCGGCACGGATCGTCGACGCGATCCAGGCCGCCGCAGTGGTTGGAGAACCGGTATGACCGCCACGACCGATCCGGAGCAGGAGACCACCGCGCCTCCCGCGCGGAAGGTCTTCGACGTCGGGATCGACGAGCGGGTCCCGGTGCCCACCGCGATCGGTCTCGGCGTGCAGAACATCCTCGGCATGGCGGGGCTGCTGATCTTCCCCGCACTGCTGGGTGCCGCGTTCAAGCTGTCCCCCACCGACACCGCCTACCTCTACGGGATCACGTTCATGACCTCCGGGCTGGTGGTGATCCTCCAGTCGGTGTTCCTGCTGCGGCTGCCGATCATCCAGGGCCCGTACGCCGGCACGCTGGCCGCGCTGCTCGCCGTCGGCCACCGGCACGGCGGGCTGGGTGCCGCGTTCGGCTCGATGGTGATCGCGGGCGCCATCTGGTGTGTGCTGGCCATTCCGCTGAAGCGGTTCGGGCTGGTCACCGTGCTCGGCAAGTTCGTGCGTGACCCGATCGTGTCCGGTGTGATCATCCTGATCCTGGCCACCCAGTTGACGAACACGGCGCTGCCCAACTGGCTGGGCACCCCGGCCAGTCCCGGCTTCCCCGGCATCAACCTGATCGCGGGTGCGGTCGGCGCCGTCCTCGTCATCGTGTTCACCGTGCTGCCCAAGGGAAACATCCTGCGCCGGGGTGCTGTGCTGCTCGGCGTTGTGGTGGGCACCGTGGTGTACGCGCTGTTCGAGCCGACGACGTTCGGCAACGTCACGCACAACGTCGGTATCGCCGTGCCCAAGTTCTTCCCGTTCGGGTTCTCCGTGGACGGCAGCCTGGTGGTCATCTTCTTCATCACGATGCTGCCGGCCATCGCGGAGAGCATCGCGACCTACGACGTCGTCGCCAAGTGGGGCGAGCAGCACCTGAGCGGGTTCCGGGTGGCGCAGGGCGTGTTCGGCGAGGTGCTGGGCAGCACGGTCGGCAGCGTGTTCGGCGGTCTGTCCACCCTGGCCTACCCGGACAACATCGGCCTGCTGCGGGTGACCAGGGTGGGTTCGCGCTACGTCACGCTCACCACCGGCATCATCCTGTTGGTGCTCGGCGGGCTCAAGCCGTTCGACAGTCTGCTGGAGGCGGTGCCGCTGCCGGTGTTGGCCGCGGTGGGCATGGTGTTGTTCGGTGTGCTGTTCGGCAGTGCCGTCGACGTGCTGTCGCAGGTGCACTGGGACCAGCGCAACCTGCTGATCGCAGGCGTCCCGTTCATCACCGCGATCGGCGGGCTGTTCGTGCCGGCGCCCACGTTGGCCGCGCTGCCCACCGTCGTCGGGCTGATCCTCGGTCAGCCGCTGATCGTGGGCACGGTGCTGCTGGTGGTCATGAAGGGTGCGCTGGCGATCCGCCGACCAAAATCGGACGACGCGGTCGACGCACCGGCCTAACCTTCCACGGGTGCTGACCCGGACTGTGACACTCGCGCTGGTCGACCGGCTGGGACGGCCGCTCGGGTCCCTCGCGCTGCCCGGACCGACCGCTGCCGCGTTCTGGCCGAACGTCGACGACGTGGTGGCCCTGGCTCGCGAGGCGTGCGGCGTCGAGGTCACCGTGCTGCGGTTCCTGTCCGCCGACCAGCCGACCACGCCGGGTGGCGCTGTGACCTATCTCGCACAGTACGACGGGCCGCCGATCGCCGGGCTGGACCGCGGCGCGGTTCGGCCGCAGTGGACGGACCCGCAGCCGCTGCGACTGCCCTGGGCGAAGCCGGGTGGGCCTGCGGCTTCGGTCGCGTGGGCCGAGGGTGTACTCGCCGAGCAGGGCAGGACGATGTCGGGCGCGCACCAGATGCGCACCTGGAACCTGTCCTCGATCTGGCGGTTGGACACCGACGCCGGGCCGGTCTGGCTCAAGGAGGTGCCGCCGTTCTTCGCGCACGAGGGCGCCTTGCTGCGCTGGCTGGGCCGGCCGACCACCCCGGTTGTGGTGGCCACCGACGGCGCTCGGCTGCTGATGGCCGACATCCCGGGCACCGACCGTTTTGGCGCGGGTGCCGACGAGCGGGCCGGCTTTCTGGCCGCGCTGCTGGACATCCAGGTCGACGCCGTCGAGCGAGTGGCCGAACTGCTCGCGCTCGGTGTGCCGGACGTGCGTGCCGAGCCGTTCCGGCAACAGGTCGAGAAGATGGTTCAACACGATGCCGGACTGCTGCCAGCGGCCGACCGGCGGGTGCTGGACGACCTGGTCAGCGGCCTGGCAGCCCGGTTCGCGGCACTCGCCGACTGTGGCGTGCCCGACACTCTGGTGCACGGCGATTTCCACCCCGGCAACGTGCGGTCGGACGGCACGTCCACAAAGCTCATCGACTGGGGCGACAGCATCATCGCGCACCCGGCGCTGGACATGATCCGGCTGCGGGACTGGGAACCGGGTGGGCCGACGCCCTCGTTGACCGGCGTGTGGTGCGAGTTCTGGCGGCGCGCGGTACCGGGCAGTGATCCGGAGCGGGCCGTCGAACTGATCGTGCCGCTGGCCGGACTCCGGGACGCGGTCAGTTACCGTGGCATCCTGTCCGCGATCGAACCGGCGGAGCGGGCCTACCACGACGGGGACGTGGTCATCGGTCTTCGTGCCGCCGTGGTCCACTACCGAACGTCATCGCACGCATAAGGATCTCGCGTTGATCGCTGGTTAGGGTGCGTCCGATCGGCGGCCACATCACATGTGAGATATGGTCCCGCCCCATGGCGGACGGAACGTTGTTGCTCGGTGACTACCTGCGCCGAATCGGCACCCTGATCCGGGACTCCCGCAAGCACCGCGGGTGGACCCAGGCACAACTGGCCGACGCGCTGGGCACCAGTCAGAGCGCGGTCAACCGGATCGAACAGGGCAACCAGAACCTCAGCCTGGAGATGCTGACCAGGATCAGCAAGGCGCTCGACTCGGAGATCGTGTCGCTGGGCCGGTCCGGGCCGATGCACCTGCGGGTGGTCGGCGGCCGGGAACTGTCCGGCAGCATCAGCGTCAAGTCCAGCAAGAACGCCGGCGTCGCGCTGCTGTGTGCCGCGCTGCTCAACTCCGGGCGCACCACGCTGCGCAAGGTGGCCAGGATCGAAGAGGTCAACCGCATACTGGAAGTGCTCAACAGCATCGGCGTGCGCACCAGGTGGATCGGCGCCGACAACGACCTGGAAATCGTGCCGCCTGCCGAGTTCAACCTGGCCGGCATGGACGTCGAAGCGGCCCGCCGCACCCGGAGCATCATCATGTTCCTCGGCCCGCTGATGCACCACAGGACCGAGTTCGAACTCCCCTACGCCGGCGGTTGCGCGCTGGGCACCAGGACCGTCGAACCGCACCTGACCGCGCTGCGCCCGTTCGGCCTGGAAGTGAAGGCCACCGACGGCAACTACCACGCCAGGGTGGACGTCGACGCGTGGCCGCAGCGGCCGATCGTGCTCACCGAACGCGGGGACACCGTCACCGAGAACGTCCTGATGGCGGCGGCCCGGCGTCCCGGCACGACCGTGATCCGCAACGCCAGTTCCAACTACATGGTGCAGGACCTGTGCTTCTACCTGACCGCGCTGGGCGTGCGGGTGGAGGGCATCGGCACCACGACGCTGACCGTGCACGGCATGGCCGACATCAACAAGGACGTCGACTACGCACCGTCCGAGGACCCGATCGAGGCGATGAGCCTACTCACCGCCGCGATCGTCACCGGGTCGGAGATCACCATCCAGCGGGTGCCGATCGAGTTCCTGGAGATCGAACTGGCGCTGCTGGAGGAGATGGGCCTGGACTACGACCGCACCGAGGAGTATCCGGCGGCCAACGGTCGGACCAGGCTCGTCGATCTCACCGTGCGGCCGTCCCTGCTGCGCGCGCCGAGGGACAAGATCCACCCGATGCCGTTCCCCGGGCTGAACATCGACAACCTGCCGTTCTTCGCGTTGATCGCGGCCACGGCGCACGGCTCGACACTGATCCACGACTGGGTCTACGAGAACAGGGCGCTGTACCTGACCGAGTTGACCAAGCTCGGCGCCACCGTGACCCTGCTGGACCCGCACCGCGTCTACGTCGAGGGCCCGACGCACTGGTCGGGCGGCGAGGTGATCTGCCCGCCGGCGCTGCGGCCCGGTGTGGTGGTGCTGCTGGCCATGCTCGCCGCCAAGGGCACGTCGGTGCTGCGTGACGTGTACGTGATCAACCGCGGCTACGAGGACCTCGCCGCCCGCCTGAACGCCCTCGGCGCGAGCATCGAGTCGTTCCGCGACATCTAGTT
>DASXYT010000243.1:0-27604 GCA_036502345.1 Pseudonocardiaceae bacterium | reverse complement strand
CAGCACCACCATCAGGCCGAGCACCGCCGCGAACACCAGTACACCGATGATCAGCAGCTGCGAGTTCACGCCGACACCGATGATCACGGCACACGCCACGGCAGCGACCAGCAGCACGAGGTTGACCAGTTGTTGTTGCTTGCCAACGGTGATCGGCCTGCCGGGCAGGATCTCCTGGAGCTTGCCGAATGCCACCAGCGAACCCCAGAACGACAGCGAACCGATGATCGCCGCGAACAGCGACGTGACGGGAACGTAGGCGGCGAGGTTGGCGTAGTCGTGGCTGTCCCGGAACTCGACCCACGCGATCAGCGCCACGGCGCCACCGCCGACACCGTTGAACAGCGCCACCATCTGCGGCATCGCCGTCATCTTGACCTGCCGCGCGCTGGGCACGCCGACCAGCGCACCGAGCACGATGCCCAGCGCGATCAGCACCCAGTTGCTGATGCCGGGGGTGAGCAGGGTCGCGATGATCGCGATCACCATACCGACCGCAGCGATCTGGTTGCCGCGCACCGCGGTCCTCGGGCCGGTCAGGCCCATCAGGCCGTAGATGAACAGCGCGAACGCGATGATGTAGAGGATCTGGATGACACTATTCATCGTCGGCGGCACCCTTCTGGGGAACTTCGGGCTTGCGCTTGAACATGCCCAGCATGCGGTCCGTGACCAGGAAGCCGCCGACGATGTTGATGGTGCCGAACGCGATCGCGATGACCAGCAGGATCTTGTCCAGCACACCGGAAGCCGTGGTGCCCAGCACGATCAGGCCACCCAGCAGCACGATGCCGTGGATCGCGTTGGTGCCCGACATCAGTGGTGTGTGCAGTGTGTTGGGCACCTTGGAGATCACCGCGAAGCCGACGAAGCCGGCCAGCACGAGGATCGCCAGATTGGCCAGGAACATCACGCCTCCTTTTCTCGTGTGACACAGGACTTCGCCAGTACCTCGTCCGAGAAGTCAGGGGCGACGGCGCCGTCGACGAGCATGAGTTGCAGCAGTGCCAGCACATTGCGCGCGTACAGCTCGCTGGCGTGTTCGGGCATGGTGGCCGGCAGGTTCAGCGGCGACGCGATCGTCACGTCGTGCTTCACCACGACCTGGCCGGGCTCGGTGAGCTCGCAGTTGCCGCCGGTCTCGCCTGCCATGTCGACCACGACGCTGCCCGGTTTCATGTTGCGCACGGCTTCCGCGTTGACCAGCTTCGGCGCCGGCCTGCCGGGCACCAGCGCGGTGGTGATCACCACGTCGAATCCGCTGATCGCCTCGCTCAGCTTGCGCTGCTGCTCGGCGCGCTCGTCATCGGTCAGCGCCCTGGCGTAGCCACCCTCGCCCGCCGCCTCGATGCCCAGGTCCAGCCACTGCGCACCGAGCGACTTCACCTGTTCGGCGACCTCGGGCCGCACGTCGTAGCCGGTGGTTCTGGCACCGAGCCGCTTGGCGGTGGCCAGCGCCTGGAGACCTGCCACGCCGACGCCGAGCACCAGCGCGGTCGCCGGTTTCACCGTGCCGGCCGCCGTGGTGAGCATCGGGAAGAACCGGGTGGACAACTCCGCGGCCAGCAGCACGGCCTTGTAGCCGCCGACGTTGGCCTGCGAGGACAGCGCGTCCATGGACTGGGCCCTGGAGATCCTGGGCACCGACTCCATGGCGAACGCGACCACCCCGGCCGCTTTCAGGGCCGCGATGGTGTCCGGGCTGGTCAGCGGCGCGAGGAAGCCGATCAGCGTGCCACCGGAGCGGAGCTTGCCGATCTCCGGCTCACTCGGTGGATTGACCTTGACCACCACGTCCGCGGGCCATGGATCGCCGATGGTGGCGCCCACGTCCTCGTACGCCTGGTCCGGGATCAACGCCCCGAGCCCGGCACCCTCCTCGACGACCACGTCAACCCCTGACGCGATCAGTCGCTCGACCACCTTGGGCACCATGGCGACCCGGCGTTCACCAGCCGCCGTCTCCTTCGGCACCCCGATCACGGTCCGTGTTGTGTGCTGTGCGGTGTCCGACGTCACGTGCGGAGCATGCCGTGTTACAAGGTCACGAGTCCAGCATTCTGTGATCTGCGGCGCTCCGCCGTGTCACGTTCAGTCGTGCGAGAAGAACCCGAACAGGTCGACCACCACGTCCACCGAGCCGACGTGGTTGAAGATGTCGAATGTGCCGTCGTTGGCACTCGTCACATTGGTCGCCACCACGACCTGAATCGAAACTGTCTGGCCCGGTGAGATGTTGACGTTGGAAACGTTCGTCGGCACGTGGGAGTCCGGATAGACGGTGACGAACGTGTTGGCGGTCGCGTTGGTGACGGTCACGTTCAGCACCACGGTGTCCAGGTCGACACCGTCGCGCCCACCGGGCAGCTCGCGGCCCTCCACCGCCCGCACCTGGCCGGCACCGATCTTGGCGACCGGCCCGCCGGTGCCGTTCCTGGTGTCCAGCAGGCGGATCGGCGAGAACGTCTGGAACGGCAGTTCGCCCGGCCCGGCGGTCGAGACGATGAAGCCCTCGGTGGCCACGAGTACGTCGACGCTGCCCACGTGGTTGTAGAAGTCGATCGTGCCGTCCGGTCCGACCGGCGCGATCACCAGGTTGGACACGGTGGCACCTGCCGTGAAGTTGAGATCGGACGCGGTCGGCCGAGGGCTGCCGTCCGGTGACACCGTGAGGAAGCCGGCCGCGGTGGCGTCGGTGACCGTGACGTTGAGAATGGCCGCGACTATGTGTGTGGTGGCGGGATTGCCGGCCAGGCCCGGCACCTTGAGCGTGGTGTTCGCGCCCACCTTGGCCTTCGGCACGCCGAGACCGGTCCGGGTGTCCACCTGCCGGGTGATCGCGTCAGCGGTCGTGAAGCCCTCGCCGAAGCCGTTGGCGGTGTCGTCGGCGAAGCTGTAGTAGCCCTCGATGTCCGCGATCACGTCGGTCGTGCCGACGTGGTTGTAGATGGTCACCGTGCCGTCGGCACCGACCGGCACCGTCACCAGGTTCGGCACGGTGGCTCCGACGGTGAGGTTCAGGTTGGACGTCGCGGGCCGGGGCGTGCCGGTCGGATAGGCGGTGAGGAAGGTGGCCGCAGTGGCGTCGGTGCCGGTCACGTTCAGCACGACGGCGGTCACGCCGCCTGCCGGGATGCCGTTGAGACCGGCCACCGGTATCACTCGCGTCGAGTTCGCGCGGATCTTGCCGCTCGGCCCGCCGATGCCGCTCCTGGTGTCCAGCACGCGAACCGGGGACATCGGGACGTAGGCGCTGCCGATCGCGACCGGCGCCTCGGCCTGCTCGACGGCACCGCCGCTGTCGGTCACGGTGACGATGACGTGGTAGTTGCCCGGCGCCGCGTATCGGTGCGCCGCGATACCGGACGTCGAGGCCACCGGTGCCGTGCCGTCGCCGAAGTCGAACGAGTAACCGGTGATGGGCACGGTGTCGGTGGAGCCCTGCGCGGAGGCCCGCACGACACTCGGCACCGTCGGGTCGACAACGTCGACGGCCACCTGCGGGTTCAGCTGCGCGGGCGCCGTGGCGGCCAACGCCGGCATACTGCCCGAAATAGCCAGTCCGACGGCAATTACCGCGGACATGAATGACTTACGCATCGCACATCCCCCCAGGTGAGGCATTGAGCTTAATGCTCAAACGGAGCGTGCGCGGTCACGAAATCACCGTCGTAGTTCGGCGAAACCGGCGTCCACCCGTTCGGTCAGGTGCTGGATCTCCTCGCGCAACGCCGCGATCAGCGCGGCCTGGCCCATCTCGCCCGCCCGGAAGTCACCCACTGTGAGGTCCTCGGCCTCCGGCTTGAGGTCCACCACGATCGCCCCGCCCGGTTCCAGGCTGGCGTGGGCGACCTCCCCGATCGAGCCGGCGCCCTGTCTGCGCAGCGCGGCCGCGACGTCGGCCTTGCGCAGGCCGAGCCGGTGCAGGCTGGACACCACCTGGCCGTCCTGCACCAGGGTGGTCGGCGTGCCCTCGAAGATCGCCGTCAGCTTGGGCCGCCGGTTCACCACCCGCACCCAGGCCGAGTTGACCGCGACCAGCACCCCGGCGCCGATCAGCCCACCGGTCAGGCTGTTGTCCGCGCCGATGATCGCGTTCTGGACCACATTGGACAGCAGCAGCATCACGACGAGGTCGAACGTGTTGAGCTGCGCGAGATCCCGCTTGCCGGCCAGCCGCAGCAGGAACACGAGGCCTGCGTACACCAGCACGGTGCGCAGTACCTTCTCCCACGCGGGCACCTGGAGCGAGAACAGATCGGACCACACCATGCAGGAAAGATAGCCCGCCCCGCGGGTCAGGCCCTGACGACGCGGTCCAGGTTGGCGAGCATGCCGTCGTAGATCTTGCGCAGGCCGCCGGGCGCGAACGTCCGCTCGAAGAAGCCACCGACACCGGTCGCACCGTCCCAGGTGGTCTCCACCGACACAGCGCTGTTGTCGTTGCCGGAGGGCCGGACCCGCCACGTGGTGACCATGCTGGAGTTGGCGTCCCGCTCGATCAACTCGTGCTCGGCGGGTTCCGCGACCTCGATGAGGCAGTCCCGCACGCGCTTGCTGGTCGCGGCCAGCTTCCAGTGCACGGTGGTGCCGCCACCGCTGCCGCCCGCGCGCACCTCGTACTCGCTGAAGTGCTCGGTGAGCAGCGTCGGCCGCACGTCCGCGTAGTTCGCGAGCGCCTGCCAGACCTGTTCGACCGGGGCTCCGATGGTCCGTTCCGCGGTCGCCTTCACCTGCGCCATTCACTCATCGTGCCCGATGGCCCAATGTGGCCTCAACGCAGGGTGAAGGTGTGCGTCGCGCCCTGCGAGCCGGCGACGTCGATGTCCACCACGACGTGCCGACCGGTGGCCACGACGGTGACCGACGGATCGGCCGCGATGACCCGCCAGCCGGGCCGGTCCACCGTCACGCGCAGCACGTTCTGTGTCCGCGTCGGATCGGCCACCGCGATGGTCTGGCCTGCCCTGCAGTGCCCGGAGAGCACCGCGGCCGGCCCGGATACCGAGGTGCCGCGCACCGTGGCCGCCGCGAAGAAGCAGACGCCCACCGTCCAGTCCGGCATCTCGACGGCCTGCACGACCGACGTGTTGGCCAGCACCCGCCACCGGCCGAGCACGACTCTGGCCTGCGCCGACGCGCTGGGCGACACATGCGCGCAGTGCGGGTCGGTGCCCAGGTGGGCGACGCCGTCCGGGCCGTGGAACCACGACTTCCGGTGCCCGTGTTCCGACACGAGATCCAGCCCGTGCGCCGCGTCCAACCGTGCCCCGCCGACCCAGACGGTCGAGTCGAAGCCGGTTGTCGTTGTGCTGAGCGACATGTGCGCCTCCTTGCGCTGTGCGCCGTCAGATCAACTGGTCACCCGTGCGCCGCGGTGACCGCGGCGCGCAGGTCGGGCAGCCGGGCCGGGCCGCCGAGTCCGAGGTGGTACAGGTGCAGTTCGGTGGCGCCCGCGCCTGCGAGTGCCCGCACGTAGCCTGCGATGTCCGGCACGCCTGCCGCGCTCACCGCGGTCACGTAGGCGCCGACGTCGACACCGGCCGGCAGGTCGGCCCTGGCGGCGGCGATCAGGTCCACGCCGGTCTGCGGCTGCCAGCACGGCACGACCACGGCGCCGACGTCCTTGCCGGCTGATGGCGTCAGGCCGGGCAGCGCACCGGTCGCCCACGGGTCGGGACTGCCGTGCAGCACGACCCTGGCCTGCGGACCGATGGCGGCCAGCACTTCGCCGCGCAGTTGGTCGGTGGCCTGCTGCCGGCAGGCCAGTACCGTGGCCAGCAGATCGGCCGGCAGGTCGTCGTCGGTCCGGTCCAGGTCGCCGACCGCGATGATGGCCAGCACCTGTTCCCTGATCAGCGCCCTGGTGCGGCGGTGGTCCAGTCCGGCTGCCCGCCACGCGTCCAGGCAGGCACCGCAACAGCAGATGGACAGCAGCCGCTGCACGGCGGGCGCCCACACGGCGTCGGTCTTCTCGTGCAGATGTTGGTGCACGGCACCCATCTGCCCGCAGGACTCCAGGAGCACCGCGTCCACCGGCAGGTCACGGACGCACTCGGCGGCCAGCGTGGCGGCGTAGTCGCGGACCTCGGCCCGGGTCGGGCACAGCGCCCACGGGTACGGCTGGCCGAAACAGTCCCTGGTGGTCATCGCGGGGAACCTGTTGCCCAGCAGGGAGTTGTGCGTCAGCACCAGCCAGGCCGCAGTGCTCATACCAGCGGCGGCCAGCGTGCGGATCGCATCGCCGGCACTGTCCGATGTGGTCATCCAGCCGGCCGGTTCGGGCCGCAGCGCACGGAACCGCCACACGTCGTCGCGCACCGGCCGGTACAGCGCCGAGTGCCCGGCCAACATCGCGGCACGGTCCGCCCGCCACGGCGTCGCCGCCCTCGTCCCGTGGTAGGCGACCGCCACGGCCACCTCGTCGACACCGAGATCTGTTGCCCTGGCAACGAAACCGGGATCGTCCAGCACGTCCCACGGGTAGGCGTAGCCGGTCACGTGCATGCGGTCACCACCGCTGGATGTTCGGCTGGAAGTCGGGTTCGAACCGCCGCATGTAGGTGGCGTCGTCCCGCGCGGTCAGCCCACACCGCACGTAGTTCTCGTGCGCCCGGGCCAGTGCGTCCTCGTCGAGTTCGATGCCCAGCCCCGGCCCGGTCGGCACCGCGACCGCGCCGTCGGCGAACTCCAACACCCCCGGCACGATGATGTCCTCGGTCTTCCACGGCCAGTGCGTGTCACACGCGTAGGTCAGGTGCGGTGTGGCGGCGGCGACATGCACCATGGCGGCGAGGCTGATGCCGAGATGGCTGTTGGAATGCATGGACAGGCCGATGCCGAACGTCTCGCACAGCACGGACAGCGACTGGGTGAGCCGCAGGCCACCCCAGTAGTGGTGATCGGACAGCACGATGCCGACGGCACCCTGGGCCACGGCGGCCGGCAGGTCGGCGAACCGGACGACGCACATGTTGGTGGCCAGCGGCATGTTCGCGGCGGCAGCGACCTCGGCCATGCCGGGGATGCCCGGCGTCGGGTCCTCCAGGTACTCCAGCACGCCGTCCAGTTCACGGGCCACGCGAATGCCGGTGGCCGGTGTCCACGCCCCGTTCGGGTCGATCCGCAGCGGGCGGCCGGGGAACGCGTCGGCCAGCGCACGCACGGCGTCGATCTCGTCGTCCGGCGGCAGCACACCGCCCTTGAGCTTGATCGAGCCGAAGCCGTAGCGGTCCACCATTGTTCTCGCTTCGGCGACCACGGTGTCCGGGGTGAGCACCTCGCCCCACTCGTCGGACCGGCCGTCGGCATGCTTGCCGTACTTGTAGAACAGGTAGGCGGCGAAGTCGACCCGGTCGCGCACCCGCCCGCCGAGCAGGTCGGTGACCGGCCTGCCGAGCGTGTGGCCCTGCGCGTCCAGCGCGGCCACCTCGAACAGCGAGTACACCGTGGCCAGCGTCTTGTCACCGGAGAACGCGCCGGTCAGGCCGTGCTGGTCGGCGTAGACCCGGCCGGCGACGGCGTCCACCACGATGGCGCGCAGACCGGGCAGGTCGAACACGTCGTGCCCGGCCAGCCGGTCGGCCACCCGCTGGGCGACATAGAGGAACGCACTGTCCCCATAGGACTCACCGAGCCCGACGACGCCGTCCTCGCAGACCAGCCTCAGCACGCTGCGCAGCGCCCACGGCTCATGCACGCCCATGACGTTGAGCAGTGGCGCGTCCGCGAACGCGACCGGAGTGAGCTCCGCGCGCAGGATCTTCATCGGACCAGGTCCAGACCGGCCGCGATGATCCGTTCCAGTCGTCCGACCTGCTCGGTCGTCGGGTCGCACAGCGGCGGCCGGACACCACCGACCTTGTCCCCGCGCAGCCGGGCACCGGCCTTGACCAGCGACACGGCGAAGCCGGGCGTCTCGTCGCGCAGGGCGACCAGCGGCAGGTAGAAGCCGAGCAGCAGGCGCTCGACGGTCTTGTCGTCACCGGTGTTCAGCGCGTGGTGGAACGCGTGCGCGATGGTCGGCGCGAAGCAGTGCACCGCCGACGAGTAGGCGGGCACGCCGATCGCCTGGTAGGCCCGGGCGGACACCTCGGCGGTGGGCAGGCCGTTGAAGAACAGGAACTCGGCGGCCCTCGGGTGGCCGCTGCCGCGTACCGACGACACGATCCTGGTCATCAGGTCGACGTCGCCGAAACCGTCCTTGAGGCCGACCACGTTCGGCACGTCCAGCAACGACATCGCCGCGCCGGGGGTGAACACCCCTGGCGAACGGTGGTAGACGATCACCGGTACGTCCCTGTCCCGCACGACGTACCGAACGTGGTCGACCAAACCGGCCGGCGGACCCGACACGAGGTACGGGGGCAACAGCAGCACACCATCGGCCCCCTCGCCCTCGGCCATGGTCACACCGGCCCTGGCCAGCTCCGGCCCGCCACCGGCGCCGACCAAGACAGGAACCCGACCCGCCGCCACCTCGCGGGCCCGGCGCAGCAGGGCGCGGACCTCGTGCGGCGCTAGTGAACTGAACTCCCCGGTACCGCAGGCCACGAACAGTGCTCCGGCGCCCGCGTCCAGATGTGCCTCGACCTGCTCGCCGAACACGTCCAGGTCGACTTCGAGCGATTCGGTGAACGGGGTCAGCGGGAAGGCGAGCAGTCCGGCCAGGTCGGTCATGTCTCGCCACTTCCCATCATCCGGGGGTGTTCATATATCTGAACGATGACATATGGTTGAACCAGTATCAAGTACAGGAGCAGCCAATGGCGCGTGAAGCCGACATACGGGCCATCCACGACGAGACCAGTCAGCCCAGCGATGGCGGCGAGGGAACCGGCGTCAAGTCGGCCCGGCGCACGATCGACCTGCTGGAAACGTTTGCGGCCAACCCGGCCTGGACGTCCCTGGCCGATCTGCACGCCCGCACCGGGTTCCCCCGCTCCAGCCTGCACGGGCTGCTGCGCACGCTGCGCGACGCCGGCTGGATCGAGACCGACGCGGGTGGCACCCGGTTCCGGCTCGGTGTGCGGGCGCTCATCTGCGGCACCGCCTACCTGGACCGCGACCCGGTGATGCCCTATGCCACCGACGCCCTGGAGCGGATCAGGGAACAGACCGGCTGTACGGCGCACTACGCGCGGCTGTGCGGCGACCAGGTCGTCTACCTGGAGACCAGGGAGTCGCGGCACTCGCAGCACCTGGTGTCCAGGGTCGGCCGGACACTGCCCGCGTACGCGACGTCGCTGGGCAAGGCGCTGCTGGCCGAACTGACGCAGGACGAGGTGACCGGCCTGCTGCCGGCCACCCTGTCCCCACTCACCGACCACACCATCGCCACCCGCGACCTGCTGCTCACCGACCTGGCCAGGATCAGGGACCTCGGCTACGCGACCGAACACGAGGAGGGCACCATCGGCGTCGCCTGCTCGGCGGCGGTCGTGCCCTACCGGATCCCGGCCACCGACGCGCTGAGCTGCTCCATGTCGGCCGACATGGCCACCGACGCCGAGGCGGCCAGGATCGGCGGGCTGCTGGCCGATGTCGCCGCCGACCTCAGCCAGCGGCTGCGCCGGGCCGGCATCCGCTGACCTTTGTAGAAAGGACGAATCCGTTGCCTGAGCGGATCCTGATCACCGGGGCGGCCGGCATCGTGGGCACGTTCCTGCGCACCCGACTGGCCACTCCGGACCGCACCCTGCGGCTGCTGGACATCGTGCCGCCGACACCGGCCGCCGCCGACGAGCAGGTGGAGATCGTCACCGGTTCGATCAGCGACCCCGACGTGCTGGCGGCCGCGATCGACGGGGTGGACGCCGTCGTGCACCTCGGCGGGCAGAGCAGGGAGGACACCTGGGCCAACATCCTGGCCACCAACGTGGACGGCACGCACAGCGTGCTGGACGCGGCCAGGACAGCCGGGGTGAGCAGGGTGATCCTGGCGTCCAGCAACCACGCGGCCGGTTTCCGGGTGGTCGGCGAGGACGGCCCGGACGGCCTGCACGCGGACACGTCACCCCGCCCGGACACCTACTACGGCGTGAGCAAGGCGGCCATCGAGGCGCTCGGCGCCCTGTACCACCACCGGTTCGGGATGGACGTGATCTGCATCCGGATCGGCACCTGCTTCGAGGCGCCGTGGGACGAGCGTGGCCTGGCCACCTGGCTCTCACCGGATGACTGCGGCCGGCTGATCGAGGCGTGCCTGACGGCACACAATCCTGGTTACCGGATCGTCTGGGGCGTGTCGGCCAACACCCGCAGGGTCTGTTCACTGCGCGAGGCAGAAGAACTCGGCTACCGGCCGCGGGACGACGCCGAGCAGTTCGCGGCGAAGCTGAGCAGCGGGGCAGCGCCGCCGAGCGGTCCGGTGTTCATGGGTGGCCCGTTCACCACCGCACCGCTCGGCGTGCACAACCCGCTGTAGCGCTACCAGGTGACGGGCACCTCGGCGAAACCGCCGGTCAACAGGTGCGACCGCCACTTCAGCTCACTGACCGGCACGGCCAGCCGCAGGGTCGGGATCCGGGTGAACAGCCGCTCGAACACGGCGGTCAGCTCGATCCTGGCCAGCACGGCGCCGATGCAGTAGCGGGCGCCGTGGCCGAAGGACATGTGCGAGGTCAGGTGCTCCCGGCCGGTGTCCAGCCGTTCCGGCTCCGGGAACACGGTCTCGTCCTGGTTGGCCGAGCCGATGGACAGCAGCACGGCGTCCCCGGTGCCGATCCGCACACCGCCGACCTCGATCTCGGACCGGGCGTAGCGCGGCATACCCCCGTTGTCGGCGCCGACGCTCAGCCGCAGGATCTCCTCGACGGCGGACGGCACCACACTCGGGTCGGAGCGCAGCAGTTCGAGCTGGTCCGGGTTGGCCAGCAACAGGATGGTGCCGAGGTCGATCCGGCCCACCGTGGTCTCGTGGCCCGCGAACAGCACGGCGGCACCGAGTTCGGCGATCACGTCGTCGCTGATCGAGCCGTCCTCGATCTGGGTCAGCTCGGTGAGGACGTCGTTGCCCGGCTCGACCCGCTTGCGGGCCACCAGTTCGCGCACGTAGCCGCGCAGTGCGCCCATCGCCGCCATCGACTTCTGGTGGTCGTGCAGGTCGGCCATGCCGGTGGACAGTGCGCGGAAGTGGCCACGGTCCTCGAACGGCACACCGAGCAGTTCGCAGATGACCAGCACGGGCAGCGGGAAGGCCAGCGACTCGTGCAGGTCGGCGGGTGGCGTTTCGCCGGCCAGCTTGTCCAGCAGGTCGTCCACCATCTGCTCCACCTGCGGCTTCAGCAGCCGCATCCGGCGGGGCGAGAACCGGGGCACCAGCCGGGACCGCATCGCGTTGTGGTCGACGTCCTCGGTCTCGTAACCGTCCTTCGCACCGCCGAGCAGCGCCGACTCGGAGATCCGGGCGGCCTCCTCGGGCTTCGGGTGCGACCGGCCCAGCCTCGGGTCGGCGAACAGCGCTTTCACTTCGTCGTAGCGGGTGACCAGCCAGGCTTCGTCTCCGGTGGCGGTACGCACCTTGGTGATCGGTGCCTCTGCCTGGAGTTCGCGCATCCTCGGTGCCAGGGACAACACATTCGGCCGGTCGAAGGGCAGCGTTGGCAGCTCAGTCATGCTAACTAGACTTGCGTATATAGATATGTGGGTCAACAAATCGTGATGGACACTGAGCACATGACCACGGATGGCGCAACGTCGGCAGGGACCCGCAGGCTGCCGAGAGCCGCCAGACGGGAGCAGATCCTGCGGGCAGCCACCGAGGCGTTCGCCAGGTCCGGTTTCGCCGCCACCAGCCTGGACGACGTGGCCCGCGAGGCAGGCGTCACCCGCATGGTCGTCTACACCCACTTCGAGTCGAAAACCGCGCTCTACCAAGCAGTCCTGGACCGGATGCGCGATCTGCTGGACGCCGTCACCGGAGCGCCGGACTTCGACGAGTTCAGCATCGACGCCCTGCTGTCCGCCGCCGCCGACGAGCCGGCAGGCTTCCGGCTGCTGTTCCACCACGCCGCCCGGGAGCCCGAGTTCCGCGCCGCCGTGGACCGCATCCGGGCCAGCGGCTTCGGCATCGCCTTACGCCTGCTCGGTCCCACCATCCCGGATCCGGCGTGGGCCGAGTGGGCGTCCCATCTCATCCCGACCGTCACGCTGGAGGCGATCATCGCCTGGCTGGACGCGGGCCAACCGGACCGGGCCAGCGCGGCGGGCCGGATCAAGCAGGTCATCGACGGCATTCTCGAAGCGGCCACGGTCCACCCATGACGTGGCGCGAGGCCCGGGAGATGATCTCCCGGGCCTCGCGTTCGCTACTCGATCGGTGTGTTCAGATGCGCGGCAGCAGAGCCGAGTGCACCGGCAGCACACCCGAGATACCGGAACCGCCGGACAGTCCCTTGCTCACGTTGCCCAGCGACTGCACGCTGCTCACCGCGGAGGTGGGCGCCGTGGTCACGTGCTGCACGGGCAGCTGGCCCGCGTTGCCGAGCGCACCCTGCACCAGCGACACCGAAGGCACCTGCGGCACGCCCGGGAGCTGGCCGACGGAGGGTGCGGGAGCAGCCTGCGCCTGGGGGGCGAGACCACTCGGCGCGCCACCGAAGGACGGCACCGACGGCATGTTCAGCGCACCGGTGGGCAGGCTCGGGGCGGTCGGCGTGAAGGCGCCGTAGCCCATCTGACCGCCGAAGCCACCCGGCAGCGCCATGACGCTGTCGTCCGAGGTGTCGTAGCCGTTGTTCACGACGCTGTTGTCCTCGACCATCGTGTCGGCGTCACCGAGCACGCCGATCGGGGCGTCCAGCACGTCGACGTCGGCACCCAGCGGCTCGTTGAAGTTGTACGCGTCCAACGTGCCGCCACCGTGGGTGAAGCTGTCGCCACCGTTGTCGATCACGGAGTTGTTCTCCGCGACACCGGTGCCACTGCCCAGCGCCGCGACAGCGTCACCGAACAGGTCGGGGTCGGACTCGACGGGCACCGTTGCCACGTTGCCCGAACCGGTCCCGCCGACGCCCGAGCTGCGCAGCGTGCCGCCGCTGGCCATGCCGGAGTCGTTGGTGCCGTTCGCGTAGGTCTTCGAACCCGCCGCGATGGCGTCACCGAACAACTGGTTGGTCACCGAGTCCGGCACCGCGACCGCGTTGCCGGCCAGTGAGCCGTAGTCGCCGGTGGTGGTCGTGTCGCCACCAGCCGTCGAGTCCAGCGTGTTGCCGGTGTTGCTGCCGCCGATGCCGACAGCGTCGCCTGCCTCGCCGAACACCTGGTCCACCGGGTCACTGGAGACCTGCACGACGTTGCCGGCCAGGCTGCCGCCCGCACCGTTGGAGTGCGCGTCGCCACCCGCCTGGGACAGCGTGTGGTTCTGGGTCAGCGTGCTGCCGTTGCCGACGACGGTGTCCGTGTCGCCGAACAACTGGGTCGGCGCCGAGGTGGGCACGAACACGATGTTGCCGGCACCAGTGGCGTTGTGACCGGTGGCCTTGGCCGGGCCGCCCGCCGTCGTGGTGGTGTCGCTGTCGGTCATGACGCCCGAGTTGCCGGCTGCGCTGACCGCGTCGCCGAACACCTGGGCCGGCACCGCGGTCGGCGTGCTGACCACGTTGCTGGTCAGCGTGCCGTTGTCGTCGGCGCTGTTCGGCGTGCCACCGGACGTGACCGACTTGGTCTCGTTCGCGGTGGACGTCGCGTTGCCGGCGCCACCGACCGCGGTGCCGTAGCTCTCCGGCGCGATGCCGACCGGGGTCTGGCCGATGTTGCCGGAACCGGTCGAGCCGTTGCCGGTCGTGCCGTTGTAACCACCGGTCGCGGAGGTCACGTTGTTGTCGCAGCTACCCGCGGCACCACCGATGCCACCAGCCGAGTCACCGCAGACGTCCACAGCGCCGGCGGGCGGCACGTTCGCCGAGTTGCCGGACAGTGTGGAGCTGTCGCCGTTGGTCAGGGTGTCGCCACCCGCGGTCGACGACACGTTGTTGGTGTGCTTGGTGGCGGCGTTGCCGATGCCCGCCACGCCATTGCCGGCGCCACTGGTGGGCAGTGCCACCGGGGCGTCGACGAAGTTGCCGGCAGCGGTCGAGCCCTTGCCCGTGGTGCTGCTCAGGCCACCGGCGGAGTCGGTGCTGTTGTTGGTGCTGTTCGCCGACGTGTTGCCGATCGCGCCCGCCGCGTTGTCGTCCAGCGACACCGGGCCGGACACCTGCGGCTGAGCGACGTTGCCGGAACCCGTGGACGGGTCGCCGTTGGTGAGCACCCAGGTCGGGTGTCCCCACAGGCCGATGTTGTGCGAGTTGGTCGTGCCGGCAGTCGCGTTGCTGGTGCTCGTCGACTTGGACGCGGCGTTGCCGATCCCGCTGATGCCGTTGCCGTCCACCTGGACCGGCACGGCGACCGGGACACCGGCGACGGTGCCGGCCACGGTGCCGCTCTTGCCGCTGGTCCGCAGCGAACCCTTGGACATGGCGTCGGACTCGGACACCGAGTCGGCGCCCGCCGTGCCGGCACCCGCGATGGCGTTGTCGGCGACCTGCACCGGCGTGGCCACCTGGGCCGCACCGATCGTGCCGGCCACCGTGCCGGCGTCACCGGACGTCCGGATGTCGCCACCGGTGGTGCCGCTCTGCCCGGCAACGGTGTGCGCGAACGCATTGCCCGCTGCCGCGATGGCATTGCCGGTCAACTGCACCGGGATGGTGCCGTTGACGCCGATCACGTTGTCGGCCAGCGCCTCATCGTCACCGTTGGTGGTGATCGGGTCGGAGTGCTTGATGGTCTGGCTGCAGGTCGCGTTCTCGGCAGCGTCGCCGCCGACAGCGATCGCGTTGCCGCACAACTGGATCGGCACCACGACGTCCGCGTTCACGCGGTTGCCACGGAAGATGCCCTGGCCCGCACCGAGACCCTGCAGGTCCGGCTTGGCCTGGTTCATCAGCGGGTTGGCCTGACCGAGCACCGAGGTGGCCGACCCGACCGGCAGGTTGCCGGTGGGCAGGTTGCCCGTGGGCAGCGCGTTGGTCGGGAGTGCCTTGGTGGCCGGGAGGGCCTTCGTCGCCGGCAGGGCCTTCGTGGAGACGGCCTTGGTCGGCAGTGCGTCGGTGGACAGGCCACCGGCGCTGGGCACCGAGCCGGTCACGTCACCCGTGCTGATGGTGCGGTTCACCGACGGGGTCTGGTACTGGCCGAACGGCGTACCAACAGCGTTGTGGCTGGTGTCGATCGGGACCGAGACGCCGGCGTCGACCGGGCTCGGGGGCTGATCCGGGTTGACGTTCTCGCCTGCTGATGCGATGCCCGTGCCGAGCATCAGCAGACCACCGGTGACGAGCGTGGTTTGCAAACCGCGCCGTACCCAGGTGTGCATGGATTCTCCTCTCGTGTTCCCTTGCGGGAGGGGATCGGGCGGCCGGACGCGAGGCGTCGGAGCAGACGGCCACCCGGGTCTTGATTGCGGGAAGTCCCCGCGGAGATGGGGCGATGTGTCGCGGCTGAGTGGGCACGCCAAGGCGCGCCGGCTCCGCTCGACGGGGCTGACCACCCCGGTCGAGGACCGCGCGAAGGTCAGTCCGGTGAGGTACCCGGCTGCTGGCCGGGAGCCACGGCGATGCGTGACGTGCTCGGTGCGCCGGCCAGGTTCAGGCCGCCACCGAGGACGTGAGTGAAGGGCAGGTGCGCACCACCGGCGCCACCGGCGACACTGCCGGCGCCGTGCGCACTCGAATCGGACGAGCCCGCGGGCTGCAACGGCGGCAGCAGCGGGGTGTGGTGACCGGCACCCGGCGGAGCCAGCGGCACAGGGCGCTGGGCCTGCATCGGGGTCACGATGACGTGCCGGTGCTGGACCAGCACGTCAGGTACCAAGGTGACCGGTGTGGCAGGTGTCGCTTCGACAGTTGCCGCCGGCGTGCTGACGTGATGCGGTGTCGGCACCACAACGCGCTTCGCGGGGGCCACCGGGCGGTCCTGGTGCAGCACCGGATCGGTGACCGGAGTCACAGCGGGCGCGACCTTGTGGACCTTGTCGCCGACACCGGACACCGCGACGTGCACCTGCTTGGTGACGCCGTCCAGCGGCAGTGCGGGAGCGGCCCGCAGCGCGGGCGGCTTGATGTCTGGAGTGGACAGTTGAGGCGCGATCGCGGAGACCACGGAGGGGATCACGGGTACCGGCGGCAGCGTGTCCGCGCTGGCGGAGCCTGCGCAGAGCAGCCAGCCGACCGCCGTGACCGCGAACGCACCGCCGAGGACCACGAGCGCACGGGCCAGCAGCAGGCGCACACGGCCGGCCGCTAGCCCAACTCGATGGTCCACAAACGACACTCGGGTTCCTCCAGAACGGAAAAGGCGATCTGGAGGGGAAGACTGACAGGAACGGGCGGCCGGTGCACGCGCACAGCGGACTATTCGCCAGATCGAGTGAACAATTCGGCCGAACTGTCAAGCCTGGGCAGCGTAGAGGTCCCGGAGCAGCGCGGCCTCGGCGCCGTGATGGATCAGCTCGTCCAGGATGTGCAGCACGAACGCCCGACGGGTGTCCTTCGCGAAGTAGCCGCCTGCCGGCCCGATCGGCTCGGTCAGTGATTCCGACGTGCAGCCCGCGACGACTGCCCGCCAGGTGCCGTAGCCGGCATCCAATCTGGCCAGCGCCTCGGCGGCCGTACCGGGATCACCGGGCTGCTCGGCGTCGGTCGGTGGCCGACCGAGCCACACGGCGTTGCGGTCCTCGGCGAGCAGCGAGGCGATGTGTGAGAGCCGCCACGACAGGGTGGTGAAGACGTGATCCGGCCCGTCGCCGTCCGCGCGAAAAGTCCCGTCACCGACCGGCCGGACCGTCCAACAGTCCGGCACCGGCTCCCACAGGTACTCGTCGTCGGTCAGACCGGCCATCCGGTCGCGCAGCCGCTGCCACGCGAAGTCCGACAGGCCGAGCAGATCAGCGAGATCGTCGTTCATCCGCCCGACGTTAGACCGGCACAGCGGGCAGCCGAGCGGGCCAAGGCACCCACGGTGACCCGGCTCGGTAAACTCCCGGACGGGCCGTTAGCTCAATCGGTAGAGCTGCAGACTTTTAATCTGTAGGTTCCGGGTTCGAGCCCCGGGCGGCCCACAAAATATCCTGGTCAGAGGCTTCACCGCCGATCAGGCCAAGATCGTCTCCACACCTTTGCCCACACGAATCCCCGGTAGACATCCTGCGTCATGGACGGTTTTGGGTGCCCGAGCCTGCCCAACGGTGGCGTCGGGAGCGGCAAGCGGACGTTCGGCAGAATGTCGGCATGGACCGCGGATCATTCGCCGAGTACTTGGCTGGGTTGGACGAGGCAGCGCTGCTCGGCTTGTTGCGGGCCCGGCCGGACGTGCGGGTGGAGCCGGTGCCGCGTGGGTTCGGGCAGTTGGCGCAGCGGTTGAGTGGGCCGGACTCGCTGGTTGCCGCTCTGCGGTCGGTGAACGGCGCCTCGGTGGCTGTCGGTCAGGCGGCTGCCGCGCTGGGCTCCGCCGTGCCGGTTGAGGCGCTCGCGCGCCTGCTCGGGGCGCCGGACATGGCCGTGCGGGATGCTGTTGACGATCTGTGCGGTCGTGGGCTGATGTGGGCTGATGGCGGCAAGGTGTGGCTGCCGGAGCGGTTGGCGATGCACTGGTCCGCTGAGATCGGCGGCGGCCGGCCGGTGGCGACGATCGCACGGTCCGCACTGGTGGAGGATCTGCGCTCCACGGCCGAAGCGTTGGGCATCGCGGTGGCCGGGCTGCGTAAGCCGGAGTTGATCACTCGGTTGGGCGACGCGTTGGCGGACGCCCGTGCGGTGGCCGATGTCGTACGCCGGTTGCCGAAGGCCGCACGTGATCGGCTCGACCAACTGCGGCACGGCTACGGCCAGTACTACCCCGGCTATGTCGGCAACCGGGAGCCGAGGGGCGAGAACGCGGACCAAAAGATCGCCGCGGCCGGGCTGGCATTGCGGGTCAACGGCCGATGGGAGATGCCCAGGGAGGTTGCGGTCGCGGCCTGGCTGGCCGAGCGGGAACTGCTGCTGACCGGACGGCCGGACATTCCGCGGGTCGAGGTTGCCGCCGAGTCGGTCCTGGCCACGGCCCAGGCCGCGGTGCAGGACATGCTGCAGGCAACAACGGCCTTGCTGGACGACGCGGGGTCGAGCCCGATCACGGCGTTGAAGAAGGGCGGGGTCGGGCCGAGGGAACGGTCGCGGCTGGCCGCGCGGTTGTCGTTGCCGGCCGATGTCCTGTTACTGGGCATCGATCTGGCCTATGCGGCCGGGCTGCTGGGGCGGGTGGACGCGGGTTACGCGCCGACCGAGCAGTACTCGACGTGGCGTGCTGCCGAGCCGTCCCGGCAGTGGGCCGCGCTGGTGACCACCTGGTTCGAGTTGGAGCACGCACCGACCAGCCGGGAGATCGACGGCGAGAAGGAACAGCCGCCGCCGCTACCGCTCGCCTCGGCCGCCGGCATGATCCGGCAGGCCCTGCTGCGGGCCGCGGCAGGTGGCCTGTCGGTGCGGACCGCCGGCGAGCACATCGACTGGTTCTGCCCGCTGCACGGCTATGACGAGGTCAACCGCGGCGAGAAGGTGATCGCCGCCGTGCGTGAGGCCGAACTGCTGGGGGTGGTCGCGGGCGATGTGGTGACCGGATGTGGGGAACTGCTGTTGGCCGTCCTGGACCAGGAGAGTGACGACGACGGGTCGGTGAGCGTCGCGGACAGGCTGGCCGAGCTGGTGACCGGCCTGCTGCCGGAGTTGCCGTGCACGGTGATCCTGCAGTCCGATCTGACCGCGGTGGTGTCCGGCCGGCCGACGGTCGCCGTGTCGGGGGTGCTCGCGGCGTCGGCGGTGAGCGAGGCCAGGGGCACGGCGGCGGTCTGGCGGTTCACCCCGACCAGCGTGCGGGCGGCGCTGGACACCGGATGGACGGCGACGCGGTTGCTCGCCGAGCTGACCGCGTCGTCCGATCGGCCGTTGCCCCAGCCGTTGGAGTACCTGATCAACGACGTGGCCCGGCGGCACGGTCAGGTCCGGGTACGCGGGATGCGCTCGTGTGTCCTGGCCGACGAGGCCGTGATCACCGAGATCCTGCACACCCGGTCGTTGGCGAAGTTGGCATTGGCCCAGCTGGCGCCCACCGTGCTGTCCAGCCCCTACGAATTGGACGACGTGCTGGCCCGGTTGCGTGCGGCGGGGCTGTCGCCGGTCGCCGAGGACGTGCGGGGCGCGGTGATCGTGGAGGCACGGCCAGAACATCGGGCCGCTGCGACGGCGTCGGTGCACGCGACTCCGCGCGCCCGGCTGGGTGCGACGGAACTGGCTGACCGCCTGTTGGCCGATCCACATGGTGACACCAGCCGCGGCGTGGACGTGTCGGACACGTTCGACCAGTTGGCCATGCTCAACCCGGACCTGGACGACGCCGAATTGATGTTGCTGTCCGATGCGGTCGATCACCAGCACGACGTGCGGATCACTTATCGCAACAAGAGCGGCGGCCAGACGGTGCGGGCGATCCAACCGCGCCAGCTCTACGGCAGGTGGCTGGACTCGTGGTGCCACCTGCGCAACGCGCAGCGGGAATTCACGGTCGCCAACATCGAGTCGGTCGAGCCGGCCGGCTGACCGCCCACCGCTGTTCAGCTGAGCCATTGGAAATCGTCGGCCGCGTGTCGGGCCGGGGCTGACCAGCGGAGGTAGGGGTCGGCCACGGCGAGCAGGTCATCGTCGTGGCGATCGGCGAGCCACAGGCTGGCTCCGACCATGTACAGGCCGTTGCGCCTTGCCAGTGGGCCGTCCAGCGCGGGCAGGTGCAGTCCGGTGGTGGCTACCAGGCCGGGCGATTCCGCGAATATCCACGCGATGGGCCGCTGCTGGGCCGCTGCGCAGTTGGCTGACGAAAGCCGTTCGTGCCTCGGTGTCGAGGTAGCTGAGTAGTGTCGCGGTGAAGACGACCACCGGTTCGCTGCCCGGTAGGTCGGCCAAGGTCCAACAGTGCGTCGTCGCCGGCCACACCTTGGCTCAATGTCTCGTAGTCCGGCGAGCGGCCACGACACTGCGTGGCCGCGAAGTACTGGAACAGCCGCCGCAGCCGCTCGATCTTCACGGTTTTGTCACCCGCGCTGCCGACCAGCCGACCCGATCACCAACGCGAGCCTACGACCGTCAGGTGACCAACACTGGCCGGCCAGGTACGTCCGACCTTGTCGCGTGGTTAACAATCTGACACGCACTCCAGTGCTCTTGCGCTCGCCGGGCAGCCGACCTATGGTTGTCCTACGTCTTGCGGGAGTGTCGAGTCAGGGCACGATTACCACGGCAAAAGAGACGGCCCCGGTCGCCCGGGGCCGTCAGGCCAGGGCTGCTCGCCCTGGCGTGGTGTGTTCTCACCATACCTCGTGATCGCAACCCAGGTGGAGAGGTGCATCGTGGTCCGCGTCGCTGTCTACGTCGACGGCTTCAATCTGTACTTCGGCCTGCGGGCGAAGTACGACCGCAAGTACCTGTGGCTCGATCTGCAGGCCTTGGCGGAAAGCCTGTTGCGGCGCGATCAGACCCTGGAGCAGGTCACGTATTTCACGGCACGTGTCCGTAACGATCCGCAAGGTGAGCAGCGCCAGTCCGACTACCTCGATGCGCTCCGAGAGCACAGTCTCCTGGTGGAGATCAAGGACGGCCGATTCCAGGAGAAGAGCAGGCGATGCCGAGGATGCGGCAGCGCGTGGACGGTCTTCGAGGAGAAGGAGACTGACGTCAACATCGCCGTTGCCCTGCTGTCCGACGCCGTACGCGACCGTTTCGATACCGCGCTCGTAGTATCAGCCGACAGCGACCTGTGCCCTGCGGTCCGGACAACGAAGAGCCTGTTTCCGGCGAAACGGGTCATCGCGGCCTTCCCGCCGCGTAGACACTCCGCCGAACTGAAGCAGATAGCCGACGGCTTCGTGTTCATCGGCGACGACAAGATCCGCCAAGCTCAGCTACCGGATGAGGTCGTGACCAAGGCCGGCATCATTCTGCGGCGACCGAAGCACTGGTCCTGAGAGGATGTCGACATGCCTGATCGTCAGGTGAGTATGTCCGACGTCGCCCGGCTGCTCGGAATCACACTGTCCGCAGTGAGTAACTGGCGCCGTCGGCATCCGTCATTTCCATCAGCAGAGGAGGTGAATGGTCAAGAGCTGTTCTGGTCTCAGGAGATCGCGGACTGGCTTGACGACCGGAAGATCTCGAAGAGAGATCTCAAGCCCAGCGAGCTGCCAGGTACGACATACGGGACCCGCTTTCGCGGATCGCACGTCACGAAAGCTGACGTGCTATGGAAGGAACTTATCCGGTTCCGCGGAGTCGAGGACATCGCCGTATTCGCCGATTTCGTATTGGGCCTGCTCTACCTGGCAGAGTCGAATGACCACCATTGGAACGAAATCGTGGCCGACGACGGTTCTGGACGCCCTCAACTCCTGGAACTGGCCGCGCTGGACGACCAGCCAATTCTTTATGACCTGCACCGCGCCCGCAACTCTTTCTTTGGCGACGCACGCAGCGAAGCCCAAGTCGAGGGAATAGTTCGACTGGTAGACCGGATACACCGGTCCAGCCAGAGCCCCGAGATGTTCGAATTTCTGTTGACTCGATTCGCGGCTGCCGAAGGACGGCGGGGGGCTGGCGTGCATACGCCTTCGGCGGTGGTCAAACTCCTTGTGGAGCTGGTCGCACCCGCGCCGGGAGCCAGGGTGTTCGATCCCTGCTGTGGTTCCGGGGGTTTTCTGCTCGGCGCCGCGAACTACATTGCGGCGCACGCCGGTCATGACGTCGTCGCGTCGTTCACCGGGCATGCCCTCTCTGCCCGTTCCGCCGCCTTGGCCAGCATGAACTTGCGGCTCCATCGCATCTCAGCCGATGTCGAAGTGCGCACGGACACCATTTTTCGCAGTGGTGGAAAATTGACTTCTGACGAACTCTTTGACGTAGTACTGTCGAACCCCCCGTTCGACCTGAAGGAATCGATCGGGTCGACTCCGGTATCGGAGCTACAAGGCCCGTACGGAACACTCCCGAAGAACTGGACCAACTTCGCCTGGTTGCAGTACGTCATGTCCTCACTTGCGGATCGCGGCAGGGCGGCTGTCATCATGCCAGGCGGCACGCTGTTCCGAGGAGGAGCCGAAAGTCAGGTCAGAGCCAACATGATCAATGCGGGCATCGTCGAGGCGATTATCGCGCTTCCTCCACAGCTGTTCGTCTCCACAGGGATCCCTGTAACTGTTTGGCTGCTGCGCCAGTCTGAACGGCCACGCGAGGGCGAAGTTCTCCTCATCGACGCAAGTCATCTCGGACACTTGGTCAGTCGCACCCAGAGAAGCCTGTCCGACGGGGACCGGGGCCAGATCACGAATACTCTCCAACAATGGCGAACGGGCAACGGATACGAGGATGTTCAGGGATTCTCGGCTTCGGTCGTCATTGAGCGCATCCGTGACCAGGATTACGTGCTGACGCCCGCCAGGTACGTAGGCTCCAGTGTTGAGTTCGATACTATTCGCAAACCGTTGGGTGAACTGCGGAACGACCTCGCCCTCCTGGAGCGCTGTGCCGAAGTGGTCGACGCGGCAGCAGAGCGGCAACTTGACAGGATCTCGACATGGATTCGCTGATCGGTACCGTTCCGGACCATTGGGCGGAATATCGACTTGACGAGGTCTGCGCCATTCTGGCCGGCCCATCCACCGCTCAGATCAACTCGAAGGAGCGCAGGTCCACAGACATCCCGGTTGTCATGCCGCGAGATCTCCGAAACAACAGGATTGCCGACGCCTGCGCCGTGGGTGTCACTTCAGAGGTCGCCGATGAACTGTCGCGCTACCGCCTGCTCCCCAACGACATCGTTTGCTCCCGCACTGGGCACCTCGGCCGTCAGGCATTGGTGAGTGCGAATCAGCGCGGCTGGCTGCCCGGCTCAGCGTGCCTCCGGCTTCGGGCAGGACAATTGATCAGTGCACCTTATCTCGTCTACTACCTCGGCCATCCGGTCGTTCAGGACTGGATCATTCGTAATACGAGTGGCGCGGTGATTCCGAGCCTCAGCACGAAAATGCTCGGTTCATTGCCGGTGGTAGTGCCACCTACAGTTGTTCAGAATGATACGGCTGACATACTCAGCGCGCTGGACGAGAAGATCATCGTCCACGAACGGATCAGTCGTATTACTGCGGATTTGCGTGATGCGATACTCCCGCGCTTAATGGCTGAAGCAGATCCAGCAAGCTCGGTCGACAGCCCGACGACGTAGCCGGGGCTGTGTCGCCGGTTCGCGAGGACGGCGGGTGCCAGAGGCAGACCAACGGTGCGTTTTGATCCGCCTCGGCGGGTCGTGCTGCGTACTCGCGCTCGGCGGGTGAGACTACTCATGGGAGACTGGGCGCCCCGGTTCGACGGGCAACAGGGCAGGTGAGCGGCGGTGGCCATGGACGTGCGGGTCGAGCAGGTGATCGCGTCGCCGCCCGAGCGGGTTGCCGGTTACGCCATGGACTGGCGTCATGACGCTGAGTGGATCAACGGTATTCACAGCGCCGAACTGAGCGCGGAAGCCGACGGTGGCGGATTCGGCACCGGCGCGGAAATCACCCGCACCTCCTACATTCTGGGCCGCCGGATCGACTACGTGTTCCAGGTCGTCGATTACGCACCGCCGGGCCGAATAGAGCTGCGCGCTGTCGCTGGCCCGTTCCCGATGGACTCCACGTTCCAGTTCGCCGAGCACGCAGGCGGCACGCTGGCCAGCATCCACGTGCGGGCTGCCGCCGGTCGTTATCTCCGGATCGGCATCCCCGTGTTGCGCACGGTGGTCAGGTCGAGCTTGCGTCGGTCGCTGCGCGCGCTGGCCCGGAATCTGGGCTGAGTGCCGACCAGCGCCACCACGTACAGCAGGGTGGCCACGGCCAGGATCGCGAAGCTCGGCGGCAGCTTCGGGGCCACATAACTCACGCCCAGCCCGCCCCAGATGTCCACCAGTGCCAGCAGCACGGACAGGGCCAGCGCTCGGTAGGGCCGGCCCGTGAGCCGCAGTGCGGTACCGGCCGGTGCGGCCAGCAGGCCGAGCAGCAGCATCGCGCCGACCGCCTGGGTGGCCTCCGCCGTGCACGCCCCGACCACGGCCAGGAACACCGCGCCGAGCACCCGCACCGGCACACCCCGCGCCGCCGCGACGGCCGCGTCCAGCGTGGCGAACAGCAACGGCCTGGCCAGCACCAGCATCACCAGGCTCAGGCCGATGCCGACACAAGCTGCCGTGAGTGCCTGGCCGGCGCTGATCCCGAAGATCGAGCCGAACAGCACGGTGATGCCCGCCGAACCGTCGCCCGTGCTGCGGTTGGTCGTGTACAGCGTCAGGAAGAACGCTCCCAGACCGAGAATCCACGCGAAGATGTTGCCGATCACCACATCGTCGGCCACGCCGCGCCTGCCCAGCGCCGCCATCAGCAGCGCGATGGCCACGGTCGCCACGAATAGGCCGATCCGCAGGTCCACGCCCAACGCCAGGGCAGCCATCGACCCGGTGAACGCCACGTGCGACAGCGCGTCGCCGGTGAACACCTGCGCCCGCAGCACCAGGAAGTAGCCGGTCAGGCCGCACGCCACCGCGATCGCGGTCCCTGCGACGAGCGCGTTGACGAAGAACTCAGGCATGTCGCAACCGCCCACTCAGCACGGCCAGCGCGTAGCACGCGAAGCCGATGGTCGTCACGAAGAAACCAATGGGGTACACCGAGAAGTAAGCCGCACCGAGACCCAGCCACGTGACTCCGAGCGCCACCACGACCGACACCACCAGGCTCGTCGCAGGCCGCGCGGACAACGCCTGGGCCGTCGCCGCCGGCATCACCAGCAGCGCGAACACCAGTAGCGACCCGGTGATCTGGCTGACCTCGGCCACGGCAGCACCCAGCAGCACGAGGAACGCCGTCGACAATCCCCCTACCGGCACCCCTCGGGCCGCCGCCACCAGCGGGTCGACGCTGGCGAACAGCAACGGCCGGCCGACGACGACCACCGCTGCCAGCACGACGACGGTCACCACCAACAGGATCACCACCTGCCCGTCGGTGATGCCCAGGAACGAGCCGAACAGCAGCGCGTTAGCGCCATTCAGGAAACCCTTGTACAGCGCGATGAACAGGTATCCGCACGCCAACGCGAACGCCTGCACCACACCGGTCGCCGCCGACTCGGTGCCGTGGCCGCCCTGCCCGGCCCGTGGCACCGCCGCGATCACCACGGCCGCCACCACGCAGCCCGCGAAGTAGCCGTACGTCGCGCTGACCCCGAACAACGTGGCCCCGGCCGCGCCGGGGAAGCCCACCAGGGCGAGCGTGTGCCCGGCGAACGTCTGCCGCCGCAGCACCATGAACCAGCCCATCACGCCCGCCGCGACGGCCACGATCGTGCCGGCCCGGAACGCGTTGACCATGAACGGGAACGACCAGAGTTCGCGGATGTCGGCCACGAGATTCCAGGTCGGCCCGTCAGCCGGCGACATGGAGGCCCCCGTGATGCTGGCCTTCCGCGCCGACCACGACCAACCTGCCGTCCGCCGTGCGCAGCACCTCGATCGGCGTGCCGTACAGCCGGGACAGCGTGCCGCTGGTGATCACGTCGGCCGGCGTCCCCGCGGCCGCACCTCCGGAGGCCAGGTAGATCACCTGGTCCAGGTAGCCCAGGATCGGGTTCACGTCGTGCGCCACCATCAGCACGGTGACGCCCTCCGCCTCGCAGATCCGGCCGATCAGCGCCGCGATCAGGCTCTGGTTGGGCAGATCCAGACTGTCCAGTGGCTCGTCCAACAGCAGCAGGCTCGGCTTGCGGACCAGCGCCTGTGCGATCAGCAACCGCTGCTGCTCGCCACCGGACAGTGTGCCGATCGGGCGGTGCGCGTAGCCGGTCGCGCCGACCAGGTCGATCACCTCGGCGATCCGCGCACGTTCGGTGTGCCGGCCGACGAACGGCAGCGGCACTCCCCAGCGGTGGCCGTCCATGCCGAGCCGCACGATGTCCACGCCCCGCACGTGCACCGACGCGTCGAACCCGCGCCGCTGCGGCAGGTAGCCGATCCTGGCGTTGGCGTGCCCCGGCCGCTCGCCCAGCACCAACACCTCACCGTCGGCCGGCCGCTGGCCCAGCAGGATCTTGATCAGCGTGGACTTGCCCGCTCCGTTCGGGCCGAGCACGCACACGAACTCGCCCGGCCCGACGGTCGCCGTGACCCCCTGCCACAGGGCCCGGCCTGCCACCCGCGCACCCGCGCCGCGCAGGCTGATCACGCTCACTTGCCGGTCGCCTCGTGGAGGGCCGCCTCGATGCCCCGCAGCTCCTTGACCTGCCAGTCCTGGAAGCTGGCGTTCGCGGGCGCCAGCGTCTCCGTGACGGTGGTGACCGGGATCCCGGCCGCATTGGCCTCGGCGACCTGCGCCTGCACGTCCGGCGTCGAGTTCTGGCTGTTGAACACGTAGACCTTGATCTGCTTGGTCCTGATCTGGTTGTCGATGGTGGTCTTGTCGGCCGCCGTCGGGTCGCTGCCCTCGCTGATCGCGTCCAGGAACGTCTCCGGCGTCAGCATGGTCAGCCCGAGGCCCTGCGCCAGCGGCGTGACGATCGACTCGGACGCGCCGATCGGCGTGCCGGCGTACTTCGCCTTGATGTCGGCGATCAGCGAGTTGTACCGCGCCAACGTCTTCGTCAGGAACGTCTGTTGTCGGGCCGCGAAGTAGGCGGAGTCGGCCGGGTCGATCCGCTGGTAGTCCTTGGTGATCTGGGCGATGACCTGGCGCACGTCGGTCGGCGAGTACCAGCGGTGCGGGTTGCCGTTGTCCGGGATGCCGACCAGTTGGCCGACGGTGAGCACCACGCGGCCGGATGCCGGGTCGGCGGCCAGCAGCTTGGGCGCCCACGGGTCGTAGCCGATGCCGTTGACGATGGCGAACTGGGCGCCTGCCATGGTGCGGCCGTCGGCCGGGGTCGGCTCGTAGTCGTGCGGGTCGGTGTCCGGGTTGGACACGATGCTGCTGACCGTGGCGTGTGAGCCGCCGAGTTGGGTGGCGATGCTGCCCCAGAAGTTCTCGGCCGCGACCACGGTGATCTTGGTACTGGACGGTGATCCCGTCTGTGCGGCGGAGGTGGCGCAGCCGGTCAACAAGGCGGTCGCCGCGGCCAGCGCGAGTAGAGCGCGGCCCTTGGACAGCACGGTCATGGTTCTCCTCGGCCAGGCGGGTTTGTCCCGCGTCGCACCCGGTAGCGGGCGTGGCCGACGCTAAATGAAAACGATTTTCAGATCAAGTATCCGCTAGATGAAAGTGATAACCGTCTCCAACTCGTCACCGGGTCCGGACATGGCTGTGGGGTGGCGGGCCGCCTGCCCGCCACCCCACTCACCTGTCCGTCGCTAGTGCGGGAGAGACAGCAGGTGCGCCTTGTACGCCGCGCCGAACGGGGTCGGCGTACCGGTGTAGTCGCTGATCAGCGAAGGACCACTGGCGCAGTCCCATGCGTTCCAGGTCCAGCCGAGGTAGCTGGCCCCGATGCCGTCCAGGAACGACATCAGCGAGGTGATGTAGCCG
>DASXYT010000242.1:0-95153 GCA_036502345.1 Pseudonocardiaceae bacterium | reverse complement strand
CGCGCCGGGCACCCCGAACCGCTGCATGTGGGTCGGATGGGAGACACCGTTGCCCGGTTTGGAGAACCAGATCCCGTACCGGTGGCAGGCGCTGCGCAGGAACTCGTGGTCCTCGGCGTTGCGCTCGTCGGCCTGCAGGAGGTTGTGGTCGACGTACTGCACACTCAGGTTCGCCTGGGTGCGCTCGACGCCCAACGCCTCCAACTCCTGCATGACGAGCGTGCCGGTGGCGTCCTGCGTGAGGGTTTGGTCGATCGCGAGCGCGATCTCACCGCCCGGGGTCATGTCGCCCTCGACCAGATGAGATTCGATCAGTGTCGCTGCAACGGTTTTCCCCATCGGCGACTCCTCTCCTCATCGAATCGCCTACCCGAACTCCGCAGGCCCGAAACGTCGTGTCCTGTGCTTTGCTCGGTGGGGTGGTGACCAGGCGCGAGCGGGCCACGTCGTGCGTGGCCCTGCTCGGCCTAGGTGCGATGTTCGGTCACCGGCGTGCCTGGGTGTGGGGTTTCGGTCAGATGGACACCTCGCCGTCCGCTGTGGACTCAATTCGGTCTCGGACGGCGAATGCCACCTCGCCGACCAGGGCGCGGGCCGCGCCGAGGGCGTCGCGTAGCGCGTCGACATCGACGGCGACGTTGGCGTCGTGTTCCGACTTGTGCAGGGCGATCAGGGAGACGGCGCAGGTGACCGCGCTGTCCACCGCGGCCGCCAGTGGATCACCGGTCGCACGGAGTAGGGTGTGGGCGCGCGACACGGCGGCGAGCGCTTCGTGGACCGCCGCCCCGATCTGCTCCTGCGGAGTGTCCAGCCTGTTCCGGACCGATGTCATGGTGTTGCGTGCTCTCCCATCGACACCCGCAGACTCAGTGGCCGCATGTCGGTCCACACACTGGAGATGTGGGCCAGGCACTCGTCCTTGGAGCCCTGCCACTGGATACCGTGCCAGCCCGCGGGTATCTGCCGACCCTGCGGCCAGATGGAATACTGCTCCTCGTCGTTGACCACGACCTCGTACTGCGGTTCGGTTTCCTGCTCGCTCACGGCAGCTTCCTCTTCGCTCGGTTCCGTGTTCGGGAGCGGGGCGCGCCCGGGTTTTCATTCTCACCGGACACCGCTCTCGACCGGCTCTCGATCCGCTCTTGAGCGCTCCTCGAGCGCCAGGTGCGGTGGCGTACCCGCATTCAAGGAGTTTGCTGAGGCTTTCCTGGTCAATACCATGGAACTGCTGGTTCGCGACGGCGAGCGACTACGCGGGGGGTGGTCGTCATCGGATTGCGAATTCTCGGCCCCTTCGAACTGGTCGCGAATGACCGGTTGTGGAAGATCGGCGGCCCACGGGACCAGGTCGTGCTCGCGATGCTCGCGTTGCGCGCCAATCATGTGGTGTCGGTCGACCAGTTGATCGACGCGGTCTGGCGGGACGATCCGCCGCCCACCGCACGCGGTCAGATCCAGACGTCGATCTCGGCCCTGCGCAAACTGCTCGGCGACGCGGGAATGCCGGACACCATCAGGACGCGGTCCTCCGGCTACGTGCTGGAGCTGACCGAGGACGACCTGGACAGCGCGCGGTTCAGCGCCCTGGTCGCCACCGCGTACCGGCAGGCCGCGCAGGGCCAGATCGAGGTCGCCGCCGAAACCCTGCGCACGGCGTTGGGCCTGTGGCGCGGTCCGGCGCTGGACGGCCTGCACAGCGACCTGATGCGGAATGCCGCAGCCGTGCTGGCGGAGGCCCGGCTGACCGCGGCCGAGGAACGGGTGCGGCTGGAACTGGAGCTCGGGCGGCACGCCTCGGTCGTCAGCGGGCTGCGCGAACTGATTGCCGAGAATCGGTGGCGGGAGCGGCTGTACGGCTTCCTGATGCTCGCCCTGTACCGGACCGGGCGGCAGGCCGAGGCGCTGGAGGTGTACCGCCAGGCACGGGCGATCCTGATCGACGAGGTAGGCATCGAACCCGGTCAGGAGCTACGAGAGCTGGAACGGGCCGTGCTCAGCAACGACCGGTCGCTCGACCTGCGGTCGGCCGGGCCGGGGCCCGCCGATCCGGCACCCGAGGAGTTGACCGCCGTTCCGCGTCAGCTGCCCGGCACCGTGGCCGACTTCGTCGGCCGCGACGACGACATCGCCGACATCGTCCGATCATTGACCGGCAGGCGATCGCCTGCCGTGCGGTACGCCGTGCCTATCGTGGCGATCTCGGGCCGCTGCGGCGTCGGCAAGTCCACGCTGGCGCTGCGCGTGGCCCACGAGCTGGGCAGCACGTTCGTCGACGGCCACATGTACGTCGATCTGGCCGGACCGGACGGCGACGAGAGCGCGCCCGCGCTGCTCGGCCGGTTCCTGCGTGCCCTCGGCGTGCCCGACACGCTGCTACCGAACCGGTTGGACGAGCGCGTCGAGATGTATCGCAGCCGGTTGGCCGGCAAGCGAGTCCTGCTGGTGCTGGACGGCGTCACCAGCGAGGAGCAGGTGACGCCGTTGCTGCCCGGTAGTCCCAGCTGTGGGGTCATCGTGACCAGCAGGACCCGGCTGGCCGGCCTGCCCGGCGCCCACCGCGTCGACGTCGGCACCCTGGACGATGAGACGTCCACCGAGCTGCTCGCGCGGCTCGTGGGTGCGCAGCGCCTGGCGCGGGAGCAGGCCGCGACGGCAGAGGTGGTCGCGTGTTGCGGGGGACTGCCGCTGGCGTTGCGGATCGCGGGCGCCCGTCTCGCGGCGCGTCCGCACTGGCGGATCGGTGACCTGGCCAGGCGGCTGAGCGATGAGACGCACAGGCTCGACGAGCTGCGCCATCAGGGCATGGCCGTCCGGCCCGCCATCGACTCCGCCTATCGCGGCCTGCCGCGGCAGGCCCGGCGGTTGTGTCTGCTGCTGGCCATGATCACGACACCGGACTTCCCGGTCTGGTCCACCGCCGCGCTGCTGGACACCGGCCTGGCCGAGGCCGAGGACACGGTGGACCAGTTGGTCGAGGCCCAGATGCTGGACGTACTGCCCGCGCGGCACGGGCAACTCCGCTACCGGCTGCCCGGCCTGATCCGGGTGTACGGACAGGAACGCCTGGCCGACACCGACACCGACCGGCGAGCCGCCCTGGCGCGGCTGCTCGGTGCCTGGCTCGCCCTCGCCGAGACCGCGCACCGCGCCGATCACGGTGGCGACCACGCGATCCCGCACGGCAGCGCCGCAAGGACCTACCTGCCGGAATGGGCGAACGACGATCCGATCGGCCAGCCGATGCACTGGCTGGCGCACGAGCGGACCGGACTGGTGGCGGCCGTCCGCCAGGCCGCGTCGGCCGACCTGGACGAGCTGTGCTGGAACCTCGCGCTCACGTCGGTCGGCCTGTTCGAGGTCCGGGGGTATCTGGACGAGTGGCGGGAGATCGCCGAGATCGCCCATGCCGCCGCCGTCCGGGCCGGGAACCGGCCGGGTACCGCGGCGATGCTGTACTCGCTGGGCCGCCTGCACCTGGTCCAGCGGCGGTTCGACGCTGCCGAGCAGAAGTTCGCCGAGGCACTGGAGTTGTTCGACGCGGACGGGAATCCACACGGGCAGGCACTGGCCAGGTGTGGTGCCGCCGTGGTGGACCAGTGGCAGGGCCGCTACGGCTCGATGCACGTCAGGTACAAGACCGCGCTCGCCGGCATGCGCGCCGTCGGCGACCTCGTCGGCCAGGCGAACGTGTTGACGAACATGGCCAGGTTCTCCCTCGACGAGGGTGACCTCGACGAGGCGGGGCCGCTGCTGACCGAGGCGCTCGAACTGAGCGGACGAGCCGGCCACCGACGCGGCGAGGCACGTGCGCTGAGCGGGTTCGCCGACCTGTACCTGCGCACCCACCAGCTCGGGCCGGCCCGACGGGCGCTCAACAAGGTCCTGCTGACCGTGCGGGAGATCGGCGACCAGGCAGGCGAGGCATACACCTTGTACGGCTTCGGGCTGCTGCGGCGCGAAGAGGGCCAACTGGACACGGCGGAGGCCACGCTGGCCCACGCGCTGTCCATCGCGGAACGGATCGGCGACCGGCTGATCGCCGGACAGATCCACTACGCACTCGGTGAGCTCGCCATCATCCGGGTGGACCACGTCACGGCGACCAGGTACCTGGAGCAGGCGATGACCACGTTCGACGAGCTCAGGTCCGCGCTGTGGCTGGCGAAGACCCACCTGCTGCTGGCCGAGGCGCACGCGGACGCCGGTGCCACGGAGTCGGCGGAGCAGGGTCTGGCGCGTGCGCACGAGTTGCTGAGCACGATCGACTCCAGGCAGGCCGACCTGTTGCTCAGGCGTCTCGAGCGCAAGCGCACAGCCATCTGACGGTCCGGTCAGGAGCAGATCAGGAGCCGGCCAGGAGAGCAATTTGGAGGATGAGGTTCAGCAGAACACATGCTGACCGAAGGTCGTGACCATGCCTGACCCGCCGCTGCGGCTCCGTCACCGGGACATGCTGCGTGCGCTCGACGAGATCGATCTGCTCGGCGTCGTGGCCCAGGAACTCGTCCGCCGCGCCAACGGCACGGACCGGCCGCGCGCCGGCGTCGTCGTGGCGCCGGACGCCACCACGGTCCAGGATCGGCGCACCGGCCGCGTCTGCCTGCTGCCCACCCCGAGCCTGCACATGATCGGCATGGCGGCACTGGCCACGCTGACCGTCCGCGAACTGCTCACCCCGGCCGTCGTGACCGCCTCGGTCTTCGGCGAGGGCCCGGCGGCCCGCCTGCACCTGTCGCTGATCGCCCGCCACATCCCCAACTTCTCGTGTGCCTCGGTCCACCCCGCGAACCTGCTGGTCATCGCGGAGCTGGGCTGGGCCCGACTGGACCTCGGGCACCTGCACCCGGGCATGGTGATCATCAACGCCACCCGCAGGGACCTGCCAGAGGAACTGCTCGACGAGGTCGACCGGGTCTACGTCGACGACATCGGACTGCTGGAACACAACCAGCACCGGACGTTCGTCCGATGGCACCTGGCAGGGTCGGGCGGCCCGCCCGATTCGAGACACCGGCCGCCGGGCGGCCACCGTGGGCCCGTCGCCCGGTGGCGGTACGAGAGACGCATCGACACCGACCTCGGGCATGTCCTGGCCGGCGGGCGCGGCCGGCCGGATGCCGACGACGTGATCCTGGTCGAACTGTTCAACGGCGGTTCGCCGACCGCCTGCCTGGCTGCCCGCATCTGCCAGGCCGCGATCGCACTCGGCATCGATCATCAGTGAAACCGCTCGACACGGTTCAACGACTCCGGAGCGAGTGATGGAATTCCGAATTCTCGGTCCCCTCGAGGTGTGCCACGAGGGAGCCGCTGTGCAGATCAAGGGAATGCGTCAGCTGACGGTGCTCGCTCTCCTGCTGGTGGAGGCGAACCGGGTGGTACCCACCGACAGGCTGGTCGCCGGGGTGTGGAACGAAGATCCGCCGGTGACCAGCCGGAGCCAGATCCACATCTGCATCTCCTACCTGCGTCGGCAACTGTCCTGCGGCGGTGGGTTGCTGGACACCAGTGCCCCCGGCTACCGGCTACGGGTGGCCGACGGCGAACTCGACCTGCACAGCTTCGAAAGGCATGTCGCGTCCGCACAGGCGGCGGCAGCCGACGGAGCGCCGGAGCGTGCCGTCGGCGAGTTCCGCTCGGCACTGGCCCGGTGGCACGGTCCCGCGCTGTCCGGCATCGGCAGCAGGCTGGTGCGCGGTATCGCGGCCACGTTGGACGAGAAACGGCTGGCAGTGCACGAGAACTGCCTGGCACTCGAACTGGAGCACGGCCTCGGCCCGCCGCACGAGTTGGCCGACGAACTGGCCACGCTGGCCGCGCAGCACCCGCGCCGGGAGCGCCTGCTCGCCCTGCTGATGACCGCGCTCTACCGGGCCGGCCGGCAGGCCGAGGCGCTGGAGGAGTACCGAGGGGCACGGGCGCGCTTCGTCGGCGAACTGGGCATCGAGCCGGGTGACGAGCTCAAGGGCCTGTACCAGCGCATACTCACCCACGATCCCGCGCTGTCCCGGCAGGTCGAGCGTCGGCAGGCACCGGCCCGCGGCCGAGGGCCGCGCAGGCTGCCGGCCGACATCGCGGACTTCACCGGCCGGCAGGAGAGTCTGGCGCAGCTCGTCGGAATGTCCGAGCAGCAGGACGGGACCGCCGTGCCCACCGCCGTGGTCAGCGGCCGTGGCGGGGTGGGCAAGACCACGCTGGCCGTGCACGCGGCACATCAACTCGCCCCGGAGTTCCCGGACGGACAACTGTTCGCCAAACTCTCCCACCAGGGTGTGCCGGAGGACCCGCACGACGTGCTCGGGCGGTTCCTGCGCGCGTACGGTTTCGCCGAGTCGAACGTGCCCGACGGCGTCGAGGAGCGGGCGGAGACCTACCGGGACCTGATGGCCGACCGCAAGGTCCTGGTGGTCCTGGACGACGTGCTCGCCGAGAGCCAGGTGTTCCCGCTGCTGCCGGGCACGTCCCGGTGCCGGGTGATCGTCACGTCCCGCCGACCACTGGCCGGGCTGCCCGCCGCCGTGCACGTCCACCTCGCGCCCTTCACCGAGAGCAGCGCACTGGAACTGGAGACCCGGATCGCGGGCCGGGACCGGATCGACGCCGATCGTGCCGCCACGGTCGCGTTGAACGAAGCGTGCGGCTACCTGCCGCTGGCCGTGCGCCTTGCCGCGGCGCGGCTGGCCTCGCATCCTCATTGGACGGTGGCGAACCTGCTCACCCGGCTGGAGAGCAGTTCGAGCTGGTTGGACGACCTGGAAGGACAGACCGGGCTGCACCACACGTATGCCGCCCTGTCGCCGGAGGCCCGGCAGCTGTTCCGGCTGCTGCCCCTGGTCGAGGCGTCCGACTTCGCATCGTGGGTGGGAGCACCGCTGCTGGAGGTGGGTGTCGAGCGGTCCGAGGCACTGCTGGACGAGCTGGCGGACGCCGATCTCCTGGTCGCCCGTCCGCACGCCGACGGGCCGAGGTACTGGATCCCGGGTTGGATCTACAACTACGCGCGCAGACTGCAGGCCGAGGAGCAGGGCGAGGCGTACTGGCGCAAACCGCTGGAGCGCCTGCTGGGTGCGTTGTTGCACCTGACGGAGAAGGCGCACCTGCGCAAGGGTGGCCACGACCTGCGAGCGGCCGGGAACGGGGCGAGCCGGTGGGAACTGCCGGGCGCTCTCGCGGAGCGGCTGATCTCGGACTCGGCAGGCTGGTACGTGCGTGAGCGGCCCTGGGTGCTGGCGGCCGTGCGGCAGGCCACCACCACCGGGTTCGCCGAGCACGCCTGGGGACTGGCGATGTGCACCGTCACCTTCGCCGGGCCGCCGGACCTTCGGGTCCCGGTCCCCAGGACGTCGGATCGGCTGGTGGGCCTCGATCCTCGGTCCTGACGGGTCGCGGGACCCCGTCCCGCGACCCGTCCGCGTCAGACGCTCCCGACGCGACTGTCCCAGGACCGGTCCACGGCCATCGCCTGCGCTCCCAGGACCGAGTGCAGCAGCACGTTGGCGCCGTGGACGAGGTCGTCGGGATGGGTGTCCTCGCCCGGTGCGTGGCTGATGCCCCGCCTGCTGGGTACGAAGATCATGCCGATCGGTGCCAGCCCCGCCACGATCTGGGCGTCGTGGCCCGCGCCACTGGGCATGGCGAGGTGGGGCAGGCCCAGCGTCTCGGCCGCATCGGTGATGGCGGCCCGAAGTGGTGCCGCGGTGGACACCGGACTCGACCGCATGGTGACCCTCGGCTCGACGACGCAGCCCGAAGCCACCGACACCCGGGCGCATTCGTTGCGCAGCAGTATTTCCGCCCGCGCGATCCGGCCCGGATCGACGTCCCGCATCTCGGCGGTGAGCCGGACGTGTCCGGCAATGGTGTTGGTGACGTTGGGCAGCGCCTCGAGATAACCAGCTGTGGCGGTCGCGCACCCGTCCTCCGTCGCGGCGATGCGCTGCACGGCGAGCACGATGTGCGCCGCGGCGACCATGGCGTCCCTGCGGTCGGGCATCGGTGTGGTCCCGGCGTGCTGGGCCTCGCCGACGACGTCGATGTCGATGATGGTGCGTCCGACGATGCCTTCCACCACGCCGATCGGCACCCCGAGGCGTTCCAGCGACGGGCCCTGCTCGATGTGCAGCTCCAGGTAGGCGGCGATGCTGCCGGCGGGCCACGCGGCGTCCGCGAGGTGGTCGGGAGAACCGCCCGCCCGCACCAGGTACGAGCTGACCGGGCGGCCGGTCCTGTCCTTGGCGTCCAGTCCGTCCGGCAGCGCTCCGCACAGTGCGCGTGATCCCCAGAACGGGGTCTGGATCAGGGCGCCCTCCTCGTTGGCGAAGGCGACGGCGACCATGTCGACGGGCAGCTCCACGTCATGCTCGTGCAGCACCCGCAACACCTCGATGGCGGCGACGACGCCGTAGGCGCCGTCCAACCGGCCGCCCTGTACGACGGTGTCCACATGGGATCCGACCAGCAGTACCGGCGCGTCGCCGAGTCGCGTGCCAGGACGGCGGACCACCAGGTTCCCCGCCGGATCGGTCTGCGCCACCAGGCCCGCCGAGACACACTCGCCGCCCAGGTAGGCCCGCGCGGCGTTCTCCTCCGCGCTGAGCCCCAGCCTGGTGACCCCGCCCGCGGGGTCGGCGCCGATCTTGCCCAGTTCCGCCAGGCAACCGACCATTCGCGGGCCGTCGATCCGCAGCCCGGCATGGCATTCCGGGAAACCGTCGACCGTTCCGCGTGTCCGTAGGTACGGCTGGACCATGGTTCTCTCTCCCATCCGCCGGGCGACCCGTGGTCGGACACCGCAGAAGTGTCCCGGTCTGCCCGGACTCCGACGAGTGTGGGTCGTCGCGCTACCTGTCGGCCTTCGGCGCGGGAAGCAGCGGCTATCCGAACCGGTCTCCGCTGGTCAGGGTGCCGTCGTGGTCGTGGGCGCGGTCGGTCGAACCGGCCGAGCGGGGCTGCCGGACCCGCTGCGAACCCTGCGGCGGGTCCCTCGGGCGCCGATATCGGACCAGGCTCGGCCAATCGGCCGCGTCCGCGATAGCCGCGCAGCCAACGCTATTGCCCGCCTATCGTTCTCGGCCGTGTTTTCCTCGTCCGGCACCGGTCTTAGCATTCGCTATCGGTGAGCTATGCGTTCCCCTTTTTGCCGCTACCGGCCATTGACCGGGATTTTCGGGATTCCTAGTGTTCGTATCAATCTCGTGAATGGAAATCCCGCCGGAACTCGGTCGTTGCAGGAAGGGCGTACTCATGGGAAGCCTCCACAAGGACAGGCAGGCACCTGCCCCTGCGGTTCTCCGTCCCCTTGAGACCCAACGGGGTCCTCTGTCCTACGGCCAGCAGCGGCTGTGGTTCCTGGACCGCTGGCTGGGCGGCCGGCCCGTGTACAACATGCCCGTCACGCTCCGGTTCACCGGACCGCTGGACGTCGATCGGCTCGCCGACGCCGTTCGCTCCGTGGCCGCCCGGCACGACGTGCTGTTCACCATTTTCGAGGAGGGACCGGACGGCCCCCGCCAGCGCGTGTCGGACGTGCGGGAGCTGTGCTGCCCGGTCACGGACCTGACCGGCCTGGCCGCGACGGAGGCCGATGCCGCGGCGCGGCGATCGGTCGAACAGGACGCCCGCCAGCCCTTCGACCTGGCCAAGGGCCCGATGCTGCGGGCCCAGGTGTTGCGGCTGGCCGCCGACAAGCACTGGCTCCAGCTGACCTTCCACCACATCGCGTGCGACGGCTGGTCGCTGGAGGTCTTCCAGCGTCAGCTGACCGCGACCTACCGGGCCGGCGCCTCGGCCGTCGAGCCGCTGGCCGTCCAGTACGCCGACTACGCGCTCTGGCAGCGGGCCACGATGGAGAGCCCCGCCGCCACGAAGGCGCTGGCGGCCTGGACCCGTGCCCTGGCCGGCGCGCCCGCCGTGCTCGACCTCGGCGCCGACCGCCCTCGGCCCACCGAACTGACCTACCGCGGCCGCACCGACGGGTTCGCCCTGCCGAACGTCCCCCTCGCCGACCTGGAGAAGTTCGCCGCCGAGGCGGGCGTCACCCCCTACGTGGCCCTCGCTGCCGCCTTCCAGGCGCTGGTCGCGCGGCAGTCGGGCAGCGACGACGTCGTGCTCGGCTCCCCGACGGCAGGCCGTGGTCCCGCCGCCCTGGACGAGATGGTCGGCTTCTTCGCCGACTCCCTGGTCATCCGCACCAGCCTGGCGGACGACCCGACGTTCCGGGAGCTCGTCGGCCGCACCCGCGTTGACGTGCTGGACGGGCTGACCCGCAGCCGCGTGCCGTTCGACCTCGCGGTGAACCACCTGCACCCGCAGCGCGATCTGAGCTACAGCCCCATCGTCCAGGTCGTGTTCGCCCTGCACGAGGAGGACGGCGGCGACGAGCTGGCCGAGGGTGTCCGCCTGGAGCGGAGCACCGTGTCCACGGACACCGCGAAGTACGACCTCACCTGGTCGGTCTATCGGGGCCTCGACGGGCTGCGGCTGGACGTCGAGTACTCGACCGACCTGTTCGACGCCGAGACCATCCGGGCCTTCGTCGGTCAGTGGGAAACGCTGCTCTGCCAGGTCATCGCCGAACCGGACCTGCGACTGAGCGCGATCGACATGGTGTCGGTCGACGAGGCGCGGCAGGTGGGGCAGTGGTCGGGCCAGCAGCGGCAGTTCGCCACCGGCACGGTGCACGAGCTCGTCGCGCGGTCGGCTGCCACCCGGCCGGACGCCGTGGCGCTGTCCGGTGACGGCACGACGGTGACCTACGGCGAGTTGGACGAGCGGTCCTCGGCGCTGGCGCACCGGCTGCGTGCCCTCGGGGTCGGGCCGGAGACCTGTGTCGGGATCTGCATGGCGCGATCGCCGGAAATGGTGGTGGCGTGCCTGGCGATCCTGAAGGCAGGCGGTGTGTACGTGCCGCTGGACGTGGCGTTCCCGGCCGACCGCATGTCGTTCATGCTGTCCGAGGTCGGCGCGGACATCGTCATCGTGCACGAGCAGACAGCGGCCACCGTGCCGGCCGGCCCGTGGCAGTTGGTCGACATCAACGCCGTCGGTACCGACGCGGCACCGGAAACCGGCCCCCTGCCCGAGGTGCGTGCCGACAACGGCTGCTACGTCATCTTCACGTCCGGCTCGACCGGCCGCCCGAAGGGCACCACGGTCAGCCATGGCAACGTGGTCCGGCTCGTCCACGGCGTGCGTGAGTACCTGCCCTTCGGCCTGGACGACGTGTGGACCCTCTTCCACAGCTTCGCGTTCGACTTCTCCGTCTGGGAGATGTGGGGTGCCCTGACCACGGGCGGCCGGCTCGTCGTCGTGCCCTACGCGGTCAGCAGGGACGTTGGCCAGTTCCACGCGCTGGTGCGCGACGAGGCTGTCACGATCCTCAGCCAGACGCCCTCGGCGTTCCGCCAGTTCGAGACGGCGGACGACCAGGCGGGCGGCGAGCTGGCCCTGCGTGCCGTGGTGTTCGGTGGCGAGGCCCTGCACCGGCCGTCGGTGCGGCGCTGGGCCGCTCGGCACGGCTATGCCGCCCCGCTGCTGGTGAACATGTACGGCATCACCGAAACCACCGTGCACGTCACGTATCTGGCCCTGGCCGAGGCGGACCTGGACCGTGAGCTGACCCAGATCGGCCTGCCGCTGCCGGACCTGAGCGTGCACGTGCTGGACGCGCACGGCAGGCCCTGCCCCGTCGGGGTGACCGGTGAGATCCACGTCGGCGGCGCAGGGCTGACCCGCGGTTACACCGCGGTGCCGGTGCTGACCGCGGAACGGTTCGTGCCCGACCATCTGACCGGCCGGTCCGGTGGGCGTCTCTACCGCAGCGGCGACCTCGGTCGCTGGAGCGCACAGGGTGGCCTGGAGTACGTCGGCCGCGCCGACGCCCAGGTGAAGATTCGCGGCTATCGCATCGAGACCGGGGAGATCGAGACGGTCCTCGGCGCCCACCCGGGTCTGCTTGAGGCGACCGTCGTCGCCCGCACCGGCCCGGACGGCCAGACCGACCTGGCGGGCTACCTGGTCGCCGACGGCGCCGCGCCGTCCACCGACGAGCTCCGCGCCTGGCTGCGCAAGCGGCTGCCGGACTACATGGTGCCACGGCACTTCGTGGTGCTCGACGCGCTGCCGCTGACCCCGCAGGGCAAGGTGGACCGCCGTGCCCTGCCGGAGCCGGAGGCCGTTCGTCCCGAACTGGCACAGGAGTACGTGGCGCCGGTCGGTGCCGTCGAGGAGCTGCTGGCGGAGATCTGGAGTCGCGTGCTCGGCGTGGACCGGGTCGGTCGACACGACAACTTCTTCGATCTGGGCGGCGATTCCATCCGCAGCATCCAGATCCTCGGTCAGGCACGGGCGAACGGGCTCTCCTTCGACCTGCAGGACCTGTTCCGCAGCCCGACCACGGCCGGGCTGGCCACCGTGGTGGCGGCCGTCGGAGCGCCCGAGGACACCCCGGCGGTGGACCGCGAGCCGTTCTCGATGCTGTCCGAACAGGACAGGCAACTGCTGCCGGACGGCCTGGAGGACGCCTATCCGATGGCGGAGCTCCAGGTCGGCATGGTCTACGAGATGGAGCTCAACCCCGACCGCCGGGCCTACCACAACCTGGACGGACTGCGGATCGTCGGCCCGTTCGACGAGGCGCGCTTCCGTGACGCGACGGCCAGGGTGATCGCCCGCCACCAGATCCTGCGGACCGCTTTCGACCTCAGCACCTTCAGCGAGCCGATGCAACTGGTGTACCGCACCGCCGAGATGCCGTTCACCGTGGCCGACCTGCGCCACCTCGACGAGGCCGCCAGGGACGAAGCCCTGGACGAGTACGTGCTTTCCGAGCGCCGCAGGCCGTTCGACCACTCCCACCCGCTGCTGCTGCGCTTCGCGCTGCACCGGCTGACCGACGAGTCGTTCCAGTGGACGATCACCGAGCACCACGCCATCTTCGACGGCTGGAGCCTGCACTCCACCATCTCCGAGATCGCCGAGGTCTACCAACGGCTGCTGGCCGGCGAGGACCCGGTGTTGACGCCGCCCGACTCCGCCTACCGCGACTTCATCGCGGCGGAACGGGAAATGCTGAAGTCCGAGGAGAGCAGGCGGTTCTGGCTGGAGCGGGTCGGCGACCGACCGGACTGCCGGCTGCCCCGCTGGCCCGCTGACCGGCAGGCGCAGGTGACCGGGCGCGCACAGGAGCACGAGTGGCGCGAGCACCACCCCGACCAGGGCTACGGCTCCGTCGAGACGCTGCTGCCCGAGGACATGTGCGACGGGCTGCGCGATCTCGCCCGCCAGTGCGCTGTGCCGCTCAAGGCGGTGCTGCTGGCCGCGCACCTGAAGGTGCTCAGCCTGGTCACCGGCTCGGCCGACCTGTTGGTCGGGCTCACCGCGAACGGGCGGCTGGAGGAAGAAGGCGGCACCGAGGTGCGCGGCATGTTCCTCAACACCGTGCCGTTCCGCATCGAGCTGCCCGACGGCAGCTGGCTGGACCTGGTCCGGGCGGTCTTCGAGACCGAACGCGAACTGCTGCCGCACCGGCGCTACCCGCTGGGCGCGTTGCAGCGCGAGGTCGGTGGCGATCCGCTGTTCGAGGTGAACTTCGTCCACAACCACTTCCACGTGCTGGACAAGGCGTTCGGCCCCGGCCAGATGCGCATCACGGACGACAAGATCGACAGCTTCACCACGGACCGGGCCGAACCGACCAACTTCCCGCTGAACGTCGGTGTGATCCGCAATCCGTACTCCAACCACCTGCTGTTCGGCATGGACTACCACACCGACGTCCTCACCCCGGACCAGGTGCTGCTCTACCGCGACTACTACCTGCGGGTGATGGCCGAGATGGTCGCCGAGCCGATGGCAAGGCACCAGGGCGTGTCGCTGCTCGGCACCGACGAGCAGGCCCTGCTGGAGTCGTGGAACTCGACGGTCGGTGAGGTGCCTTCGCTGCCGGTGCACCGGTTGTTCGAGCAGCGGGTCGCCGCGGCGCCGGACGCGGTTGCCGTGGAGTCGGGCGGTGTGTCGCTGACCTACGGCGAGTTGAACGTGCGGGCGAACCGGGTGGCGCGTCGGTTGCGTGACCTCGGCGTCGGCCCGGACGTCGCCGTGGCGCTGTGCATGGACCGCTCGCTGGCCACGATCACGTCACTGCTGGGCATCCTGAAGGCGGGCGGCAGCTACGTGCCGCTCGAACCGGGATTCCCCGCCGAGCGCGTGAAGTACATGCTGGCGGAGGTCGACGCCCACCTGGTGCTGGCCGACGAGCGGGCAGCGGGCAGGCTGCCGGCCGGCCCGTGGCAGGTGCTGATCGCCGACGACGGCCTCTGGGCCGAGGGCGGGGCTGCGAACCTGGACGGCGGTGCCGGTCCGGACCACGGCTGCTACGTGATCTTCACGTCTGGTTCGACGGGTCAGCCCAAGGGCGTGGTGACCCGGCACCGCAATGTCACCGAACTGCTGCACGGTGGTGAGTTCCTGACACTGCGCCCCACCGACACGCTGCTCCAACTGGCGCCGCTGTCCTTCGACAACTCGACGTTCGAGGTGTGGGCGCCGCTGGTCGGCGGTGCGCGGCTGGTGCTGGCACCGGCCGTGCGGTACGGGCCGGGCGAGATCGCGGAATGGGCCGACGCGGCGGGTGCGACGGTGCTGCACGCCACGGCGTCGCTGTTCGCGCTGCTGGTGGACCACGAGCCTCAGGTGTTCGACGGGCTGCGCCGGTTCCTGACCGGCAGCGAGACGGTCTCGCCGGGCCACGCTGCCCGGATTCTCCAGCGCTGCCCGGAACTTGAACTGGTCAACTGCTGGGGACCCACCGAGACCACGACGTTCTCGGTGTGCGGGGTCTACCGCCACGGTGAGCTGCCATCGGGTGCGCTGCCGCTGGGCGCACCGCTGATCAACACGCAGGTGTGGGTGCTGGACCGGGCGGGGCTGCCGGTGCCGGTCGGTTCGCCGGGCGAGCTGTACGTGTCCGGCCCGTGCCTGGCCCGCGGCTACCTCGGCAGGCCGGGGCTGACGGCGGAGCGGTTCCTGCCGCACCCGTTCCGGCCCGGCGAACGGCTCTATCGCACCGGGGACCGGGGCCGCTGGTCGGTGGACGGCCGGATCGAGTTCTTCGGCCGCACCGACCACATGGTCAAGGTGCGCGGATACCGGGTGGAACTCGGCGAGGTCGAGGCGGCCCTGCGGGACCACCCCGACGTGCGCGAGTGCGTCGTGGTGACCAGGGCGAACAACACCGCCGGTGTGGACCTGGTGGCCTACCTGGTGGCCGGCGACACCGTCCCGACGTCGGCGCAGCTGCGGGCGTGGCTGGGCAAGCGGCTGCCGGTCTACATGGTGCCGCGCCTGTTCATGGTGCTCGACGCCCTGCCGCTGACCCCACGGGCCAAAGTGGACCGTCGTGCGCTGCCCGAGCCGGAGGACGTGCGCCCGGAGAACACGCGGGAGTACGTGGCGCCGGTCGGGTCGGTCGAGGAACTGCTCGCCGAGATCTGGAGCCGCGTGCTGGACGTGGACCGGGTCGGCAGGCAGGACAACTTCTTCGACCTCGGTGGCGACTCCATCCGCAACATCCAGATCGTCGGCCAGGCGCGGGCGAAGGGACTGGTCGTCGGGTTGCCCGACCTGCACCGGTACCCGACGGTGCAGGCCCTGGCCGAGGCCGTCGAACCACGGAAGACGGCGGCACCGGTACGGGCAAGGACCTCGGCGTTCGCGCTGCTGTCCGACCGGGACCGCGAGTTGTTGGCAGCCCGTAAGCCGTCCGCCGCCGCGGGCAACGGAACTTCGGCAGGTGTGCGATGACTGACGTACTGGACAGCCGGGTGACCCCGGAGGACGCCGAAGGCCCGCGCGTCGGCGCGCTGGAGGACGCCTATCCCATGTCGGAGCTCCAGGTCGGCATGGTCTACGAGATGGAGCGCGACCCCGATCGGTTGCCCTACCACAACGTGCACACCCTGCGGGTGACCGGATCGTTCGACGAGGGGTGCTTCCGGGACGCGGTCGCCAAGGTCGTGGCCCGCCACCCGATGCTGCGCACGTCGTTCGCGCTGGTCGGGTTCAGCGAGCCGATGCAGTTGGTGTACGACGCGGCCGAGGTACCGATCACCGTGGTGGACCTGCGCGGCACGACCGCCGCACAGGCACACGAGACGATGGCGGCGTACGTGGCCGCCGAGTGGCGAACGCCCCTGGACGTCGCTGTGCCGCCGCTGTGCCGGATGGGCGTGCATGTGTTGTCCGACAACACGTTCCAGTGGACGTTCACCGAGCACCACGCCATCCTGGACGGCTGGAGCCTGGTGTCGGTCGTCGAGGAGATCACCGTCGCCTACCGGCTGCTCATCGCAGGCGAACAACCGGTGTCGGCGCCGCTGCACTCGACCTACAGGGACTTCATCGCTGCCGAGCGCGAGGCCATGGAGTCGCAGGAGAGCAACGACTTCTGGCGCGACCGGCTCGCCGAGCTACCGGACAGCAGGCTGCCCCGCTGGCCCGCCGACCGGCCCGCGCTGCTGACCGCGGCACCGGTCGACGGCGAGCGGCACAGCCATGACGAGAGCCGGGGTTACGGCTCGCTGATCAGTCCGCTGCCCGCCGACCTGACGCCCCGCCTGCGGGAACTGGCCCGGCAGTGCGGGGTGCCGCTGAAGGCGGTTGCGCTGGCCGCGCACGTGAAGGCGATGAGCCTGGTCACCGGTTCGCAGGACGTCGTCCTCGGGCTCACGTCGAACGGCAGGCTGGAGGACGACGGCGGCGCCGATGTGTGCGGCCTGTTCGTCAACACCGTGCCGTTCCGGATGGAACTGCCGGAGGGCAGTTGGCGCGACCTGATCCGGTCGGTGTTCGACACCGAGAACGACCTCATGCCGCACCGCCGCTATCCGATGGGCGCGTTGCAGCGCGAACTCGGTGGCTCGCAACTGTTCGAGACCAACTTCGTCTACACCGACTTCCAGCAGATCGCCGCCGCGGCGGGGGACGACGGGACCGACGTCGCCACCGATGACGAACTCGTCAGCGATGTCGCCCGAACGCACTTCGCGTTGGTCGTGGCGTTCGCCAGGGAATCCGGCGGCGATGGCCTGTGCCTGGAACTGGAGTACGACGCACGGACGTTCCCCGCCGCCCAGATGGCGGTCCTGCGGGACTACTACGTGCGGATCCTGGCCGGGATGGTGGCCGATCCGACGGCAGCGCACCGCTGGGCGTCGCTGCTCGGCGCGGCCGAGCAGGCCCTGGTGGAGTCGTGGAACTCGACGGTGGCCGAGGTGCCGGCGGTGCCGGTGCACCGGCTGGTCGAGGACCGCGTCGCCGTGGCGCCCGATGCGGTCGCCCTGGTGTCGGGCGACGTGTCGCTGACCTACGCCGAGCTGAACGTGCGGGCCAACCGCCTGGCGCATCGCCTGCGTGACCTCGGCGTCGGGGTCGACACCGCGGTCGGCGTGTGCATGGAGCGGTCCGTCGAGATGGTCGTGAGCTGGCTGGCGGTGCTCAAGGCGGGCGGCATGTACATCCCGCTCGACCCGGCCTTCCCGACTGCCCGCCTGGACTACATGCTCTCCCAGACCAAGGCCCCGCTGGTGCTCACGTCCGGTGATTCGGGGCGCAGTGTGCCCGAGGGTCCGTGGTCGGTGCTGACGGTGGACGACGCGGTCACCAGCGACGGCAATGCCGAGAACCTGGCCGGCGGCGCAGGTCCGGACAACGCCTGCTACGTGATCTTCACGTCGGGTTCGACGGGCCTGCCCAAGGGCGTGGTGACGCGGCACCGGAACGTCTCCGAGTTGCTGTACGGCGGCGACACCATGACGGTGCTGCCGGGGGACACGCTGCTCCAGATCGCCACGGCCTCCTTCGACGTGTCCACGTTCGAGGTGTGGGCGCCGCTGGTGGGCGGTGCGCGGCTGGTGCTGGCGCCGCCGGTGAAGTACGGGCCGGAGGAACTGGCCGACTGGGTGGCCAGGTGGGACGTCACTGTCCTGCACGCCACCGCGTCGCTGTTCGCGCTGCTGGTGGACCACGAGCCGCAGGTGTTCGACGGGTTGCGCCGGTTCCTGACCGGCAGCGAGACGGTCTCGCCGGGCCACGTGGTGCGGATTCTGTGGCGTTGCCCCGATCTGGAGTTGGTGAACTGCTGGGGGCCGACGGAGACCACGACGTTCTCGGTGTGCGGCGCCTTCCGGGACGGCACCGTGCCGGCCGGTCCGCTGCCGTTGGGTGTCCCGCTGGCGAACACCGACGTGTGGGTGGTCGACGACGCGGGCATGCCGGTTCCGGTGGGGACACCGGGGGAGCTGTGCGTGTCCGGCCCGTGCCTGGCCCGCGGCTACCTCAACCGGCCCGACCTGACGGCGGAACGGTTCCTGCCGCACCCGCTGCGGGCGGGCGATCGGCTCTACCGCACCGGGGACCGGGGCCGCTGGTCGGTGGACGGCCAGGTGGAGTTCCTGGGCCGCACGGACCACATGGTCAAGGTGCGCGGCTACCGGGTGGAGCTCGGCGAGGTCGAGGCGGCCCTGGGTGACCACCCCGCGCTGCGCGAGTGCGTCGTGGTCACCCGCACGAACAACACGGCCGGTGTGGACCTGGTGGCCTACGTGGTCGCGCACGGGGCCGCTCCGTCCACCGGCGAACTGCGGTCGTGGTTGGGGCAGCGACTGCCCACCTACATGGTGCCTCGGCTGTTCATGTTCCTCGATGTCCTGCCGCTGACCCCACGGGCCAAAGTGGACCGTCGTGCGCTGCCGGACCCGGACGAGAGCCGCCCCGACGTCGCGCAGGAGTACGTGGCGCCGGTCGGCGTGGTCGAGGAGCTGCTCGGCGACATCTGGTGCCAGGTGCTCGGCGTGGACCGGGTCGGCCGACACGACAACTTCTTCGACCTGGGCGGCGATTCCATTCGCAGCATCCAGGTGCTCGGCCTGGCCAGGGAGGCCGGCCTGAGCGCCGGTCTGGCGACCATGCTGGCCAACCCGACCCCGGCAGGCTTCGCCGCCGCCATCGAGGGCACCGCCGTCGCCGAGGACACACCCGTGTCCGAACCGTTCTCACTGATCTCCGACGACGACCGCGCGCTGCTGCCGGCCGGCCTGGCGGACGCCTATCCGATGGCGGAGCTCCAGGTCGGCATGGTCTACGAGATGGAGCGCGACCCGGAGCGGGTGCCCTACCACAACGTGCACACCCTGCGGCTCAACGGATCGTTCGACGAGGCATGCTTCCGCGAAGCCCTCGCCAGGGTCACGGCACGGCATCCGGTGCTGCGCACCTCCTTCGACATGAGCCGCTTCAGCGAGCCGATGCAGTTGGTGCACCCGACCGCCGAGATCCCGCTCACCGTCGTCGATCTACGTGCGGCGGACGGGGAAACGGGGCGCGCGGCAGTGGCCGACCACCTGCGCACCGAGCGGCGCAACCCGCTGGACCTGACCGTCGCGCCGCTGTGCCGGATGGCCGTACACGTGGTGGCCGACGACGCCTTCCAGTGGACCGTCACCGAGCACCACGCCATCTTCGACGGCTGGAGCCTGACCTCCACCCTCTCCGAGATCAGCGCGATCTACGAGGACCTGCTGGCCGGGCACGATCCCCGGCCTGCCCCGCTCCGTTCGCTCTACCGCGACTACATCGCCGCCGAACGGGCGGCCATCGCCGCGCAGGCCAGCCGGGACTACTGGCGTGACCGGCTGGCCGGCAGCGACGGCAGCCCGCTGCCTCGCTGGTCGGTGGTGCCGGCGCAGGACACGCTCGGCGACACGGTGTCCGGCCAGCGCCACGACCGGGACGAGGAACTGGGCCACGGCTCGCTCGTCACCACGCTGAGCGGCGAACTGCGCACGGACATCGAGGAGTTCGCCCGAAGGGCGGGCGTCCCGTTCAAGACCGCCGTGCTCGCGGCACACCTTCGCGCGCTCGCCGTTGTCACCGGCGGCCGCGACGTGACGACCGGCCTGTCCTCGCACGGCAGGCTCGAGGTGGCCGACGGCGCCGAGGTGCGCGGCCTGTTCCTCAACACGCTGCCGTTCCGCGTCACGCTCCCGGACGGGAACTGGCACGACCTGGCACGCGCGGTGCTCGACGCGGAGCACGACGTCCTGCCGCACCGCCGCTATCCGATGGCCGTGCTCCAGCGCGAACTGGGCAACTCGGCCCTGTTCGAGGCGGGCTTCGTCTACAACGACTTCCACAAGTTCGGCAGGCTGGCCGACGGCGGGGGCGCGTGGCAACTGGACACCGCGGGCCAGGGTGCCGGCGGCTCGACCCGTACCAGTTTCCCGCTGTTGGTGTCGATCAGCCGGGAAGCGGGCGCCGACGGCCTGCGCATGGAACTGGAGTACGACACCAGGGAGCTCACCGCCGAGCAGGTCACCCTGCTGCGCGACTATCACCTGCGCGCGCTGCACGCCATGGCCGCCGACCCCACCGCGCAGCACACGACGTTCGCGTTCGTGTCCGGCCGCGAGGCCGAGCGGGTGGCGGAGTGGTCGCGGGCCACGATCGCGGTGCCCGGTGCGACGACGGTGCACGAACTGGTCGCGGCCGAGGCCGGTCAGCGGCCCGACGCTGTGGCGCTGACCGACGCCGGTGTGTCGCTGACCTACCGTGAGCTGATCGTTCGCGCCGACCTGCTGGCCGGCAGGCTGCGCAGGCTCGGGGTCGGTCCCGAGGTGTGCGTCGGCGTGTTCGTGCAGCGGTCGTGGGAGACCGTGGTGGCATGCCTTGCCGTGCTGCGGGCCGGCGGTGTGTACGTGCCGCTGGACACGGCGTTCCCCCAGGAGCGCATCGAGTTCATGCTGCGGGACGTCGCGGCGCCACTGGTCGTGGTGCACGCGGCGACGGCGGGCCTGGTGCCCGACGGCCCGTGGGCACTGGTCGACCTGAACGACAGTGACGGTGCCCCGGCCGGGGACATCGAGCCGGCGCGGGTCGATCCCGATCACGGCTGCTACGTGATCTTCACGTCCGGCTCGACCGGCCGTCCCAAGGGGACGACCGTGACGCACCGCAACGTGGTGCGGCTGGTGCGCGGAGTGCGCGAGTGTCTGCCCTTCGGTGCCGACGACGTGTGGTCGGTGTTCCACAGCTTCGCGTTCGACTTCTCGGTGTGGGAGATGTGGGGCGCGCTGAGCACCGGCGGTCGCCTCGTCGTGGTTCCGCACGCGGTCAGCCGTGACGCGGAGGCGTTCCACCGGTTGGTGCGCGACGAGGGTGTGACCGTCCTCAGCCAGACGCCATCGGCGTTCCGCCAGTTCGAGACCGCGGACGAGCGGCTGGGCGGCGACCTCGCGCTGCGTGCGGTGGTGTTCGGCGGTGAGGCGCTGCACCGGCCGTCGGTGCGGCGCTGGGCCACGCGGCACGGGTACGCGGCGCCGCTGCTGGTGAACATGTACGGCATCACCGAGACCACCGTCCACGTCACCTACCTCGAACTGGACGCCGGTCATGTCGACGGCAACGTCAGCCCGATCGGGCGGCCACTGCCCGACCTCGGCGCCCACGTGCTGGACCGGCACGGCATGCCCTGTCCGGTCGGCGTCACCGGCGAGTTGCACATCTCCGGCGCCGGACTGGCCCGTGGCTACGTCGGTCGTCCCGCGCTGACCGCCGAGCGGTTCGTGCCCGACCACCTGTCCGGCGTGCCGGGCGCCCGGCTCTACCGCAGTGGCGACCTGGCCCGGTGGAACGTCACCGGTGGCCTGGAATACCTCGGGCGGGCCGACAGCCAGGTCAAGATCCGCGGCTACCGCATCGAGACCGGCGAGATCGAGAACGTGCTCGCCACCCATTCCCGACTGCTCGAAGCGGCCGTCACCACGCACACCGACGCCGACGGCCGGACCGACCTGGTGGCCTACCTCGTGGCCGACCAGGCCGAGGACACCGTGCCGCCGGCAACCGACGAACTGCGGTCCTGGCTGGGCAGCCGACTGCCCGACTACATGATCCCGAGGCACTTCCTGCTGCTGGACGCGCTACCGCTGACGCCGCAGGGCAAGGTGGACCGCCGCGCGCTACCGGCGCCGGCGGCGAACCGGCCGACGCTGGAACAGCGATATGTGGCGCCGGATGGCGATCTCGAGGAACTGCTCGCCGGTATCTGGTCCCGAGTGCTGGGCGTGGACCGGGTGGGCAGGCACGACAACTTCTTCGATCTGGGTGGCGATTCCATTCGCAGCATCCAGATCCTCGGCCGGACCCGCGACGCCGGACTCACCATCGGGCTCGCCCAACTGCTGGACGCCCCGACGTTGGCCGAACTCGCGGCGACGGTGGCACAGGCCATGCCGGACAGCACGCCGGTCGCGGCATCGACGCAGCCGTTCTCCCTGGTGCCCGACGACGAACGCGCGCTGCTGCCGGCCGGGCTGGCCGACGCCTATCCGATGGCACAGCTCCAGCTCGGCATGGTGTACGAGATGGAGCGCGACCGCGCCCGCAACGCCTACCACAACGTGGAGACGCTGCGGCTGGCCGGCCGCTTCGACGAGGCGTGCTTCCGCGGGGCGGTCGACCTGGTCGTGGCCCGGCATCCCGCGCTGCGCACCTCGTTCGACCTGACCGGCTTCAGCGAGCCGATGCAGTTGGTGCACGACGCGGTGGACGTGTCGTTCATGGTCGCCGACCTGCGGTCGATGGCCGCCGACGAGCGGCACGCGACGCTGCGCGCCCACGTCGACGACCAGCAACGCAGCCGGTTCGAACTGGCCGAGGCGCCGCTGTGCCGGATGGCGGTGCATGTGCTGTCCGACAACGCCTTCCAGTGGACGATCACCGAACACCACGCCATCCTCGACGGTTGGAGCATGGTCTCGACGATCACCGAGATCACCGACCTGTACAGCAGGCTGTTGGCCGGCGAACAGCCGACGACGCAACCGCTGCGCTCGGTCTACCGGGACTTCGTCGCCGCGGAGCGGGCCGCGCTGAATTCGCCGGAGAGCCAGGAGTTCTGGCGGGAGCAGCTCGCCGCCGCGCCCGACCGGCCGATCACCCGGTGGGTCACCGACGACCCCGCGGCCATCGCGGGTGAGCTGGTGGCAGGACAACGGCACCAGCGCGACGAGGTGGCGGGCCACGGGGCGCTGATCACCCCGCTCTCCGGCGACCTGCTCCGCGAGTTGGAGGAGTTCGCCAGTCGCACCGCGGTCCCCGTCAAGACGGTCGTGCTCGCGGCGCACCTGAAGGTGCTCAGCCTGCTCACCGGCTCGACCGACGTGTTGCTCGGCATCACGTCCAACGGCAGGCTGGAGGAGGCCGACGGCGCCGAGGCGCGCGGCCTGTTCCTGAACACTGTGCCGCTGCGGGTGCGGCTGCCCGAGGGCAGTTGGCAGGACCTCGTTCGCGCGGTCTTCCGCGCCGAGCGCGACCTGCTGTCGCACCGCCGCTACCCGATCGCCGTGCTCCAGCAGGAATACGGTGGCGACGAACCGTTGCTGGCGACCAACTTCACCTACAACAACTTCCACCGGATCGCGCGGCTCGCCACGGACGGCACGCTGGACAAGGCGGACGCCGATGCCCTGCTGCCCGGTATCGCGCGCACCAACTTCCCACTGGACGTGACGTTCAGCCACGAACCCGGCTCGGACGGGATGCTGCTGGAGATCGACTACGCCCTGCGGACGCTCACCGCCGATCAGGTCACGCGACTGCGGGACAACCACCTGCGCGCACTGCGCGCCATGGTGCGGGACGGCGACGCGCATCACAGGATGTCGTCCCTGCTCGGTACGGGGGAGCAGCGGTTGCTCACCTCGTGGCAGGGCCCCGACGCACCCGTGACCTTCGCTCCGGTGCACGAGTTGCTGCGCGAACGGCTGGCGTCCTGGCCGGACGCGGTGGCCGTGGAGGCGGGTGCCGACCGACTGACCTTCGCCGAACTCGGCGACCGCGCTGATGCGTTGGCGCGGCGGCTGGTCGCGGCCGGTGTGCGGCGTGGTGACGTGGTCGGTCTGCATCTGCGTCCTGGTGTCGATGCGATCGTGGCGGTGTGGGCGGTGTGGCAGGCCGGTGGCGCCTTCCTGCCGTTGGATCCTGATCTGCCGTCGGCTCGGCTGGCGATGATGCTGGACGACGCGCTGCCCTCGGTCGTGGTGTCGGTGGATTCGTCGACGTTGCCCGGCTCGTGGCCGACGCTGTCCCCGGACGGTTGCGCTGCCGCGCCGGACGTGGCCCTGCCCAGGGTGGGCGCGCACGATCTGGCGTACGTGATGTTCACGTCGGGTTCGACCGGGCGGCCCAAGGGCGTGATGGTCGAGCACGGTGGCCTGACCAACCTCGCGGAAGCGATGCTGCTGCCCAGGTTGCGCGGTATCGGGATCATGCCGGGGCAGCACGCCCGGCTGCTCACCGGGTCGTCGGCGTTCATCTCCGACTTCTTCGTGAGCCAGATCCTGCCGCTGTTGGACGGCCACCAGTTGCTGGTGCTCTCCGGCGCGGACAGCCGCGATCCCCGGCACCTGGTCCGGCTGGCCCAGGACCCCACGTCGGCGCTGGACGTCATCGACGCCACCACGTCGCAGGTCCAGCTCATGGTGGAGGCAGGGCTGCTGACGGCCCCGCATCCGCCCCGGCTGATCATGGCGGGCGGCGAGGCGTGCCCGCCCGACCTGTGGCGGACGCTGCGGGGCAGGGCCGGCCTGACGGCACACAACACCTACGGCCCCGCCGAGACCACGGTGGACGCGGTGTGCGCGGACATGAACGCGCAGGCGTCCCCGGTGATCGGCAGGCCGTACGGGAACGTGCGGGTGTACGTGGTGGACGACGGCCTCGGGCTGGTGCCCCCTGGCACGATCGGCGAGATCGTGATCGGCGGTCCCGGTGTCGGGCGTGGCTATGTGCGCAGGCCGGGTGTCACTGCGGCGGTGTTCGTGCCGGATCCGTGGGGTGAGCCGGGTACCAGGTTGTACCGGACCGGTGATCTTGGTCGGTACACGGAGGACGGGCAGATCGAGTTCCTGGGTCGCAACGACCATCAGGTGAAGATCCTCGGTCAGCGTGTCGAGCCGGAGGAGGTCGAAGCGGCGCTGCGCGGCCACCCGTCGGTGGAGGCCGCGGTCGTCGGTGCCCACCGGCTCGGTGTCGAGCGGCGGCAACACCTGGTGGCGCACCTGGTGCCGGTGGGCGATGCCGTCCTGGACCGGGAGGAGATCCGCGAGTACCTGGCCGGCAGGCTGCCGGTCGCGGCGATCCCGACCGTGCTGGTGCCGGTGGCCGAACTGCCGATGACGGTGGGCGGCAAGCTGGACCGTGCCGCGCTGGTCGTGCCGGACGACGTGCAGACCGGACTCGGCCTGCCCGGCAGGGAGATCGTGGTCCCGCGCACCGAGACCGAACGGCGGATCGCCTCGGTCTGGGAGGAGCTGCTGGGCATCGCCCCGATCGGCGTGTACGACGACTTCTTCGCCCTGGGCGGGCATTCCCTGTTCGCCATCCGGCTCGCCATGCGCATCAGCGCTGAACTGGGCACCGAACTGCCCCTGCACGAGGTGTTCGCGCAGCCGACGGTCGCAGGCCAGGCAGCGCTGGTCGACCTGCGGGGTGCCGGCGGTGCGGTCGGCCGGATACCCAGGGTCGACCGCGTGGAGCACGGCGAGCTGCCGGCATCGCACGCCCAGGAACGGCAGTGGTTCGGCTGGCAGCTCGCCCCGGACAGCCCCACCTACAACGTGCCCTGGGGTTACGAGGTGACCGGCGAGCTCGACGTGGCCGTGCTGGCGGCGTCGGTGGACGCGCTGGTCGAGCGGCACGAGGCCCTGCGCACGACATTGCGCGTCAACGACGAGGGCCGGATCGTGCAACGTGTCGGCTTCCCTTGGCGTAGTGGCACAACTGTCCGCCACGCGGCCGATGCCGAGCTGTCGGCGCTCGTCGAGCAGGAGGTCTCGCGGCCCTTCGATCTGTCCGAGGGACCGATGCTGCGGGTGAACGTGTGGCGTACCGCGCCGGACCGGCACACCGTGCTGTTCGTCGCGCACCATGTCGCGGTCGACGAGTGGTCGGTCGGTGTCTTCGAACGCGAACTCTGGACCCTGTACCGGGCTGGCGGTGACACCGCGGCTGCCGCGTTGCCGCCGTTGGCGGTCAGCTACGCGGACTACGCGGTCTGGCACCGCGGCCTGGTGGCACGGCACGCCGAGCAGGATCTGGCCTACTGGCGCGGCACGCTCGACGGTGCCACGCCGGCCTTCCCGTTCGCCGAGGGTGCACCCGGCGAGACCGAAGGTGCTGGCGAATGCACCCGGGTCGTTCCCTCGGAGCGGCTGGCCGGACTCGACCGGATCCGCACGCAGGCGGGCGCCACCGAGTTCATGCTCTACCTGGCCGTGTACTGCCTGCTGCTCGCCCGGCGGTCCGGCTCACGTGATCTCACCGTCGGCATCCCGGTGTCCGGGCGGACCCATCCCGATCTCGCTCCGCTGATGGGCTTCTTCGTCAACACCCTGGCACTGCGGGTGACGGTCCACCCGGAGGACGACTTCCCCACGCACCTTCGGCGCGTGCGGTCCGTCGTGCTGGCCGCGTTCGCCCACCAGGAGGCGCCGTTCGAACACGTGGTCCGGGCCGTGGCGCCCGACCGGGCCGACGGCACCAATCCGCTGTTCCGCACGTTGTTCTCCTTCCTGCCCGGCACGCACGCCGCCGACCGCGCGGCCGAGATCGCCGGGCTGACGCTGCGCGACCTGCCGGTGGGCAGCGGCGGCAACCACTTCGACCTGTCCCTCGGCACGGCGCGCTCGTCGGCCGGACTCCACCTGAACCTGGAGTTCAGCACCGAACTCGTCGACGAGCGGGCGGCAGCCGGACTGCTGACGTCGTTCACCGATCTGCTGGACACGCTTGGCGGGTCGCCGCAGGCCGCCGTCGCGGAGTTGCTGCACGCCAGCCAGGCGGAACAGGAGCGGATGGCCGACTGGACCGGGGACGACTCGGCGCCGGTGTGCGCCGTGCCGGTGCACGAGTTGCTGCGGGATCGGGTGGCTCTGTCGCCGGACCTGGTCGCGGTGGAGTCGGGCGCGGAGTCGCTGACGTTCGCGCAGTTGGCCGACCGCAGCGGGGCGCTGGCCAGCAGGCTGGTGGCCGGTGGCGTGCGGCGTGGTGACCTGGTCGGCCTGCATCTGCCGCCGGGACTCACGGCGGTGATCGCGGTGTGGGCCGTGTGGCAGGCGGGCGGCGCGTTCCTGCCGCTGGATCCCGAGCTGCCGGCCGCCCGACTGGCGATGATGCTGGACGACGCGGCGCCCGCCGTGGTGGTGTCCCGGGGGACCGTGCCCGGCTCGTGGCCGACCCTGTCCCCGGAGACCGACGTGGCCGTGCCGGACGTGGCACTGCCTCGGGTTGGCCCGCACGACCTGGCGTGCGTCATGTTCACGTCGGGTTCGACGGGCCGCCCCAAGGGCGTGATGCTCGAACACGGTGGCCTCGCGACATTCGCGACACGGCAACTGCTGCCCCGGCTGCGGGCTTCCGGAGTCGGTGAACACGCCAGGGTCGTCACCGGGTCGTCGGCGTTCATCTCCGACTTCTTCCTGGAGCAGGTGTTGTCGCTGTTGGACGGTCACCGGCTGCTGGTGCTCTCCGGTCGCGATGAGCGTGACCCGCGTCATCTGGTCGCACTGGCCCAGGATCCGGAGCGGGCGGTGGATGTCATCTGCACCACCTCGTCGCAGGTCCAGCTCATGGTGGAGGCAGGGCTGCTGGATGCCCCGTATCCGCCCCGGCTGATCGAGCCTGCCGGCGAGGCGTGCCCACCGGATCTGTTGCTGACGTTGACGAACCGACCTGGAATCGTGGCCAACAACGTCTATGGCCCCGCCGAGTCGACGGTCGACGCCACGTACGGGGTGATGACCGCGGCGATGACCGCGTACCTGTCCCCGGTGATCGGCAGGCCGTACGGGAACGTGCGGACCTACCTGGTGGACGACGGCCTCGAACTGGTGCCGCCGGGAGCGGCCGGCGAGATCGTGATCGGTGGTCCTGGTGTCGGCCGTGGCTACCTGCGCAGGCCGGATGTCACGGCGGCGGTGTTCGTGCCCGATCCGTGGGGCAGGCCGGGTAGCAGGCTGTACCGGACCGGCGATCTCGGCCGGTACACCGAGGACGGGCAGATCGAGTTCCTGGGTCGCAACGACCACCAGGTGAAGATCCTCGGCCAGCGCATCGAACCGCAGGAGGTCGAAGCCGCGCTGCGCGGCCATGCCGCTGTCGACGCGGCCGCGGTCAGCGCCCACCGGATGGGTGCCGACCAGCGCCTCCGCCTGGTCGCGCATCTCGTCCTCGCCGAGGACGCGACGCTGGACCGGGACGACCTGCGCGGGTATCTGGCGGGCAGGCTGCCGGCCGCGGCGATCCCGAGCGTGCTGGTGTCGGTGGCCGCACTGCCGATGACGGTGGGCGGCAAGCTGGACCGTGCGGCACTGACCGTGCCGGACGAGCTGGCGACGCAACTGGCGGGTCAGGACGTGGTCGCTCCGCGCACCGAGACCGAGCGGCGGATCGCGTCGATCTGGGAGACGCTGCTGGATGTCGCCCCGATCGGCGTGCACGACGACTTCTTCGCCGTGGGCGGGCACTCGCTGCTGGCGATCCGCCTCGCCATGCGGGTCGGTGCGGAACTGGGCGCGGATCTGGCGTTGCACGAGGTGTTCGCGCAGCCGACCGTCGCCGCACAGGCCGAGCTGATCGACCAGCGCGCGGCAGCGGGCCCGGTCGTCCGGAGTCCCAGGGTCGAACGCGTGTCGACCGGCGACCTGCCGGCCGCGCACGCCCAGGAACGACAGTGGTTCCTCTGGCAGCTCGCCCCGGACAGCCCGACGTACAACGTGCCCTGGGGTTACGAGGTGACCGGCGAGCTCGACGTGGCCGTGCTGGCGGCGTCGGTGGCCGCCCTGGTCGAGCGGCACGAGGCCTTGCGCACGACACTGCACGTCGACGCGGACGGGCAGGTCGTGCAGCGGGTCGGTGACCCGGCCCGAGGTGTTCTCTCGACCCTGGACGTGGCCGAGGCGGACCTGTCGGCGCTCGTCGAGCGGGAGGCTCTGCGGCCGTTCGAGCTGTCCGAGGGGCCGGTGCTCCGGGTGAACGTCTGGCGTACCGCGCCGGACCGGCACACCGTGCTGTTCGTCGCGCACCACGTCGCCGTGGACGAGTGGTCCCTGCAGGTGCTGGAGCGCGAACTGTGGACGCTGTACCGGGCTGGTGGTGACATCGCGGCCGCCGGGCTGCCGCCGTTGGCGGTCAGCTACGCGGACTACGCGGTCTGGCACCGCGATCTGGTGGCGCGGCAGGCGGCCGACGATCTCGCCCACTGGCGCCGGGCACTCGACGGCGCCCCGGCTCCCTGGCCGCACCCGCACGGCGTGCGGGCGGAAACCCTGCCCGCGGCGGGCGAGCGCGACTGGTTCGTGCCATCGGCACGGCTGGCGGGGCTGGACGACGTCCGTACCAGGGTGGGCGCCACCGAGTTCACGGTTTTCCTTGCCGTGTACTGCTTGCTGCTCGCCCGCACCTCCGGCGAACGTGACTTCACCGTCGGTGTCCCGGTGTCCGGACGGTCCCACCCCGATTTCGCACCACTGGTCGGCTTCTTCGTGAACACACTCGCGTTGCGGGTGACGGTCCGCCCCGATGACGACTTCCTGACGCACCTCAAGCGCGTCCAGTCAGCCGTACTAGCGGCGTTCGCGCACCAGGAAGCTCCGTTCGAGCATGTGGTCCGGGCTGTCGCGCCGGATCGTGGTGACGGTGCGAATCCGTTGTTCAGCACGATGTTCTCCTTCACGGCCGGTACGCGCCAGGCCGACCGCCTGGCCAACGACGCGCCGGCCGGCCTGACCGTGCGCAGTCTGCCGTCGCAGGGCGGCGGCAACCATTTCGACCTGTCGCTGAGCACGACACGCACGGCGGACGGGCTGCACCTGACGCTGGACTTCGCCACCGATCTGTTCGCGGCAGGCGCGGCCGAGGCCATGGTGGCGTCGTTCACCGACCTGCTGCACACGGTGGACGGGTCGCCGACGGTCGCCGTTGCCGAACTGCTCCGTGCCAACCAACGGGAACAGGAGCTGGTGTCGGCCTGGACCGGCGACGCCTCGGTGCCCGTGTCCGACCGGCCGGTGCACGAGTTGCTGCGGGAGCGATCGGCCTGCTGGCCGGATGCCGTCGCGGTCGATGCGGGCGACGAGTCGATGACCTTCGCGGAGTTGAACATCCGCGCGGATGCGTTGGCCCGGCGGCTGGTCGCGGCCGGTGTGCGGCGTGGTGACCTGGTCGGTCTGCATCTGCGGCCTGGTGTCGACGCGATCGTGGCGGTGTGGGCGGTGTGGCAGGCCGGTGGTGCCTTCCTGCCGTTGGACCCGGACCTGCCGCCTGCTCGGCTGGCGATGATGGCGGACGACGCGATGCCCAGCGTGGTGGTGTCGTGGTCGGATGTGCCCGGCTCGTGGCCGACGCTGTCGCCGGCCGACGGGGGAGGGGTGCCGGACGTGGCCCTGCCCAGGGTGGGCGCGCACGACCTGGCGTACGTGATGTTCACGTCGGGTTCGACCGGGCGGCCCAAGGGCGTGATGGTCGAACACGGCAACCTGGCGAACTACACCGAAGCGCTGCTGCTGCCCAGGATGCGGGCCGCCGGGATCGGTGCGCACGCAAGGGTCCTGACCGGGTCGTCGGCGTTCATCTCCGACTTCTTCCTGGTGCAGATGCTGTCGCTGTTGGACGGTCACCGGTTGCTGGTGCTCACCGGCGTCGAAGGGCGCGATCCGCGTCAGCTGGTCGAACTGGCCCAGGATCCGGAGCGCTCGGTGGACCTCATCGACGTCACGACGTCACAGGTCCAGCTGATGGTGGCGGCAGGGCTGCTGGACGCCCCGTATCCGCCTCGGCTGATCGTGTCCGGCGGCGAGGCGTGCCCACCCGACCTGTGGGACGCGCTGCGGTGCCGCCCTGGCGTGGTGGCGCACAACAACTACGGGCCGGCCGAGGCGACGGTGGACGCGACGTTCGCGGACATGAGTGCCCATGCGTCCCCGGTGATCGGCAGGCCGAACGCGAACGCCCGGGTGTACCTGGTGGACGACGGCCTGTGCCTGGTGCCGCCGGGAGCGGTCGGCGAGATCGTGATCGGTGGTCCCGGTGTCGGCCGTGGTTATGTGCGCAGGCCGGATGCCACGGCCGCGGTGTTCGTGCCGGACCCGTGGGGTGAACCGGGTAGCAGGTTGTACCGGACGGGCGATCTCGGCCGGTACACCGAGGACGGGCAGATCGAGTTCCTGGGCCGCAACGACCACCAGGTCAAGATCCAGGGGCAGCGCGTCGAACCGGAGGAGGTCGAAGCGGCGCTGCGCAGCCACCCGTCGGTGGTCGCGGCGGCGGTCAGCGCTCACCGGCTCGGCACGGACCAGCGGCTGCACCTGGTCGGCCATCTGGTCCTGGCACAGGGCGCCGCCCTGGACCGGGACGGGATCGGCGCTCACCTGGCCGGCAGGCTGCCGGCCGCCGCGATCCCGACGGTGCTGACCACGGTCGACGCACTGCCCACCACGGTCGGCGGCAAGCTCGACCGCGCCGCGCTGACCGTGCCGGCGGACCTGGCGGCCGGACTGTCCGACCGGGACCTGGTGGCCCCCCGGACAACGACGGAGCAGCGGATCGCCGCGGCGTGGCAGGCGGTGCTCGGTGTCGCCGAGGTGGGTGTGCACGACGACTTCTTCGCCCTGGGCGGGCACTCGCTGCTCGCCGTCCGGCTCACGATGGACCTGAGCCGGGAGTTCGGGACGGAGATCCCCCTCGCCCACCTGTACACCGCGCCGACGGTCGCCGAACAGGCCGTGCGCCTGGAAGCACTGTCGGGCCGGCAACGGTCGGTCGACAGCCGCAGTGTCGTGCCGCTGGGCGGCACGCGGGGTGCCCGGCCACTCGTCCTCGTCCATCCCATCGGCGGCATGCTGTTCAGCTACCTCGACCTGCTCGGCGAGGTGCGGGCCGACTTCGAGGTGTTCGGTGTCCAGGGCGCCATCGGCGGGTCGGACACCGGCGCGACCGACATCGGCGGCCTGGCCCGGCGCTACGCCGACGAACTGGTTCCCGTCCTCGACGGCCGTTCTCCGGTGATCGCGGGTTGGTCAGCGGGCGGCGTGCTCGCCCACGAACTCGCCCGCACGCTGACCGACCGGGGCAACCACGTCCACCGCCTCGTACTGGTGGACTCCGATCCGCTGCCGGCCGACGAGACGGCGGAGTACCGGCGGGACATCGCCGTGCTCGACGCGCTCCGCCGCGAGGTCGCAGAACACGGGCCGGCACCGTTGCTGGGGTCCGCCGACGCGGGCCGGCTGTTCGCCACCCTCGCCGTCGATCCGGCGGCCGTCGCCGAACTCGACGGCCCGACCGCCGCAGCGCTGATGGCCTTCTGGCGCGACATGTTCATCGGCCTGGCGGCACACCGGCCTGCGATGTTCGCGGGCCCGGCCGAACTCATCCTCGCCAGAGGCGAACGTGACGACCCGACGGCCGAACGGGCCATGGCCGCCGCGTGGCGCGACCTGACCGCGACGCTCACGGTCTCGCACGCCGACGGTGATCACTTCCAGCTTCTGCGCCGCCCCTGGGTGAAGGCCGTTGCCGACGCCCTCCTCGGCTCCATCGCACAGACAGGAGATTGACGTGCTGGTCCTCGGAATCAGCGGGCTCGACCGGGCCACCGCGCTCAAGCAGCAGATGATGCCCGGCCTCGACTGGCGTGAACAGCGCCTGGTGCAGGGCCTCGACTCGGCGGCGGCACTGGTCGACGAGAACGGTGTCATCGCGGCTTCCGCGCAGGAACGCCACGACGGCGAGAAGGGCACCGGCGCGTTCCCCGTCGACGCGATCGCCGCGTGCCTGCGCATGGCAGGCGTGACGCTGGACGACGTGGACTTCGTCGCCCACGGCTTCCGCTACCAGCCGTCGCCCACCTTCGAACTGGACGACTACCTGCGGCGCTGGTACCGGAACGTGTACAGCGAGCAGGTCCAGCTCGACGTGCTGCGGGCGCACTACCCGGACCAGGACTGGGAACGCAAGCTCGTGCGCGTGCCGCACCACCTGGCGCATGCGGCCAGCAGCTACCACCTCAGTGGCATGAGCGACGCGGTGACGCTGGTGGTCGACGGGATGGGCGAGTCGGAGTCGACGTCGCTGTTCCTGGGCCGCGGCGGCAAGCTGGAGACCCTGCGTACCTATCCGATCTCCAGCTCGCTGGGCATCCTGTACAGCGTCGTCACCCAGTACCTCGGCTTCCTGCCCGGCATGGACGAGTACAAGGTGATGGGCCTGGCGCCCTACGGCGATCCCGACGCTTTCCCGGACGCCACGCTGGTCCTGCGCAGGCCGGGCGGCAGGCTCGCCGTGCCGCTGCTGGCACACGACAAGACGCCGGAGGAGCGGGAGACCCACAGCGGCGCGATCCGCCGCCTCGAGGAGATCTTCGGACCGGCACGCCACCCCGACGCACCGGTCACCCAGCGGCACATGGACATCGCGTCCGTCGTGCAGCGGGCCGTCGAGGACGGTCTGCTGTTCGTGCTGAGCGAGGGCGTGGGCGACGGTGACATCCCGCGCAATCTGTGCATGGCGGGCGGTGTCGCGCTCAACTGCACCGCCAACGGCCTGATCGCCCGCAGCGGCCTGTTCGACCGGGTGTTCGTCCAGCCGGCCTCCGGCGACGACGGAACCGCGCTCGGTGCGGCACTGCACGTGCTGCGCGAGCACGTGCCGGCCCAGCCGCGGCCGATGGGCATGCCCTACTGGGGCGAGGAGTTCGGCGACTCCGACATCGAGGCGGCCCTGGGCACCCTGGGGTCCGGGCACAAGGTGCTGCACCTGCCGGAGGAGTCGCTGCTGCGCCAGGTGTCCGACCTGATCGGCGCGGGTTCGGTGGTCGCCTGGTACCAGGGCCGGATGGAGTTCGGCCCGCGAGCCCTCGGCAACCGCAGCATCCTGGCCGACGCCACCGGACCGGACATGCGCGCACACCTGAACACGGTGGTCAAGCAGCGCGAGGAGTTCCGGCCGTTCGCACCCGCGGTGCCGGTCGAGCGGGCGGGGGAGTACTTCGAGATCGAGCCCGGCCACGAGGACATGTACCGGCACATGCTGTTCGTGACCCAGGTGCGCGAGGCGCACCGGGCCAACCTGCCGGCGGTCACCCACGTGGACGGCTCGGCCAGGGTCCAGGTCGTCTACCGGGACTCCGCACCCCGCTTCCACGCGCTGATCCAGCGGTTCGGCGACGACCACGGCACCCCGGTGATCCTCAACACCTCCTTCAACCTGCGCGGCCAGCCGATCGTGCGCACGCCGCTGGAGGCCGTCGCCACCTACGCCCGTTCCACCATCGACGCCCTGGCCATCGGCGACTGGCTGGTCGTGCGCGACACGTCGGCAGCGGCCGGGGCAGGAGAGTCCGATGAGTGAGTACCGCGACAGCGCTGCCGACGGCCTGCACGAGGCGGTCGCCGGGCTCTGGTGCGCAGTCCTGGGTGTCGACGACGTCGACGCGGCCGACGACTTCTTCCTCGAAGGCGGTGACTCGGCGCTGGCCGTGGAGACCGCGATCAGCCTGCGCTCGATCACCGCGACCGAACTCGAACTCGACGTGCTGTACCAGTACCCCGAGTTCGGCCAGCTCATGGCGTTCCTCACCGATCCGAGGCCGGATCGGGAAGAACGCCCGCTCAGCCCGGCGGAGGAGCGGCTGTGGTTCGCCGAGCGGCTGCACCCCGGCTCGCCGCAGTACCACATCGCGGCGCTCTACCGGTTCCCCGGCCGTATCGACGTGCCGCGGCTGCGGAGCGCGCTGGACGCCGTCGTCGCCCGGCACGACGGCCTGCGGCGGGGCTTCGAACTGCCCGGTCGGGCGGTCACGGCGACGACGGCGAGTGTGTCGTGCCGCTGGCTGGACGCCCGCGGGCTGCCCATGGCCGACGTGCGGGAGCTGATCGACCAGCACGCCCGCCAGCCGTTCGACCTGGCGCAGCCGCCGCTGTTGCGTGCGCTGGCCGTCGACCGGGGCGACGAGGGCGATCTGCTGCTGCTCACCGTGCACCACCTGGTGTGTGACGGCGCGTCGCTCGCCATCCTGGAGGACGAACTGGGCCGCCGGTATGCGGGCGCCGAGGTGCCGACGACCGAGGCGCTGCCCGTGGCGGCCACCCGGCTGGTCGACCACGAGCAGGCCCGCGCCTACTGGCGGCGTGTCCTGGCGGGCTGCCCCCGCGGTATCGCGCTGCCGCACGACTTCCCACGGCCCGCCGTGCTGGACAGCGTCGGCGACGTGCACACCCTCGTCTGCACCGAGGACATGCTGGCCGACATGCGGGGCCTGGCCACCCAGGAGCGGCTGTCCCCGTTCATGGCCTGGATCGTCGCCTACGCGGCAGGCCTCGTCGCGCAGACCGGTCAACGCGACATGGTGCTCGGCATCGCCGTCTCGTCGCGGACGGCGGAGCGGCGCGACGAGATCGGGATGTTCGTCGACCCGGTGCCGCTCCGGCTGGTGGTGCCGGACGGGAGCACCGCGCGGGACCTGGCCCGCCAGGTACGGCGCGCGACCGCCGAGGCGCTGGCCCACCGCGGCGTGCCGTACCAGACGATCGTCGAGGACCTCGGCCCCGGCGGTGATCCGGCCCGCGCGCCGCTGGTGCAGGCAGGCCTCACCTACCTGGACGCCTCGGACCGCGTACTGCGGCTCGACACGCAGGAGGCCGCCCGTGAACTGCTGCCGACGGGCACGTCCAAGTACGAACTGCTCTGGTCGGTGACCCGCCAGGCGCACCGCACGATCACCGAGTTCGAGTACCTCGGCGCGCTGTTCTCCGAGGAGAAGGCGGCGGACGTGCACGGCGGCCTGCTGGCCGCGGCGCGTGCGGCGTTCGCCCGACCGGACGCACCCCTGCGGGTGCCCGGCCGCCCGCACACCGCGGCCCGCCGTGCCGAGTCCCCGGTCACCGCCGGTGCCTGGCGTCCGCTGCCGGAGCTGATCCGGCTACGGGTCGCGCAGCGGCCGGACGCCCCGGCCGTTCGGCACCGGGACGTCGAACTCAGCTACCGGCAACTCGACGAGCGGGCCTGCGCCATCGCGGCGGGCCTGCGCGCGGCAGGCCTGCGCCGAGGCGACGTGGTCGCCGTGCCGATGCCACGCGGGATCGACGCGATCAGCGCCTATCTCGGCATCTTCTACGCCGGCTGCGCCTACCTGCCGCTGGATCCCGACCAGCCTGCCGAGCGCATCCACGCGGCGGTCCGTGGGGTGGCCGACGCTGCACTGGTCACCGGAACGCCTCCGTCGCTGCCGTTCGAACTGAACGTGCTCACGCTGTCGGACCTGCTCGACGGCGGGCGCGTCCCGGTCGACCCCGAGGTGCCCGTGCGGGTCATCGGCGAGGACGCCGCCTACCTGATGTCCACCTCCGGCTCCACCGGGCGGCCCAAGACCGTCGTCGTGCCGCACCGGGGGATCAGCAGGCTCGTGCCCGACGCCGACGGCATCGCCTACCGCTCCGACGACCGCGTGTCGCACCTGTGCAACCCGGCGTTCGACGCGGCCATCCTGGAGATCTGGGGTTCGCTCGGCGCAGGCGCCGTCCTGGTGATCGGCGACAAGTCCGACGTCCTGTCGCCGGCCCGGCTGCGTGCGTTCCTCGACCAGCAGCGGATCAGCGTGCTCGGCCTGCCCACGGCGCTGCTCCACACGGTGATCGACTTCGCCCCCGAAGCGCTGCGCGGGGTGCGGCTGGCGATCTTCGGCGGGGAGAAGGCCGATGAGCAGCGTCTGGCCCGACTGCTGGCCCACCAGCCGCCCGCCCGGGTCGTGAACGTCTACGGCCCCACGGAGAACACCACCGTGAGCACGTTGCAGCGGGTGACCCGCTCGGCTCTCGATCCCGGCCCGCTGCCGATCGGCAGGCCGGTGTCCGGATCGACCGCCTACGCGCTCGGGCCGGACGGCGAGCCGGTGCGGCCCGGTGCCGAGGGCGAACTGTACGTCGGCGGAGCGGGGCTGGCGCTGGGCTACCACGGCAACCCCGAGCTGACCGCGGCCTCCTTCGTCCCCGACCCGTTCGGCCAGGTGGCCGGTGGCCGCCTGTACCGCACGGGGGACCGGGTCCGACCGCTGCTCGACGGGTCCTTCCTGTTCGTCGGCCGCACCGACGACCAGGTGAAGGTCCGCGGCTTCCGGGTGGAACTCGGCGAGATCGAGCACGCGCTGCGGCTGCTGCCGGGTGTCACCGACGCGGTGGTCTTCTCCCGCGCCACGCCGGACAGTGTCGAACTGCTGGCCTGCGTCACGGGCGGCGAGGACCTGGCCGACAGTGCCAGGCTCGCCGAGGACCTGCGCGAGCGGCTGCCGCACTACATGATTCCCGCCATCATCCGCACCGATCGGTTCCCGCTCAACGCGAACGGGAAGGTGGACCGCGCCGAACTGCTCGCCGGACTGCCGCAGGAACTCCCCCGGCGAAGCGACAGCGCTGTCGACAATGCCGCCGACACACTCCCCGACGAGCCTGCCGACCCCATGGCCGAGGCCGTCACCGGGCTCTGGTGCGAATCGCTCGGCATGGCGGTGGCCCGGCCGGACGACAACTTCGTCGCCCTCGGCGGCCACTCCATCAAGGCACTGAAGTTGCTCGCCCGCGTGGACGAGACGTTCGGCGTCGCGGTGGACCTGGCCGACTTCATGGCCGAGCCGACCCTGCGTGGGCTCGTCACCGCGATAGTGCGGGAGCACGAGGACGCACTCAGCCACACCACCGGCTGATCTTGGCGGTGCCGGCACCACAGATCGTCACATTCGAACAATCGAAAGGGAAAACGGCCATGAACGAGCTGTCGATCAACGCCGAGTCCGACCAGTACGACGTGGTCGTCAACGACGAGGAGCAGTACTCCGTCTGGGCCATGGGACGCACCGTCCCGGCGGGGTGGCGTGCCATCGGCGTCGCCGGCACCCGCGCGACGTGCCTGGCGTACATCGGCCGTACCTGGCGGGACATGCGGCCCCGCAGCCTGCGCATGGCCATGGGCGAGCACTGACCACCATCCAGCAGTCCGCCGCACGCCCGTGGCGCGAAGGGAAATCTCATGTGGACGCTATTGCGTACCAACCAGCGATTCCGCAGGCTGTTCGTCAGCGGCGCGGTGCTGAACTTCGGTGAGACCGCCGTCTACCTCTCGCTCGCGATCTGGGTCAAGGACCTGACCGGTTCGAACTCGGCGGCCGGCATCGTGTTCTTCGCCATCTCGGTGCCCGGGCTGTTCGGGCCGCTGCTGGGCCACCTGGTCGACCGGGTCAGCAGGAAGCGCCTGATGATCGGCATGGACCTGGGCATGGCAGCCCTGTTCCTCGCGCTGCTCACCGTGCACAGCGCGGGCCAGGTGTGGATCGTCTACGTGGTCACCTTCGGCTACGGGCTGATGTCGGCGTGCCCGGCACCGCCTGCGCTGTTGAAGGACGTGCTGCCCTCCGAGGACGCCGCGCCGGCACGCTCCCTGATCCTGGCCGTCGGCCAGGGCGTGCGCATCGTCTCACCGGCGGTCGGCGCAGGCGTGTACGTCGCCTTCGGCGGGGCCGCGCTGGCCTGGCTGGGCACGGTGACCTTCCTGGTGGCCGCGGCCCTGATGGCCTCCGTGCACGTCGAGGAGTCCGAGCCGGAGCCGGCCGGGGAACCGTTCCGTACGTCCATCGCCGCCGGATTCCGCTTCGTCCGCACATCGCCGCTGCTGCTCCGCCTCTCGCTCACGACGCTGGCCTTCATGGCGGTCGTCGGCCTGCTGGAGACCGCCATCTTCGCGGCCAACCAGGGCATGGGTGAGCGGGCCGCGTTCCTCGGCGTGATCACGTCCTTCCAGGGCGGTGGCTCCGTCCTCGGTGGACTGATCGCGGGCATCGCGGTGAAACGGTTGGGCGAGACCAAGGCCACCGCGGTCGGCTACACACTGATCGCCGTCGGCCTGCTGCTGTGCCTGGTCGGGGTGGTGCCGCTGTTCCTGGTCGGTGTCATCTGCTTCGGGGTCGGCCTGCCGTTCGTGCTGCTCGCCCTGGGCACCGCGTTCCACCTGTACACCCCGTCCCGCATGCAGGGCCGCGCCAACGCGGCGGTCGGCAGCGTGACCGGCACCGCCCAGTCGGTGTCCATCGCCCTGGGCGCCGCACTCATCACCGTGATCGGCTTCCAGGCCATGTACCTGATCATGGCCGCTACCGCGGTGCTGTGCGCGGCCTCGGTGCTCGTGGGGCGCGTTCCCCAGCCCGACGTCGTGAAGTCGGTGGCCGACACCGAAGAGATCGAGGACGACGTCAACAGCACCGTCCCGGCACCCGAGATCAGCCGGTAGACAAGGAGAAACCGCTCGTGAACCCCACCGCATCCCGCACACCGACCAAGCGCGCCAACGGCTGGATCGCCGGCCCCCGGCGTCAGTACGCACCGGCCGTCCGGATGTTCTGCCTGCCCTACGTCGGCGGAGCGGCCTCGGTCTACGAACCGTGGCGCGGCTACTTCGGCGAGGACGTGGAGATCTGCGCCGTCGAACTGCCCGGCCGCCAGACCCGCATGCACGAGCGTGCCTTCTCCCGCATCGGACCGCTCGTCGACTCGCTCGCCGACGCGATCACCGACGAGCTCGACGTGCCCTACGCCCTCTACGGCCACAGTATGGGCTCGCTCGTCGCGTTCGAACTGGCAAGGGAACTGCGCCGCCGGGGAGCTGGCGAGCCGGTAGTGCTGTTCGTCTCCGGCGGCCCGGCGCCCCAGTTGACCCACGACCACCCGAAGCTGCACGACGCGTCCGTCGCCGACGTGACCGCCCAGCTCAAGAACCTGGGCGGCCTGCCGGTGGAGATCCTGGAGGAGCCAGAGCTGCTGTCGGTCTTCCTGCCGACGATCCGGGCGGACTTCGCGGTGTTCGAGACCTACGAGTACCGGCCCGAACCGCTGCTGGACTGTCCGATGGTGGCGTTCACCGGACGCGACGACATCGACGTGCCGCTCAGCAGGATCGCGCCGTGGGCCGAGGAGACCACCGGCCGGTTCGAGTACCACGTGTTGCCCGGCGGTCACTTCTTCCCCCGCACGGCGCAGACCAGGCTGCTGAACCTGATGTACGGCGCGCTGAGCGCGCGCACCAACCGCTTCGCTCACCCGCGCAGCTACGACCGGAGTCACGTCGATGCCTGAGTACTCGATCGCCATCTCCCCCCAGGTGCCGGGAAACATGGCCCAGGAACTGGCCAAGCGCGTCTACTACGCGTCCGCCGAGATCCGTGAGTTCAGCCTTGTCTACGGAAAGGACGGAGCGGTACGGGAGGTCGAGATCTCCACGGCCGCCGACACCGACCCGGCCGAGCTGCGCCGCAAGCTGAACATCGTGGTGGCGCGGGACGTGCTGCCGCAGGCGGGCGCCGAGCAGGCCCCGGTGCTGTGGCAGTCGATGGCGATGCCGCGTGCCGCCCGCATCGAGTTCGCCGAACTGGAGCGGGCCGGGATCGTGACCCGCATGGGCGACGGTGCCTTCGCCGCCGGTGGCCTGCTCGCCCAACTGCTGGGGAAACTGGAGAGCCGGGTGCGGACGCTGGCCGTCGCCGAGTTCGGCGCGGTGGAGAATTGTTATCCCGCCCTCATTCCGACCAGCGTGCTGCACCGGGCAGGCTACTTCGACTCGTTCCCGCAGCTGCTGATGACCGCGGGCCGCTTCCACTCCGACGCCGACGCCTACCAGGGCTTCGCCGCCGATTTCGCCGCGGCTGGCAGCAAGGCCGCGTTCATGGACGGCCACACCGAGCACACCGGCTACTGCCTCTCGCCGACCGTCTGCTACCACGCGTACCACATGCTGGCCGGCACCGAACTGCCCGCCGACGGCCGGGTGCTGACCGCCTGCGGCAAGATCTTCCGCTTCGAGTCGCACTACCATCACACGCTGGAACGGTTGTGGGACTTCACCATGCGCGAGGTCATCTTCCTCGGCAGCCGGGAGTGGGTGGCCGCGCAGCGCGGCAACCTGGTGCGCTCGGTCTGCCGAATGGTCGACGACCTGCGGCTGGCCGGCCAGCTCGAAGTGGCCAACGACCCGTTCTTCGGCAACGGCGCCACCGCCAAGCGGGTCATGGTGCAGCAGGCACTGAAGATGAAGGTCGAGCTGCGCATGCCGGTGGTCGACGGCAGGGACATCGCCGTCGGATCGTTCAACCTGCACGGCACGAAGTTCGGTGAGGCGTTCGACATCAGGACGCCGGACGGTTCGCCCGCGTACTCCGGCTGCATCGGCATCGGGCTGGAGCGGATCGCCTACGCCTTCCTGTGCCGCCACGGCATCGATCCGGCCGACTGGCCGGAGATCTGACCGCGCCGACAGCCCACCGCACACCACGTTTCACGGAGGAAACGACATGCAGCAACCCACGATCGGCCGAGCGCGTGTCGCCACGCGCGCGGCGGCGCTGTCCGGCAACAGCCTGACCGAACTGATGGCCCTGGCCCAGGCCCGCAACGCCATCGACCTGGCGGTCGGCACGCCCGGCTTCCCCGCGACGTCCACGAACCTCATCGACGAGGCGACGCGGGCCATGCGGGCCGGGCGCAACCAGTACGAGCTCCCGGCGGGCGAGATCGAACTGCGGCATCGGATCACCGACCTGCTCGGCGACGGCGCCGACCCGGACCGGGAGATCACCGTCACCGCAGGCGGGACCGAGGCGCTCTACGTCGCGCTGGTGTCCATTCTGGACCCTGGTGACGAGGTCGTACTGTTCTCGCCCGGCTACGAGCAGCTTGCCGCCGCTGCCGCGCTGGTCGGCGCCCGGCTGAAGTTCGTGCGGCTGCACGGGCCGGACTGGCGCTACGACCCGGCCGAACTGGCCGCGGCGTTCAGCTCCCGGACCAGGGCCGTCGTGCTGAACACCCCGGCCAACCCGACCGGCAGGGTGCTCAGTCGCGCCGAGCTCACCGAGATCGGCGAGCTGTGCGAGCACTGGGACGCCACGATGGTCAGCGACGAGGTGTACCGCACCTTCGTCTTCGACGGCAGGCAGCACGTCTCGGTCACCGAGATCCCCTCGCTCGCCGACCGGACCATCGTCATCGGCTCGCTGTCCAAGAGCCACGCGGTCAGCGGCTGGCGCATCGGCTTCCTGCGCAGCGACGCGCAGCGCACGCGGACGCTGCGCCGGGTGCACGAGCTGACCACCAACGGCACCGCGGCGCCGCTCCAGGCCGCCGCCGCCAACGCGGCCCTGTCGGTCGACCTGGACGAGGCATGTCGGGAGATGGGCGCGCGCCGCGACATGGCGCAGGACATCTTCTCCGGCATGGGCATGAAGTTCACCCCCGTCGAGGGCGGCTGCTTCCTGTTCGCCGACATCAGTTCGCTGACCGGTGGCCGTGAGGACGGCACCGCGTTCGCACACCGCCTGCTGGCCGAGGCAGGCGTGCTGCTCGCCCCCGGCGCGCCGTTCTTCGCCGACCCCGCCGACGGCAGGGACTACGTGCGGATCGCCTTCAACCGGCAGGCCGGGACGCTGCGCGAGGTCGAGCGTCGCATCACCGCCGCCTGCTGAGCATTCCCAGCGCTGATCACCGAAGGAGCACGCAGGTGGCACACGAACACAGCGTCGACGACCTGGGTCCGCTACCCGACTTCATGGCGGAGCAGGACACCGGCGTCAGCCAGATCGTCACCCCGATGGGCGACAAGATGTGGCTGGTCCGGGACTACGCCCTCGGCCGCCAGGTACTGGCCGACCAGCGGTTCAGCCGGGCCGAGGCGGTCCGGCCGAGGGCCCCGAGGTTCAACGACGCCCAGCCCGCGCCGGACGCCATGATGAGCATGGACGGCAAGGAGCACAGCCGGCTGCGGCGCGTGGTGGGTGGCGCGTTCAGTTCGCGCAAGGTCGCCGCGATGGCACCGGCCATCGAGCGCCTCGCCGACGAGTACCTGGACGGGCTCGCCGCGGCAGGGCCGGGCGCCGATCTCGTCGCGGAACTCGCGACGCCGTTGCCGCTGGCCGTGCTGTGTTCGCTGGTCGGCATCCCGGCGCAGGACAGAGGCGTCTTCCGCGACTGGGTCGAGGTGCTGTTCGACATCTCGGCCAGCACGCCGCAGGAGAAGTCCCGGCGCCGCATCGAACTGGTCGAGTACATGGGTGACCTGATCGAGCAGAAGCGCGGCCGTGCCGACGATGACCTGCTCACCGTGATGATCGCGGCGCAGGACGACGGCCAACTGTCCCAGCGGGAGCTGCTGACCCTCGGCCTCACCCTGCTGATGGCCGGGTACGAGACCACCGTCGGCCAGATCGGCCTTTCCGTGCTGGCGTTGCTGTCCGATCCCGTCGCCCACGAGGAACTGCGTGCCCGGCCCGAACTGCTGGACCCCACCGTGGACGACCTGCTGCGCTTCACGCCGGTGACACCGCTGAGCTTCCCCAGGGTGGCCGTCGAGCCGATCGCGCTCGGCGACGTCACCGTGCAGGCAGGTGAGGCGGTCGTCGTCTCGCTGCTGCACGGCAACCGGGACGGCCGGACGTGGCAGCAGCCGCAGCGGGTGTGCCCGCACGGCCAGGACGGTGTGCACCTGACGTTCGGGCACGGCCTGCACCGCTGTCTCGGCGCGCCGCTGGCGCGCCTCCAGTTGCGCATCGTGCTGGACCGGCTGCTGCGCCGGTTCCCCGCGCTGCGCATCGCGTCGGGGCCCGATGCGGTGGTGTGGAAGGAAGGCCTTTCCATCCGTGGCCTGAAGGCCCTGCGGGTGGAGTGGTAGCAGGCCCGGTCCCGTACCAGGCCAACGAAGTCGAGTGAGGAGTCACGTGTCCGCCGAGAAGCCCTGCCGCGTCCCAGTCCCGGATGCCGTCGCCGACGCCGTCGCAGTCGTCGGCATCGCCTGCCGGTTCCCCCAGGCTCCCGACCCCGCCGCGTACTGGCGGCTGCTGGCCGGCGGGAACAGCGCCGTCGGCGAAGCACCGCCGGCGCGGTGGGACGGCGTCCCCGGACCACGGCGGGGCGGTTTCCTCGATGCCGTCGGCGACTTCGACGCCGCGTTCTTCCACGTGTCGGCCCGCGAGGCGGCGGCCATGGACCCGCAGCAGCGTCTGGTCCTGGAACTGGTCTGGGAGGCCGTCGAGGACGCCGGGATCGTCGCGGCCGCACTGCGGGCCAGCCGCACGTCCGTTTACGTCGGCGCGCTGCGCGACGACTACGCGGCCCTGGTCCACCAGCACGGCGGCACGGCGATCACCCAGCACACGATGACCGGCCTCAGCCGGGCGATCATCGCCAACCGGGTCTCCTACCACCTCGGCCTGCACGGGCCGAGCCTGGCGGTGGACACCGCGCAGTCCTCGTCGCTGACCGCGGTCCACCTGGCCTGCGCCAGCCTGCGCGGCGGCGAGTCGACCCTCGCCATCGCGGCCGGGGTGAACCTGAACCTGTTGCCCGGCAACGTGCTGGCCGAGACGCTGTTCGGCGCGTTGTCCCCGGACGGCACCACGTACACGATGGACGCCAGGGCCAACGGCTTCGTGCCCGGCGAGGGCGGCGGTGTCGTCGTGCTCAAGCCGCTGCGCTGCGCGCTGGCCGACGGCGACCGGATCCACGGCGTGATCCTGGGCAGCGCGGTCAACAACGACGGTGCCACCGACGGGCTGACCGTGCCGAGTTCGGCCGCTCAGGCAGCGGTGCTGCGGGCGGCGTACGAGCAGGCCGGCGTCGCGGCCGAGGACGTGCAGTACGTCGAGTTGCACGGCACCGGCACACCGGTCGGCGACCCGATCGAGGCCGAGGCGCTGGGCGAGGTGCTCGGCACCGGCCGGGCCGCCGACGTCGCGCTGCGGATCGGCTCGGTGAAGACCAACATCGGCCACCTGGAGAGCGCGGCGGGCATCGCCGGACTGATCAAGGTGCTGCTCAGCCTCCGGCATCGGCAACTGCCGGCCAGCCTGAACTTCGACACCCCGAACCCGGGCGTGCAACTGACCAGCCTGGGGCTGGCGGTCCAGCGGCGGCACACCACCTGGCCGCGCGAAGACCGGCCGCTGGTGGCCGGCGTCAGTTCCTTCGGCATGGGCGGCACCAACTGCCACGTCGTGGTGGCCGAGCCGCCGGCAGCCACGGCCACGGCCGGCACCACCCCGCGTGCCGCCGCCGTGGTGTCGTGGCCGGTGTCCGGGCACAGCGATGCGGCGCTGCGTGCCCAGGCGGCCCGGCTGCGCGACTTCGCCATCGACCGGCCAGAGCACTCCTCGGCCGCCATCGCCGACGCCCTGGTCACCCGCCGGGACGTGTTCGACCACCGCGCTGTCGTCACTGCGGCGGACCGCGACGGCCTGCTGAGCGGACTGGCCGCGCTGGCCGATGGCACGCCGTCGGCCTCGGTCGTGTCCGGTGTGGTGGCACCGGGTCGGCTCGGCTTCGTCTTCACAGGGCAGGGCGCGCAGCGGGCCGGCATGGGCAGCGGCCTCTACGAGGCCTTCCCCCGGTACGCCGAGGCCTTCGACGAGGTCGCCGCGCAGCTCGATCCGCTCCTGGACCGGCCGCTGGCCGACGTGATCGCCGAGGGCGGGCCGGACCTGGACCGCACCGGTTTCACCCAGCCCGCCCTGTTCGCGGTCGAGGTGGCGCTGTTCCGGCTGCTGGAGTCGTGCGGCGTGCGCCCGGACCACGTGGCAGGCCACTCGATCGGCGAGGTCAGCGCCGCCCACGTCGCCGGGGTGTTCTCGCTGCCCGACGCGGCCCGCCTGGTCGCGGCTCGTGCCCGGCTGATGCAGGCACTGCCGGGCGGCGGTGCCATGGTGGCCGTGCAGGCGACCGAGGACGAGGTGACCGAGCTGCTGCGCGCCGAGGCCGGTCGGCTGGCCGTCGCGGCCGTCAACGGTCCCGACTCCGTGGTGATCTCCGGGGACGCCGAGGCCGCCGACCGCGTCTCCGCCGTGTTCGCCGGGCGTGGCCGCAGGACGAAGCGACTCGACGTGAGCCACGCGTTCCACTCGCCGCACATGGACGCCATGCTCGACGAGTTCCGGGCCGCGATCGGCTCGCTGCGCTACGCGCCGCCGGTGCTGCCCGTCGTGTCCACGGTCACCGGCGCACTGGCCACCGCGGCACAGCTCATGTCGCCCGACTACTGGGTCGAACAGGTCCGCAGGCCGGTGCGCTTCATGGCCGCGGTCGGCACGCTGGCCGCCGAGGGCGTCACCACACTGCTGGAGCTCGGTCCCGACGGGGTGCTCGCCACGCACGCGGCCGCCTGCGTCGGCGCTGTCGTCGCCGTCCCGGTGCTGCGCGCCGGCCGGTCCGACGTGACCACGGCCCTCAACTCGATCGCGCAGGCCCACGTCCGTGGCCACGCCGTCGACTGGACGGCGGTCAGCGGCGCGGACCACGGCCGCGCACACATCGAGCTGCCCACCTACGCCTTCCAGCGGAAGCACTACTGGTTCGAGGCCGGCACGACCGCCGCGCCCGCCCCGCGTCCGGCCGAGACCGCCGAACCGCGGCACGCAGTGGCCGATCTCGGCGTCGAGGAACTGGTGAACGCGCACATCGCCGCCGTACTCGGCAGCGAGCCGGGCGAGCGGGTCCCGGAGCACACCGCGTTCCGGGACCTCGGTTTCACCTCGCTGATGGCCACCGAGCTGCGGACCGCGCTGGCGCAGGCCACCGGCCTGGCGCTGCCGAGCGGCCTGCTCTACGCCCACCCGACGCCCGCCGCGCTGATCGCGTTCGTCGAGTCGGAACAACGGGACGCCGCTCCGGTCGAATCCCGGCCCGCGCTGACGATTCGGGACGACGAGCCGATCGCGATCGTGGGGATGGCGTGTCGTTTCCCCGGTGGGGTGTCCTCGCCGGAGGACCTGTGGCGGCTGGTGGCCGACGGCGTGGACGCGGTCGGTGAGTTCCCGACCAACCGTGGCTGGGCCGCCGACCTCTACGACCCGGACCCCGGTCGGCCGGGCCGCAGTACCGTGCGGCACGGCGGTTTCCTCTACGACGCGGGCGAGTTCGACGCTGCGTTCTTCGGCATCTCCCCGCGTGAGGCCGAGGCGATGGATCCGCAGCAGCGGCTGCTGCTGGAGACCGCGTGGGAGGCGGTCGAGCGGGCCGGCATCGACCCGAAGTCGTTGCACGGTAGCGGCACCGGTGTCTTCGTCGGCGCGACGGCCATGGAGTACGGGCCGAGGATGACCGAGGCACCCGAGGCCACCCACGGCCACGTGCTGACCGGCACCACCACCAGCGTCGCGTCCGGACGCATCGCCTACCAACTCGGCCTGACCGGGCCAGCGCTGACCGTCGACACGGCGTGCTCGTCGTCGTTGGTGGCGCTGCACCTTGCTGTCCGCTCACTGCGGTCCGGCGAATGCGATCTGGCCCTGGCGGGTGGCGCCACGGTGATGTCCGCGCCGGGGATGTTCGTGGAGTTCTCGCGGCAGCGGGGGTTGGCGGTGGACGGTCGTTGCAAGCCGTTCGGTGCCGGTGCGGACGGTACGGGTTGGGCCGAGGGCGTCGGCCTGGTCCTGGTGGAGCGGCTGTCCGACGCGCTGCGGCGGGGACATCAGGTCCTCGCGGTGGTGCGGGGCAGCGCCGTCAACCAGGACGGTGCGTCCAACGGTCTGACCGCGCCGCACGGTCCGTCGCAGGAGGCTGTGATCCGGGCCGCCTTGGCGGCCGCCGGTCTGTCCGCCGCCGATGTGGACGCGGTGGAGGCACACGGCACCGGAACGGTGTTGGGTGACCCGATCGAGGCCGACGCGTTGGCCTCGGTGTACGGGCGGGATCGGGAGACCGCGCTGTTCGTGGGTTCGCTGAAGTCGAACATCGGTCATGCCCAGGCCGCGGCCGGTGTCGGTGGTGTGATCAAGATGGTCGGTGCGCTGCGGACCGGTGTGTTGCCCCGTTCGCTGCACGCCGACCCGCCGTCGTCCCATGTGGACTGGGCGAACAGTGGGCTGAGCCTGCTGTCATCGCAGCGGGAATGGCCCGAGATGGGTCGCCCGCGACGGGCGGGGGTGTCCTCCTTCGGGATCAGCGGCACGAACGCCCACCTGATCCTGGAGCAGGCTCCCGATGGCGCGCCCACCGGGCACCCGGCCGGTGCCGCACCGACCGGCGACCTGCCGACCCCGTGGGTGCTCAGCGCACGCGGTGCCACCGCGTTGCGGGCCCAGGCCGCACGCCTGCTGACGCACCTCGACACGTCCGACGCGGATCCCGACGACATCGGGCTCGCCCTCGCCACGACGCGCTCGACCTTCGAGCACCGGGCCGTGATCCTCGGCTGTGGTACGGCCGACCTGCGGGCCGGTCTGGCCGCCGTCGCGACCGGCGCCACCGCACCGAACCTGCGTCTCGGCTCGGCGGTCGACGCAGGGCGCACGGCCTTCCTGTTCACCGGCCAGGGCGCCCAGCGCGCCGGCATGGGCCGCGAGCTGTACGCGGCCCACCCCGTCTTCGCCGCCGCGCTCGACGAGATCTGCGCGGCCTTCGACGGCCTGCTGGACGAACCGTTGCGCGACATCATGTTCGCCGATGCGGACAGCGCGCCGGGCCGCCTGCTGCATCTCACCTCGTACACCCAGCCCGCGCTGTTCGCGCTGGAGACGGCCCTGTGCCGGCTCCTCGAACACCACGGCACCGTGCCGGGCCTGCTGGCCGGCCACTCGATCGGCGAGCTCGGCGCGGCCCACGTGGCAGGCGTGTTCTCGCTGCCCGACGCCGCCCGCCTCGTCGCCGCTCGCGGCAGGCTGATGCAGGCCGCCCGGGCCGGTGGCGCGATGATCGCGATCGAGGCCGAGCCGGACGAGGTGCTGCGTTCGCTGGTCGACCGGGCGGACCGGGTCTGCCTGGCCGCCGTGAACGGACCACGGTCGGTGGTCGTGTCTGGCGACGACGCCGAGGCCGAACACGTTGCCGCGCTGTGGCGCGAGGCTGGCAGGCGCGTGCGCAGGCTGACCGTGAGCCACGCCTTCCACTCCCAGCACATGGACGACATCCTGGACGACTTCCGTGCGGTCGTCGCCGGTCTCGACCTCGGTGCACCCCGCATCCCGATCGTCTCGACGGTGACCGGCGAGCGGGCCACCGTCGAGCAACTGACCTCGCCGGACTACTGGACCAGGCAGATCCGGGACACCGTGTTGTTCGCCGACGCTGCCCGTCGACTGGTCACTCTGGGTGCCACGGTGTTCATCGAGGTCGGCCCGGACGCCGTCCTCACCCCCATGGCAGCGGGCGCCGTGGACAGCGAGACCGTCACCGTGGTCCCGCTGCTGCGGGCGGGGCACGACGAGGGCGAGACCCTCAGCGCAGGCCTGGCCGTGGCACACGTGCACGGTGCACCGCTGCGCGCGGGCTCGTTCTTCCCGGCGGCCACGCCGGCACCGCTGCCCACGTACGCCTTCCAGCGGGACCACTTCTGGCAGCACCCCGTGGCCAGCACCGACGCCCGCTCGCTGGGACTCGACCCCGCCGATCACCCGCTGCTGGCCGGTGAGGTCGACTACGCCGACCGCGCCGACGCCGTGTTCACCGGACGTGTCTCGCGGTCGGCCCACCCGTGGCTGGCCGACCACATGATCGCGGGCAGCGCCGTCGTGCCGGCCACGGTGTTCCTCGAACTGGCCGTCGCCGCAGGCGACCGGCTCGGTGTCCCGACCGTGGGCGAGCTGACGCTGGAAAACCCGCTGCTGCTGCCCGAGCACGCCGCCCTCCAGCTCCAGGTGGCCGTTGCCGCGGCGGACGCGGCAGGTCAGCGCGCCGTCACGATCCACGCCCGGCCGGAAGAGGGCGCGACCCGCGCGTGGACCCGGCACGCCACCGGTGTCCTGCTGCCCGCCGACGAACGGCCCGCCGAGCCGGACGAACTCGCCACCTGGCCGCCCGACGGCGCGACCGCGCAACCGGTGGACGACGTGTACCCGCGCCTCGCGGAACTCGGCTACCACTACGGTTCCGCCTTCCAGGGCCTGACGTCGGTGTGGCGGCGCGGCACGTCGACCTTCGCCGAGATCCGGCTGCCCGAGCCGGTGCGGGGGAGTGCGCAGCGGTACCGCGTGCACCCGGCATTGCTGGACATGGCACTGCACGCACTCGTCCTCGGCGCCGCGCCCGACGGGGACACCGAGCGCATCCACCTGCCGTTCAACTGGATCGACGTCACCCTGCACACCAGCGGCGCGACCGAACTCAGGGTGCGCAGCACGCCCAATGCCGACGGCACCACGGCTGTGGTGCTCGCCGAGCCGGACGGCACGCTCGTGGCCACGGTCGGGTCGCTGGCGCTGCGGCCGGTGCTCAGGAAGCGCATCGCGGCCGCAACCGGCGGTGTCGCCGACGCACTGTTCACAGTGGACTGGCCGGTCGTGCCCACCCCGGCCGAGGACCTGTCCCTGACCTGGGCCGACCACGGCAGCGGCACGGCAGCCGACATCGTCGTCGCCGACGTCGACACCCCGCAGGCCGCCCTGCGCCTGGTCCAGGGATGGCTTGCCGACGGCAGCACGGCCGACGCCCGGCTGCTGCTGGTCACGCGGAACGCCATCGCTGTGCGCCCCACCGACGACGTGGATCTGGCCGCCGCCGGGATCTGGGGACTGGTCCGCTCGGTGCAGTCCGAGCACCCCGGCCGGGTGCTCGTCGCCGACCTCGATGCCGACGATGCGGCGACCGCCCTGCTGCCCGCCGCTGTGGCCACCGGGGAGCCCCAGTCGGCCGTTCGCGCCGGCGAGATCCACGTTCCCCGGCTCGTCCGCTGCCGCCCGGCCGGCACGGTGGCCCCGCGCCTCGACCCGGCCGGCACGGTGCTGATCACCGGCGGCACCGGCGGTCTTGGTGCCCTGTTCGCCCGGCACCTGGTGACCGCGTACGGCGTGCGGCACCTGCTGCTGGTCAGCCGGAGCGGTCCTGCCGCGTCCGGCGCCGCCGAACTCACTGCCGAGTTGGCCTCGCTGGGTGCGGAGGCGGTCACCATCGCCGCCGCCGACGTCGCCGATCGCGACGTGTTGTCCCGGCTCGTCGCCGACGTGTCCGACCAGCACCCGCTGACCGCCGTGGTGCACGCCGCCGGTGTGCTGGCCGACGCGACCGTCGAGTCGCTGACCGAGACGGGGCTGGCCGAGGTGCTGCGGCCCAAGGCCGACGCCGCGCGGGCACTGCACGAACTGACCGAGGGCATGGACCTCGCCGCGTTCGTCCTGTTCTCCTCCGTCTCCGGTATCACCGGCACGGCGGGGCAGGCCAACTACGCGGCAGCCAACACGGTGCTGGACGCCATCGCCCAGCACCGCGCGTCCCGGGGCCTGGCCGGCACGTCGCTGGCGTGGGGACTGTGGGACGCCACCCACGGCATGGGCGCCCGGCTCACCCGGGCCGACCTGGACCGGTGGGCACGGGTCGGCATCACGCCGCTGACGCCGGCACAGGGCCTCGCCCTGTTCGACGCGTGCCTCGCCGCGGACCGGCCGCTCGTCGTGCCGGCCGCGCTGGCACCGGCCCGGCTGGCGCGGGACGACGCACCGGTACCGCACCTCTACCGCGCACTCGTGCGGCAGCAGCCACGATCCGCCACCCAGGCGCGGCCGACATCCGGCTGGGCGGTCCGGATCGCCGCGCTACCCGAGGCCAAGCGGTCGGACGCCGTACTCGACCTGATCCGCGCCGAGGCAGCGGCGGTCCTCGGCCACGCGAGCGTGAGTGCCGTCGACGCCCGACGCACCTTCAACGACCTCGGGTTCGACTCCATGGCGGGTGTGGACCTGCGCAACCGGTTGGGGACCTCGACCGGGCTGCGGCTCACCGCCACCGCCGTCTTCGACCACCCGACCCCGGCCAAGCTCGCGGCGCACGTGCTGTCGCGGGTGGCCGACGCGAAGCCGAAGCCGGTGTCGACGACCCGGCAGCAGCCAAGGGCCCGGGCCGACGAGCCGATCGCGATCGTCGGGATGGCGTGTCGTTTCCCCGGTGGGGTGTCCTCGCCGGAGGATCTGTGGCGGCTGGTGGCCGACGGTGTGGACGCGGTCGGCGAGTTCCCGACCAACCGCGGCTGGGACACCGACCGGCTCTACGACCTCGACCCGGAACGGATCGGCACGTCGTACACGCGGGAGGGCGGCTTCCTGCACGACGCGGATCTGTTCGACCGCGAGTTCTTCGGTCTGTCCCCGCGTGAGGCGGCCGCCACCGACCCGCAGCAGCGCCTGCTGCTGGAAACCGCGTGGGAGACCTTCGAGAGCGCCGGCATCGACCCGGAAACCCTGCGGGGCAGCAACACCGGCGTCTACACGGGCGCCATGTACGCCGACTACGCGTCCCGGTTGGCCCGCACCCCCGAGGAGTTCGAGGGCTTCCTGCTCGCCGGGAACCTGTCCAGTGTCCTGTCCGGACGACTCTCGTACACGTACGGTCTGCAGGGCCCGTCGGTCACGGTCGACACGGCGTGCTCGTCGTCCCTGGTCGCGCTGCACCTGGCCGTCCGGTCGTTGCGTACCGGCGAGTGCGATCTCGTGCTCGCGGGCGGTGTGACCGTGATGAGCAGCCCGCACACCTTCGTGGAGTTCTCCCGGCAGCGTGGCCTGGCCGCCGACGGCCGGTGCAAGTCGTTCGGCGCGGGCGCCGACGGCACGGGTTGGTCCGAAGGCGTCGGCCTGGTGCTGGTGGAGCGGCTCTCGGACGCGCGCCGGTCGGGCCACCGGGTGCTGGCCGTGGTGCGCGGGACCGCCGTCAACCAGGACGGTGCGTCCAACGGTCTGACCGCGCCGCACGGTCCGTCGCAGGAGGCCGTGATCCGGGCCGCGTTGGCGGACGCCGACCTGTCCGCCGCCGATGTGGACGCGGTGGAGGCGCACGGCACCGGAACGGTGTTGGGCGACCCGATCGAGGCGGAGGCGTTGGCCGCGGTCTACGGGCGGGGTCGGGTCGGCGACGGTCGGCTGTTCGTCGGTTCGCTGAAGTCCAACATCGGCCACTCGCAGGCCGCCGCCGGTATCGGTGGCGTGATCAAGATGGTGGGTGCGCTGCGCGCCGGCGTGCTGCCGAAGTCGCTGCACGCCGACCAGCCGTCGTCCCATGTGGACTGGGAGGCCAGCGGACTGAGCTTGTTGGCCACGCGGCGGGACTGGCCCGAGGTCGGCCGGCCGAGGCGGGTGGGGGTGTCCTCGTTCGGGATCAGCGGTACCAACGCTCACCTGATCGTGGAGCAGGCGCCCGACGTCGCCCCCACCGTCGCACGCGCGGCCACCGAGGACACCGTGGCCTGGATCGTGACCGGCAGGACCGACGAGGCGGTGCGCGCTCAGGCGGCCCGGCTGGCCCGGCACGTCGAGGACCACCCCGAGCAGTCCGTCGCCGACATCGGCTACTCGCTAGCCACCGGACGCGCCGTGCTGGACCGTGGTGCCGCCGCGCTCGGTGCCGACCGCGAGTCGTTGCTGCGCGGCCTCACCGCCGTCGCACGTGGCGAAACCACCACAAGTGTGGTGCTGGGTAGGAAGAACGGGGCACCCACGAAGATCGCGTTCCTGTTCACCGGCCAGGGCAGCCAGCGGCCCGGCATGTGCGGCGACCTCTACCCGAAGCACCCCGCGTTCGCTGCGGCGCTGGACGAGGTGTGCCGACACCTGGATCCGCGCCTGCCCCGCCCGCTCAAGGACGTGCTGTTCGCCGACGCCGATTCGGCCGACGCGGCACTGTTGGACCGCACGGTGTTCACCCAGGCCGCGCTGTTCGCCGTCGAACTGGCTCTGTACCGGCTGTTCGAGCACTACGGCGTGACGCCCGACTACCTGCTCGGCCACTCGGTCGGCGAGCTCACGGCGGCGTGTGTCGCAGGCGTGCTGGACCTGCCGGACGCCTGCGCCCTGGTCGCCGAGCGCGGCAGGCTGATGCAGGCGGCCAGGGCCGGCGGCGCCATGGTCGCGGTCGAGGCAGCCGAGGCGGACGTGCGCGACCGGCTTGCCCCGTACGGTGACCGGCTCGGTGTCGCCGCCGTCAACGGTCCACGGGCCGTGGTGATCTCGGGTGACGCCGACGCGGCGGACGAGATCGCGGCGGCGTGGCGCGCGGAGGGCGTGCGCACGACTCGCCTGCCCGTCTCGCACGCCTTCCACTCGTCGCACATGGACGACGTGCTGGCCGAGTTCCGCACCGTGGTCGAGGGCCTGACGTTGCACGCGCCGCGCATCCCCGTCGTGTCCAACCTGACCGGTGCTGTCGCCACGGCGGCGGAGCTCACCTCCGCCGAGTACTGGGTGCGCCACATCCGGGAGGCCGTGCGCTTCGCCGACGGTGTGCGGTGCCTGGCCGAGGAAGGTGTCACGGACTACGTCGAACTCGGTCCGGACGCCGTGCTGACCTCGCTGGCCCGGCACTGTCTGACCGAGGAGCAGGCCGGGGAACTCGTCCCGACGCTGCGCCGCAACCGGCCTGCCGAGGAGTCCGTCGCGCGCGCCGTCGCCCTGCTGCGGCTGCGTGGCGTCGCGGTCGACTGGCACGCCGTCCTGCCCGGCGCCCGCCAGGTCCCGCTGCCCACCTACGCGTTCCAGCGCGAGCGGTACTGGTTGCAGGCCCCGGAAGGGGCGGTCGACGCGAGCGGCCTCGGAATGGTCGGCACGGGACATCCCCTGTTGGGCGCCATGGTGAGCATGGCCGACCGGGACGTGCACGTGTTCTCCGGACGCCTGTCGGCGCACACACATCCCTGGCTGGCCGAGCACACGGTGGCCGGCACCCTCCTGGTCCCGGCGGCCGCGATCGCGGAACTGACGGTGCACGCAGGCGGGCACGTCGGGACACCGACGATCGCCGAACTGACCGTGTCGGCCCCGTTGGTGCTGCCGACGGCGCGCGGGGCGGTCGCGCTCCAGCTCACCATCGGCGAGCCGGACGAGTCGGGGCGGCGCGGGTTCACCCTGCACGCACGGGCCGAGGACGACGCGGCCGTGGACGGCCCGTGGACCGCGCACGCGGAAGGCACGCTGGCCGCCGCGTCCGCCGACCCCGGCACGGGACTGCCCGTGTGGCCGCCGATCGGCGCCGCCGAGGTCGCGGTGGCCGACTTCTACGACACGCTCGCCGACGCGGGCTATGGCTACGGACCGGCGTTCCGGGGACTGCGCCGGGCGTGGCGCGGCCAGGACGAACTGTTCGCCGAGGTGGCCCTGCCCGAGCCGCTGCGGCCGGAGGCCCGTCGCCACACGCTGCATCCCGCGCTGCTGGACGCAGCACTGCACCCGCTGCTGCTGGACGCCCTCGACACGGGCACCCCGCTGGTGCCCTTCGCCTGGACCGGCGTGCACCTGCACTCGCAGGGAGCGGCCGTGCTCCGCGTGCGGCTCCGGGTGACGGGGCAGCACACGGCGGCGCTCACGCTGGCCGACGGGACAGGAGCGCCGGTCGCCACGGTGGAGTCCCTGCTGTTGCGCCCACTGGAGCGCCAGGCAGGACCCGGCCTGTTCCGCGTCGCGTGGACACCGCTGTCCCCGGCCGACGGTGCCGGGCGGGACGGTGCCGAGGACCTGGCCGTCATCGGTGAACTGTCCGCCGACCACGGCACCAGGTACGACACCCCAGCTGAGTTCTTCACCGCGATCGACGCAGGCGTGCCCGTTCCCGCGACGGTGGTGCTGGCCGCGGTGACCCGGCCCGACGAGCGGGACCTGCCCACGGCGGCGCGTTCGGTACTCGAACGCACCCTGTCCACGGCGCAGCGGTGGCTGGCCGACGATCGGTTCACCGCGTCGACGCTGCTCGTGGCGACGCGCGGCGCGGTGGCGACCGCCGACGAGGGCATCGCCGATCTGGCGGCCGCAGGGGTCTGGGGACTCGTCCGCACCGCGCAGACCGAGAACCCCGGCCGCATCGTGCTGGCCGATCTCGACACGAGCACCCTGCCCGTCTGGTTGACCACCGTCGGCGAACCCCAGTTCGCCGTGCGCGAGAACCGGACGCTGGTGCCCCGGCTCGCCCCGGCGAGCCGGCCGACGCGAGCACCTGAGCCGATCCGGTGGGACCGGGGCACGATCCTGATCACCGGTGCGACCGGTGCGCTGGGCAGGCTGCTGGGCCGCCACCTGGTGACCGAGCACCGCGCGAGCAGGCTGCTGCTGGTCTCCCGACGCGGCGCCGACGCCCCCGGTGCGCGCCAGTTCGCCCGCGAACTCACCGAACTGGGCGTCGACGTCACCTTCGCGGCCTGCGACACGAGCGACCGGGACGCACTGGCGGCGGTGCTGACCGCGATACCCGACGAGCACCCGCTCACCGCGGTCGTGCATGCGGCAGGCGTGGTCGACGACGCGGTCTTCGCGGACCTGACCCCGGATCGCCTGGCCGCTATCCTCGCCGCGAAGCTGGACGCGGCCTGGCACCTGCACGAGCTGACCAGGACGCTGAACCCGGCCGCATTCGTCCTCTACTCGTCGGTCGCCGGGCTGCTGGGCACCGCGGGCCAGTCCGGCTACGCCGCCGCCAACACGTTCCTCGACGCCCTCGCCGCGCATCGCGCCGCGCTCGGCCTGCCGGCCCAGTCGCTCGCCTGGGGCCTGTGGGAGCACACCAGCGCGTTGAGCGCACACCTGGCCGAGACGGATCTGTTGCGGCTGGCCAGGAACGGCCTGCTACCACTGTCCACAACGGATGCCTTCGGGCTGTTCGACTCGGCCCCGGCCACCGGTGAGGCGGTCCTCGCCGTCACCCGCCTGGACGCCGACGGTCTCCGCGCCGCAGGCGATGCGGTGCCACCGCTGCTGCACGACCTGGCGCCGAAGCCGGCACGGCGGCCCGCGGCGCCGAGCGGTCCCGACGACGGCGCCGCGCTTGCCATCCGGCTCGCCGCGCTGCCCGAGACCGAGCGGGACCGGGTGCTGACCGACCTGGTGCGCGGCCACGTGGCCGCCGTCCTCGGACACGGTGATCCCGCCGAGGTCGGCACCGATCGACCCTTCCAGGACCTCGGTTTCGACTCGCTGACCGCACTCGAACTACGCAACGCGCTCAACCGCGACACCGGACTCCGGCTGCCCGCGAGCCTCGTGTTCGACCACCCGACGCCCGCCGCCGTCGTGCGGCACGTCCTGGAGCTGATCACGGTCGAGCAACCCGCGGCGGGCGCACTGGTCGCAGGACAACTCGGCCGACTCGCCGCCGAGGTCCGGCGGGCGGCCGTCGATCCTGCCGCGTTCGCACTGATCACCGAGGAACTGCACGCGCTGCTGGAGGCCGCGGCAGCAGCGGCCGGAGCGCTGGTCGACGGCGACGAGGCGCCCGTCGACGCGGCCAGCGACGAAGAACTGTTCGCGCTGATCAACAACTTCGACTGACCCACCACACCAACGGCATCGAGCCGGGGAGCTGAGACTGACGTGGCTGACGAACAGGAACTGCGGACCTACCTGAAGAAGGCGGTCGCCGACGCGCAGGACTACCGCAGGCGGCTTCGCGATGCCGAGGAGCGGGACCACGAGCCGATCGCGATCGTCGGCATGGCCTGTCGCTACCCGGGTGGAGTCGCGTCGCCCGACGACCTGTGGCGGCTCGTCGCCGACGGGGTGGACGCGGTGGGCGAGTTCCCGGACGACCGGGGCTGGGATCTGTCCGCGCTCTACGATCCCGACCCGGACACCGCGGGCACCTGCTACACCAGGCACGGCGGCTTCCTGCACGACGCGGCCTGTTTCGACGCCGAGATGTTCGGCATCTCGCCGCGCGAGGCCCACGCGATCGACCCGCAGCAGCGGCTTCTGCTCGAGGTCGCCTGGGAGACGTTCGAGCGCGCGGGCCTCCCGCCTGCCGCGCTGCGCGGCAGTCGCACCGGCGTGTTCGTCGGCGCGATGTACGACGACTACGCATCCCGGCTCACGCCCGCGCCGCCGGAGTACGAGGGCTACCTGAGCGCGGGCAGCGCCGGCAGCGTGGCCTCCGGCCGGATCGCCTACACCTTCGACCTGACCGGGCCGACCGTCACGGTGGACACGGCGTGCTCGTCCTCCCTGGTGGCGCTGCATCTGGCGGCCCAGGCGCTGCGGCGCGGCGAGTGCACGCTCGCGCTGGCCGGTGGTGTGACGGTGATGGCGACGCCGACGTCGTTCATCGAGTTCAGCCGGCAGCGCGGCCTGGCCGCCGACGGCCGCTGCAAGGCGTTCGCCGATTCGGCGGACGGCACCGGCTGGGCGGAGGGCGCCGGGCTCGTGCTCGTGGAGCGCCTGTCCGACGCGCTGCGCAACGGCCACGACGTACTCGCGGTCCTGCGCGGCTCGGCGATCAACTCCGACGGCGCCAGCAACGGCCTGACCGCCCCCAACGGCAAGGCCCAGGAGCAGTTGATCGAGCAGGCACTGGCCGACGCCGGCGTGCCGGCCGCGCAGGTCGACGTCGTCGAGGCGCACGGCACGGGCACCAAGCTCGGCGACCCCATCGAGGCGCGTGCCCTGCTCGCCACCTACGGGCGGGCCCACACGCCGGACCGCCCGTTGCGGCTGGGCTCGTTGAAGTCGAACATCGGCCACAGCCAGGCGGCCGCCGGTGTCGGCGGTGTCATCAAGATGGTCGAGGCGCTGCGCAGGGGCATCCTGCCGGCCACCCTGCACGCCGGGCAGCCGACGTCCTATGTGGACTGGTCGGACCGCACGGTCACGCTGCTCACCGAGCAGGCCGTGTGGCCCGCACACGAGCACCCCAGGCGAGCGGCGGTGTCGTCGTTCGGCATCGGCGGCACGAACGCACACGTCATCCTGGAAGCCGCGCCCGCCGTGGACATCGCGGCTGCCGGGCCCGCCGAGCCACTGGCCGCTGTGCCGCTGCTGCTGTCCGCGAGCAGCGCACCGGCACTGCGCGCACAGGCCGAGCGCCTGCGTGACCACCTGGCGGCCGACCCGGCCACGGACCTGGCATCGCTCGGCTTCTCGCTGGCCACCAACCGTGGCGCGCTGAAGCACCGCGCGGCGCTGCTCACCGCCGACCCGGACGAACTGGCCGCCGGTCTGCGCGTGCTCGCCGACGGCGGTACGTCGCCGCACCTGTACCAGGGCACGGCGAACGAGGGCAGGACCGCGTTCCTGTTCGCGGGCCAGGGCGCCCAGCGGCCCGGCACGGGCCAGCAGCTCTACCGGACGTTCCCGGTGTACGCGGCGGCGTTCGACGCCGTGTGCGACGCCGTGAGCCCGCACCTGGACCGGCCGCTGCGCGACATCGTCTTCGCTTCGGCGGAATCCGCCGACGCGTTGCTGCTCGGGCGGACCGAATGGACCCAGCCCGCGCTGTTCGCCTGTGAGGTCGCGCTGTTCGGGCTGCTGGAGTCGTGGGGCGTGCGGCCCGACGCGGTGCTCGGCCACTCCGTCGGCGCGTTGGCCGCTGCCCACGTGGCCGGCATCCTGTCGCTCGACGACGCCGCGGCGCTGGTGGCGGCCAGGGGCCGGGCGATGGGGCGGCTGCCGGCCGGCGGCGGCATGGTCGCGCTGCGGGCGAGCGAACGACAGGCCGTCGCCCTCACCTCGGGCCACGAGGACCTGCTCGCCGTCGCCGCCGTCAACGGACCTGAGTCGACCGTGCTCTCCGGTGAACTCACCGCGCTGGTCGCGCTGGTCGACAGGTTCGAGGCGGCCGGCGGCAAGGCGACCTGGCTGCGGGTCAGCCACGCGTTCCACTCGCCGCTGATGGACCCCGCGCTCGCGGAGTTGCGCGCCGCGGCCGAACGCGTCGTGCCGGGGGAACCACGGCTCAGCGTGGTGTCGGACCTGACCGGCAAGCCCGCGGAGCCCGGCCTGCTCGCCGACCCCGGCTACTGGGTGCGGCACGCCAGGAGCACCACCCGCTTCCAGGACGGCGTGCGCAGCCTGGTGGACCTGGGCTGCACCCGCTTCCAGGAGGTCGGCCCCGGTGGCGACCTGGCCGCGCTGGCCGCCCGGTGCCTCGGCGACGTCACCACGGTGAGCGCGCCGGTGCCCTCGCTGCGGCCGAACCGGCCGGAGACCGAGACGCTGCTGAGCGCCGTCGCCACGCTGCACGTCAACGGGCAGCCGGTCGACTGGGCCGAGGTCTTCGCAGGTCGGGGCGCCCGCAGCGTGCCGCTGCCCACGTACGCCTTCCAACGCGAGCGCTACTGGCTGCCGGCGTCGGTGTCCGCAGGCCACGGACCGGCCGACGTCCGCGCGGCGGGCCTCACCCCGGCCGGACACCCGCTGCTCGGCGTTCTCGCCGAACTCCCCGAGTCCGACGGCCTGTTGCTCAGCGGTCGGCTCTCACTCGCCGACCACCCCTGGCTGGCCGACCACCGGGTCGCCGGCACGGTGCTGGTGCCGGGCACCGCGCTGCTGTCCATGGCGGACTGGGCGGCCAGGAAGGCCGGCTGCACCACGGTCGACGAGCTCGTCCTGGAAGCCCCGCTCGCGGTACCCGACGACGCCGAGATCCAGTTGCGGGTGTTCGTCGCCGCGCCGGACACCTCGGGATCCCGGACCGTCACCGTGCACGCCCGCCGGGTGGACGGCGAAGCACCGGGGGAGTGGACCCGGCACGCCCAGGGCACTCTGTTGGACGGCCCCGCCGAGCCGCCTGCCGAGCTGCGTACCTGGCCGCCGGTGGACGCGGAGCCCGTCGCGGTGCCGCCCGACCAGCTCTACGCGGACCTGGCAGCGAGCGGCCTGGAGTACGGGCTCGCGTTCCGTGGCGTGCGCGCCATGTGGCGGCGCGGCCGGGAGGTCTTCGCCGACGTGGCGCTGTCCGACAGCCGTCTGCCGGCCGACTACCTCGTGCACCCGGCCCTGCTGGATGCCGCGCTGCACCCGATCTCGCTGGGTGGCTTCGCGGACGTGCCCGGCGTGACCGGCACACTGCTGCCCTACCTCTGGTCCGGCGCGCGCACCCTGGCCGCCGCGGGCGCCGAGGTGCGGGTGCGACTCGCCCCTGCCGGCCCCCGTGCCGTCTCGATCGACGTCGCGGACGCGGAGGGGAACCCGGTGGCCTCGATCCGGTCCCTCGGGCTGCGGCCGATGCCGCAGGAGTGGGCCGGTGCCGAGGAGGGCACCGACGGTCTGCTCGTCCCGTCCTGGACCGAGCTGCCTGACCTGCCTGCGGCCGCCGTGAACGAGCGGTGGGCGCTCATCGCCCCGTCCGACGACGAACTCGCCGACACCCTCCGGGACGCGGGCGTGAGCGTGGCCGTCCACCACGACCTCGCTGCCTTCGTCGCCACCCTCGACTCGGTGCGGGCGCCGGACCGGATCCTGCTGCCCTGCCCGGCAGTCCTTGCCGACGCGGGCGCCGTGCGCCAGGTGCTCAACCACGTCCTGCCCGTCGCCGGCATCCTCACGTCTGACGACCGGCTGGCCGACACCCGGCTGGCGGTGCTCACCCGGGATGCCGTCGCCGTGGACGGTGACCAGCGGGCCGCCGGGCTGTGCCACCGGGCCGCATGGGGCTTCGTGCGTGCGCTCCAGGCCGAACACCCCGACCGGTTCACCCTGATCGACGAGGACGGCGAACCGGCCTCCCGGCGTGCTCTCGCCCCGGCGCTCGACACGGCGGAGCCACAGCTCGCCCTGCGCACCGGCACCGCCTACCGCCCGACGCTCACCGACGCGGAGGACTCGGTGTTGACGCCACCGGCGGGCGAGCAGCACTGGCGGCTCGATTTCGTCGGTCGGCAGACCTTCGACGAACTGGCCCTGGCACCGTGGCCGGAGGCCGCCGAGCCGCTGGGCCCCGGCCAGGTGCGGGTGCGGATGCGGGCCGCGGGCCTCAACTTCCGTGACGTCCTGCTGGCTCTCGGCGTGATCCCGCCGTCGGTCGACGCGGACGCCACCAGCACCGGGCAGGGCGGCGAGGGATCGGGCGTCGTCATCGAAACCGGCCCGGACGTCGTGCACCTGCGTCCCGGCGACCGGGTGATGGGCCTGTTCGCCGGCATCGGACCGGTGTCGGTCACCGATCACCGGCTGCTGTGCCGCGTCCCGCACGGCTGGTCCTTCGAACAGGCGGCCGCGGTCCCGGTGGCCTACCTGACCGCCTACCACGGCCTGGTCGACCTGGCGGGCCTGGAAGCGGGCCAGTCGGTCCTGGTGCACGCCGGCACCGGTGGCGTCGGCACGGCGGCGGTGCAGCTGGCCCGCCACCTCGGCGCCGACGTCTTCGCGACGGCCAGCCAGGGGAAGTGGCCGGCGCTGCGGGCGGCGGGGCTGTCCGACGACCACATCGCATCGTCCCGCACGCTCGACTTCGAGGCGCACTTCCGGACGGCCACCGGCGGCCGAGGCGTCGACGTGGTGCTCAACTCGCTGGCCGGGGAGTTCATCGACGCCTCACTGCGGCTGCTGCCGCGTGGCGGCCGCTTCCTGGAGATGGGCAAGACCGAGCGCCGCGACCCGAGCGTGGTCGCCGAGGGCCATCCCGGCGTGTCCTACCGCGCCTACGACGTGCGCGACCCCGGCCACGACCGGATCCAGGAGCTGCTGTGCACCCTGCTCGCCCTGTTCGAGCAGGGAGCTCTCGAACCGCCCCGCGTGTCCGTCTGGGACATCCGGCGCGCACCGCGCGCCTTCCGCCACCTCAGCGAGGCACGGCACACCGGCAAGATCGTGCTCACCATCCCGGCCCCGGACGAGGCGTGGGACACGACCCGCGCCGTGCTGATCACCGGTGGCCACGGCCAACTCGGCAGGCTCGTCGCCCGACACCTGATCGCCGACCACGGGGTGCGGCAGGTGGTGCTGCTGGGCAGGAGCCTGCCGGCGCCGGGCAGCGCGGCGGCCAGGGCCGTCGAGGACCTCGGTGATCTCGGCGCCGACGTGCGCAGCGTCGTGTGCGACGCCGCGGACCGCGGCGCCCTGGACGCGGCACTGGCCGAACTGGCCGGGGACGGCGTTCGCGTCGGCGGTGTCGTCCACTCGGCGGGCGTGCTGGACGACGGTGTGCTCGCGTCGATCACGCCTGCGAAGCTGGATCGGGTGCTGCGGCCCAAGGTGGACGCGGCACTCAACCTGGACGCCGCCACCCGATCGCTGGGCCTGAGCGCGTTCGTCGTCTTCTCCTCACTGGCCGGAACGTTGGGCTCCGCGGGGCAGGCCAGCTACGCCGCCGGCAACGCCTTCCTGGACGCGCTGGTCGAAGTGCGGCGCTCGGCGGGGCAGCCGGGGATCTCGGTGGTCTGGGGTCTGTGGCAGGGCGCCGACGGCATGGGATCTGACCTGACCGACGGCGACATCGCCCGCATGGCGCGGATCGGCGTGCTCCCACTGGCCGACAAGCGTGGCCTCGACCTGCTCGACGCCGCGATCCGCCGCAACGCACCCACCGCCGTCGCCGCCGAATGGGCACTGGACGGCCTGCGGGCCGGCACACCACCGCTGCTGCGGGACCTGGTGGCCGGCCGGACCGCCGAACCGGTCGGCCAGGCAACCGGTGCAGCGCCGACCGGAGGCTCGACGCTGCTGGACACCGTGCGCCACGAGACGGCGGTCGTCCTCGGTCACGCCTCCGCTTCGGCGATCGACCCGGACGAACTGTTCGACCGGCTCGGCCTGGACTCGCTCGCCGCGGTGGAACTGCGCAACCGCATCGCCACGGCGACCGGGATCCGGCTGCCCGCGACGTTCATCTACGACTGGCCGACACCGGCCCACCTGGCGGACCACCTTGGTGAGTTGACCGGCCCCACACCCGAGGACGGGACATCATGACGCTCGCATCGATCTCGCCGGTCCGCGTGCCGTATCCCCGGCGGGCTCCGGTGGCACGGCTGGCCTGCTTCCCGCACGCGGGCGGCTCGGCCGACGCCTTCGCCGCCCTGGCCAGCGCACTGCCCGACGACGTCGAGGTGCTCACGTTCCAGTACCCGGGCCGCCGCGAACGCAGGTCCGAGCCCTGTGCCAAGGACGTCTCCGCGCTGGCCGAGGAGGCGGCCCGCTGCCTCGCGCCGCACACCGACCTGCCGCTGTCGCTGCTCGGCCACAGCATGGGAGCGGTCGTCGCCTTCGAGACCACCCGGCTGCTCGAACAGCAGGGCGCGGTGACCCGGCTGTTCGTGTCCGCCGCCCGGCCGCCCAGCGACGACTGGCAGGAACGCGACCTCGACGCCATGGACGACGCCCAGCTCGTCGCCGAGCTGCGCAGGCTGGGCGGCGTGCCAGAAGCGCTGCTGCGCGAGGACGACGTGGTCAGCGAGATCCTCCGGCTGCTGCGGGCCGACCACCGGGCGCTGCGCCGCTACCACTGCCCGCCCGGCGCCATGGTGAGCGCGCCGATCACCGTGCTGCTGGCCGACGCCGACCCGAAGAACAGCCTGGGGCAGATGCACGGCTGGGGACGGCACACCTCCAACGACTGGGACACCGAGGTGCTCTCCGGTGACCACTTCGCGCTCACCGGCCGCGATCCGCACATCGCACTGCTGCTGGCCGATCTCACCCAGCCGCACGAAGGCGCGCTGGAGTCCACCCCCGCCGACCTGGTGCGCGAGATCTACCTGGGCGGCATCAGCGGCCGCATTCCCCGGCTCACCACCGACCTGAGCGCGCTGGAGGACCTGGCGTGCAAGGTCATGACGCCCGCCGCCCGCGGCTACGTGCTCGGCGACGCGGGAACCGGCGCCACCGGGCGTTCGAACCGGCAGGCGTACGACCGGCAACGCCTGATGCCCAGGATGCTGCGCGGCGTCGACCAGCGCGACATGTCGGTGTCCCTGTTCGGTGAGCGGATGCCGGCGCCGCTGCTGCTGGCGCCGATCGCGGCCCAGAGCGTGGTGCACCAGGACGGCGAGATGGCGACGGTCCGGGCGGCCGCGGACGTGGGTGTGCCGTTCGTGCTGTCCACGGGGTCGTCGCACAGCATGGAGGACGTGGCCGCGGTGGCCGGCCGGGTGCCGAGGTGGTTCCAGCTGTACTGGCCCGCCGAACTGTCGGTGGCCACCTCGCTGGTGCGCCGCGCCGAGCGTTGCGGCTACACCGCCATCGTCCTCACGGCCGACGCGCCGACCTTCGGTTACCGGCCCACCGACCTGGACAACGGCTACCTGCCTTTCCTACAGGGCGACGGGATCGCGAACTTCACCTCCGACCCCGCGTTCCAGGCCGGTCTGCCCGACGGCCACGACGACGCGGCCGTCCTGCAGCACTGGGCGCGCGTCTTCGCCAACCCCAGGCTGAACTGGGACGACCTGCCCCGGCTGCGCACCTTCACGTCACTGCCCATCCTGCTCAAGGGTGTCCTGCACCCCGGCGACGCCCGTCGGGCGCTCGACCTCGGTGCGGTGGACGGCGTGATCGTCTCCAACCACGGCGGTCGCCAACTCGACGGCTCGGTGGCGGCGCTGGACGCGCTGCCCGCCGTGCGCGCCGCCGTCGGCCCCGACGTGCCGGTCCTCGTCGACTCCGGCATCCGTACCGGCAGCGACGTGGTCAAGGCCCTGGCCCTCGGCGCGGACGCGGTCCTGTACGGCAGGCCGTACCTGTACGGACTCGCCCTGGACGGCCGCAGCGGTGTCGCTCATGTGCTGCGCTGCCTGCTCGCCGACATCGACCTGGCCATGGCCCTGGCCGGCTGCCCGACCATCGCCGACATCACGCCCGACCTGCTCGCGCCGCTGTCCTAAGCGGACCCCGGTGCCCGGCGTGGGCACCGCACGACCTCCGACTAAGGGGAATCGCAATCGTGTCCATGGATGTCGTCCAGGAGAAGTGCGGTGTCATCGCCCTGTTCGGCGATGACCGATCCGCGGCGTCGACCATCTGCATCGGCCTGATGGCCCTGCAACACCGAGGGCAGGAGGCAGCGGGCGTCGCCGTAGCCAACGGACCGTCGATCCGGCTGCTGCACGGCCCCGGCCTCGTGCGGGAGGCACTCGACCCGGTCGACGTCGCGTCGCTGATCGGTGCGCGCGGCATCGGCCACGTCCGGTACTCGACCGCGGGCGCCGCCGGCGGTGCGAACTCGCAACCGATCCCCGGTCTGACCAGCGCGGGCACCCAGTTCGCGTTGGCCCACAACGGAAACCTGCTCGGCGTCGGCGACGCGACCGCGCAGTTGCCCGATCTGATCCGGCAGGAGTCGGGCGACTCGGACACGCGACTGCTGGTGAACGCGCTCGCCGCACACCACGGACCGTCCATGGCCGACGCGCTGGCCGACGTACTGCCCACGGTCGTCGGCGCGTTCAGCATCGTCGTCCTGACCCCCGACGCGATCTACGGCGCGCGTGATCCCCAGGGCTTCCGGCCGCTGTGCGTCGGCCGCCTCGGCGCCGGTTGGGTGATCGCGTCGGAGACCGCCGCCCTGGACTCGATCGGCGCACGGTTGCTGCGCGAGGTGGCACCGGGCGAGATCATCAGGATCGACGGTGCCGGACTGACCAGCAGCGGCTACGCCGATCCCGCGCCCGCCCTGTGCGTGTTCGAACACATCTACTTCGCCCGGCAGGACAGCCTGTTGGGCGGCAGGCGGGTGCAGCAGGTGCGCCGCGCGCTGGGGACGGCCCTGGCCATGGAGGCCCCCGCCGTCGGTGACGTTGTCATGCCGGTCCCGGAGACCGCCCGGCCGGCCGCCGCCGGTTTCGCGGCGGCCAGCGGCATCCACTACGAGGAGGGCCTGGTCCGCAACCCCTATGTCGGCCGGACGTTCATCAGCCCTGGCAACCGTGAGCGGCAGCGCGCGATCTCGCTGAAGATCAACGTGATTCCGGAGGTCGTCGAGGGTAAGCGGGTCATCGTCGTGGACGACTCGATCGTCCGGTCGAACTCGGCACAGGCGGTGGTCGCGATGCTCCGCGCGGCCGGGGCGTCGGAGGTGCATCTGCGGATCTCCTCACCTCCGATCCGGTGGCCATGTTTCTTCGGCGTCGACATGAGCAGGCCGGGCGAGATCGCGGCAGCGCACCGGATGATCACCGAGGTGCGGGACCTGGTCGGCGCGGACTCCCTCGGCTACCTGAGCGTGGACGCGTTGACCGACGCGGTCGGCACCGCCGGCATCTGCACCGGCTGCTTCACCGGCGACTACCCCGTCGACATCCACGCCGGCAACCGGGACGCGGGCCTGGCCACGGTGTGACCCGGGGTCGGTGCGAGCCCTGATGACCGCGCCACGGACCAGCCCTGCGCCGGCATCCTCATCCAGATCGCCGGGCGCTGTCGGTGTGTCCGGGCACCCTGTCCCGCATGACCGACGTGCTGTTGCGCGATGTCGAGGATGCGGACCTCGAGGTGTTCTACGAGCAGCAGCGCGAGGAGGAGGCGGTGCGGCGGGCGCGGTTTCCCGCTCGCGATCGGGACCGCTTCCTGACGCACTGGCGGAGGAACGTGCTGGGCAACCCCACCGGGCACGTCCAGACCGTCACGGTCGGGGGAGAGGTCGCCGGCAACCTCTGCGCGTGGTGGCAGGAGGACAGGCGCTTCGTCGGCTACTGGTTCGGGCAGCGGTTCTGGGGTCGCGGCGTCGGGACCGCGGCGCTGCGAGAGTTCCTGCGGCGCGAGGAGGCCCGACCCCTCTACGCCGACCCGTTCGTGGGTAACACCGCCTCGGTGCGGCTCCTGGAGCGCTGTGGCTTCCGGCGGGTGGGCACCGACCGCGATGGCGATCTCGAGTTCGTGGTGCTCAGGCTCGACGAGGGCTGACCGGCCTCAGCTGGCGACCGGAACCTCGGTCGGAAGCGACGGTGAGTCCACGACGGCGAACTGGACAGGTGCCTACTACTGATCTGGTCGACCAATCCGTTGGAGCGCGTGAACAAGGAGATCAAACGTCGCACCAATGTGGTCGGGGTGTTCCCCAATCCCGAAGCGCTGCTGCGGTTGGCCGGGCACCGCATGGGTAGTGCGTGACGACCGGACAGTCCATTGACGAGTCACGTACCGCCGCTAGGCTACCGAGCGATAGGTAGGTTGCGCCCCATCGCGGCAGCTCCGCTCAGACGGGAGACCTTCGTGTACGACTTTCGATCGCTCCGTATCTCCGTTGTCGACCAGGTGGCCACGATCAAGCTGCGCCCCGTGTCCGTGACGTTCCAGGAGTCACCGCCCGGCGATCCGCATGTCGAGCTGCCAACGGCATTGGAAGCGATGCGGACGGACGGGGACATTCGGGTCATCGTGATCACCGGGGAGTCGGACGGTGAGTTCCTGTGCGCCGGTTCGCCCGACTACTACCGCAGCGATCGGGCTGCCGAGCGACTGGCTGACCCGTATGGACAGTTCCCGGTCGGGCAGGGCGTGCTGCGTACGTTCAACGCGATGACCGAGATCGAGAAGCCGATCATCGCCAAGGTGAACGGCGACGCGATCGGCTTCGGGCAGAGCATCGTGTTCGGCTGCGACCTCATCGTGGCGCGCGAGGACGCCTTCATCAGCGACGTGCACCTCGGTATGGGCGAGGTGGTGCGGAGCGAGTCGGGCTCGGCGGTCGGCCTGCCCTTCGCCGTCTCACCTGGCGACGGAGCGGGTGCGCTGATACCGCTGTTCATGACTCCCGTGCTGGCCAAGGAGTACATGTTCCTGTCCAAGACGTACACCGCCGCCGAGCTGGCCGACATGCACATCATCAACCGGGCGGTGCCGGCCGCCGAACTGGACGGTGTCGTCGACGACTACGCAGCGCGGCTGCTGCACCGCTCGGCGTTCGCGCTGGCGTGGACGAAGCGGATCCTCAACCGGCGGGTGGCCGACCAGCTCAACCTCGCGCTGGACGCGTCGTCGGCCTACGAGCAGCTCAGCCTGCTGCAGATCCAGCACCTCGGCTTCGCGGGTGACCCGAAGACCCTGACCGACCCGAAGACCTCAACCGACCGAGCGCTCGATTGACAATGTGGGTTCACGGTCGTAGCGTCGCCGTAAGTCCTGGTGAGCCGCAGTGCGGGTCTGAGCTGGAGATCTGGAGAGGAACCCATGACAGCGACGGCGTCCGGATCCGACATCGACCTCACCGGCCAGGTGGCCATGGTGACCGGTGCGGCGCAGAACATCGGATTCGGTGTTGCGCAGCGGCTGGCGCGCAGTGGCGCGACGATCGTGGCGATGGACATCGACGGGCCGTCCCTGGACGCCGCGGTCGCACGGTTGACCGATGACGGGGCCAAGGCGATCGGCGTGGTCGCGGACGTCAGTTCCCGCGAGCAGGTGCAGGCCGCGCTCCGGACGGCGGTCGAGCAGGTCGGCGAGGTCGACATCCTGGTCAACAACGCGGGCATCTGGATCACCAAGGCGCTGCTACAGCACACCGACGAGGACTGGGACCGGGTCATCTCGATCAACCTGACCGGCACCTTCATCTGCTGCACAGCGGTGTTGCCGGGAATGATCAGGCGGGGCAGCGGCGCGATCGTCAACATCTCCTCGATCGCGGCATTCACCTACACCATCCCGCATGCCTCCTACGCGGCGTCCAAGGCAGGCGTTTCCGCGCTCACCCGCGACCTGGCGTTCGAGGTGGCACCGCACGGCGTCCGGGTCAACGCGGTGGCCCCGGGCAACATCCCGAAGGAACCGCGCCCCACCGTCGGCCTGCCGATCGGCTCAGGTACACCGGTCGACATCGCCAACGCGGTCGCATTCCTCGCATCGGACAGCGCCCGATACATCATCGGCGTCACCCTGCCGGTCGCGGGCGGTGGCGACCTGGCCGTGACATACGGGCAGATGACTCCGCTGCGGGAGGCCCACCTCGGGATGAACCAGGTGGCCGGCCTGTGACCAGCCCGGGGGAGCGGCGCTATCCGCACGTGTTCAGCCCGATCGACATCGGCGGTGTCGAGGTACCCAATCGGATCGTGCGGACAGCGCACGGTACGCGGCTGACCCCGGGCGGTCGCATCAGTGACGAACTGATCGCCTACCACGAGGCGAACGCGAAGTCCGGCGTCGGGCTGACCGTGCTGGAGATCGCGTCGGTCCACCCGTCCGGTGCGTCAGCCGGCATCCACATCTGGGACGACACCGTCCTGGAGGGCTACCAGCGGATGACGAAGGTACTGCGCCGGCACCCGATGAAGATCTTCCAGCAGCTGATGCACTTCGGCCACAACGCGCAACTGGCGGACGCGCAGCCCGCCTGGTCGCCGTCCGTGTTGCCGAACCTGCGCGCGGACAACGCGATCGCACCGCTGGCGATGACACACGAACAGATCGGTGAGATCGTCCGGTCCTATGCCGACGCGGCACGCCGTGTCGTACTCGGCGGGCTGGACGGTGTCGAGGTGCACGCGGGCCACGGGCTGCTGCTCGGCCAGTTCCTCTCGCCGATCACCAACTTCCGCGACGACGAGTACGGCGGCTCGTTCGAGAACCGGTCGCGGTTCGTCCTGGAGATCATGCGGGCAGTACGGGACGCGGTAGCGGGTGCCATCCCGATCGGCATGCGGCTCAGCGCCGACGAACTGGTCGACGGTGGCTACCACATCGACGAGAGCATCAAACTGGTGCACGCGCTGGAGCGGGAGAACCTGGTCCAGTTCATCGACCTGAGCGTCGCATCCTCCTACTCCTACCACCGCGTCATCGGCGGGATGGACGAGGTACAGGGCTACCAGTTGCCCTACGCGGTGCCGGTGGCCGAGGCGACCGGCGTGCCCACCATGGTCGCGGGTCGCATCAAGACACTCGACCATGCGGAACGGATCATCGCGGCAGGCCAGGCCGACATGGTGGCCATGGTGCGGGCCACGATCGCCGACCCGGAACTGGTCGCCAAGTCGCTGCGCGGCGAGGCCCACCGGGTGCGGCCGTGCATCGGCTGCAATCAGGGCTGCGTCGGCGGCAACGCCGTGGTCGGCGGCCGGATCGGCTGCGCCGTCAATCCCACGGTCGCGATGCTGCCGGCGGTCGCGGCACTCGTGCCGGCCGAGCGGCCGGCACGAGTGCTCGTCGTCGGCGGTGGACCGGCCGGCATGGAAGCAGCCAGGGTGGCCGCCGAGCGTGGCCACTCCGTGGTGCTGTGTGAGCAGACCGACGAGCTCACCGGCCAGTTGCGGTTCGCCCGCAAGGCGCCCTACCGCGCGGAGATCGGTGAGATCGGCGACTGGTTGCGCAGCGAACTCAACGAACTCAAGGTGGACGTCCGGACCGGCACCACCGTGACCGCCGACCTTGTCCGCGAACTGGGCGTGGACAAGGTCGTGGTGGCCACTGGGTCGACGCCGCGCACCGACGGGTTCCAGGTCGCCGCGCCGAGGGCCGTGCCCGGCGCCGACCTGCCGCACGTGCTGACCAGTTGGGAAGTGCTCACCGAACCACCAGCGGTCGCCGAGGCGGTCGTGTTCGACGACGTCGGGCACTACGAGGCCGTCGGTGTCGCCGAGGCACTGCTCGACCGGGGCGCCCACGTGACGTTCCTGACCAGGATGGCCAGCCTGTCACCACTGTTGGCCGGCCCGAGGACGGTCAACGCGATCAAGAGCCGCTGGGCCGGCCGTGATGTGACAGTGGTCAACGACGTGCGGGTGGACGGCATCGACGCCGACCACGTGACGATCAGCTCGATCCACGGCGGACCAACTCGGCAGGTCCGGTCTGACCTGGTGGTTCTGGTGTGCCACAACGAGTCCCGGCACGGGCTGGCCGAACAGCTGCGTGCCGAGGGCGTCGAGGTCCATCTCGTCGGGGACGCCGTGGGCCCCCGGTTTCTCCAGGTGGCCATCGCCGAGGGCCACCGCGTCGGGGCAGCGATCTGAAGGGAAGAACGACATGCCGATCATCGATGCTGACGTTCACCATCAGTACCCGAACGTCGACGCGCTGGCGCCCTACCTGCCCGACCACGACGCTGCCAAGGTCTTCTTCCCGAACGCCGGGATCGGCAACCCACGCGGCGGGATGCGCAAGGACGCCGTGCCGCCCGGCGGCGGAGTGCCCGGCTCGGATCCCCGGTTCATGGTCGAGCACCACCTGGACGCCTACGGCGTCGACTACGCGATCCTCAACCCCGGCAGCCCACTGGCTCTCGGTGGCCTGCCGTTCGAGGACATGGCCGCCGACGTCGCGTCAGCGACCAACGACTGGACCGTGCACGAGTGGTTCCCCGTCGATCCGCGCTACCTGGGGTCGATCCTGGTCGCGCCGAGGGATCCGCAGCGAGCTGCCGCCGAGATCCACAGGATGGCGTCCAATCCCAGGATGGTCCAGATCACGATGACGTCCTCGCCCTGCCTGATGGGTGACCGGTACATGCACCCGATCTACCAGGCGGCCGACGAGGTCGGCCTGCCGATGTGCCTGCATGTCGGTGGCGCCGACGCGGGGGTCAACTTCGGCAGCTACTTCGGTGGCGCCCCGAGTTCGTTCATCCAGCACCACGTCGGGATGTGTATTCCGGCGCTGGCGCACGTGGTGAGCATGGTGTTGGAGGGCGTCTTCGAGAAGTTCCCGAACATGCACCTCGTCCTGAACGAGTTCGGCGTGACGTGGCTGCCGTTCCTGATGTGGCGGCTGGACATGGAGTATCGCGCCGGTCGTGAGGACGTGCCGTGGCTCAAGCGGATGCCCAGCGAGTACATCAGGGAGTTCGTCCACTTCACCACACAGCCGCTGGAGACGCCGGACCGGCCGAAGGACATCGTGACCCTGCTCGAACTCGTCGGTGCGCAGGACATGCTGCTCTACTCGTCGGACTATCCGCACTGGGACTTCGACAGCCCGAAGTACGTGCTCAGCGGCTTCCCCGCGGACTGGAAGCCCAAGATCATGTTCGAGAACTCGCTCAAGCTGTTCCGGTTGCGCGAACGTGGTCTGGCTCTCGGCGCGTTCGCGGCAGCGGTCTGATCGGCGGCACGGACATGACAGCAACCCAACCGGTCGACACGGTGACGATCCCGCTCCGGGACCTGCCACCGGGAGCGCGCCAGGTGGTGACGGTGGGCCGTCGGGAGATCGCGGTCCTCAACGTGGCCGGCACGATCCATGCGGTGTCGAACCTGTGCCCGCACCAGCGCGCGCCGATGGTCGCCGGCACGGTCGGCGGTACCCGGCTGCCCTCCGACGTCGGCGAGTTCACCTATGGACTGGCCGGGCAGGTGCTGCGCTGTCCTTGGCACACGTACGAGTTCGACCTGACCACCGGGCGCTGCCTCGCCGACCCGGACCGGCTGAAGCTCAACGTCTACCGGGTCGAGCAGACGGATACGGAGGTCGTCATCCATGTCTGACCCATCGTCGGGCGGCGAGATCGTGATCGACGCCGACCTGCGCATGCAGCACGCCGGCATGGACGTCGTCGGCCCGGTCATGGAGGAGGGCTGGCGGCACTACCTGGGTCTGGACGACGACCTCTCCGCCCACTCGTCGTTCCGGTTCCACCTGCCCAGTTCCAGCTACGGCATCGGCAGCGTGTCCGGCAAGCCCGACCCGGCCGGCCCGGCACCGCTCCAGCAGGTGCGCGACCACCTGGACGCCAACCGGATCGAACGGGCCGTGCTGAACCCCGGTACGGCGGAACGGATCAGCGGCTTCGCCTACGCCGACGCCTCGATCGCGATCGCGCGGGCCACCAATGACTGGCTCGTTCAGGAGTGGCTGCGGCACGACGACCGCCTGTTCGGCTCCATCGTGGTCTCACCGCGCGACCCAGCGGCGGCGGCGGCGGAGATCGACCGGTTCGGTGCCGATCCCCGCATCGTGTCGGTATCCCTGGCATATCCTCAGGATCTGCTCGGCCACCGCAGGTACCAGCCGATCTTCGAAGCCGCTGCGGCCCACCGGATGGCGCTCAACCTGGATGCCGGCGGTGGCTTCGTCGGCATCAACCGGGGTTACACAGGATCGGGTCACCCGTCGTCGAGGTACGAGTATCGGGTGGCGAGCCTGCTGTCCGCCCAGATGCACCTGGTGAGTCTGATCGCCGAGGGCTGGTTCGACCGGCTGTCCCGGCTGCGGCTGACCGTCACCGGGTCCAGCGTCACCTGGCTGCCGGCGGTGTTGGCCACCATGGACGCCCAGTACCGCCGCGGTGACATGGATGCGCGGCTACGCAGGCTGCCCAGCGAGTACCTCGGCGAATTCATCAGGTTCACCACGTCGGACCCGGACTGGGACGGCACTACCCAGGCCGTCGAACTGCTGGCCACGATCCCGGCCGGCAACGTGTTGATGTTCGGCTCCGGCACGCCGTTCCGGCCGACCTCGGCGCCGGCGACCGTACTGGACAGGGTGCCGGCGGCATGGCGGTCCCGGGTCGGCTGGCGCAACGCCGCGGCGCACTACGTCCTGCCCATCAAGGCAAAGCCCACCGAAGCAAAGGCATCTGCCCGTGTTTGACGTCCAAGCGACCACGACGATCTCGGCGGCGACTCCCACGGCGGGCATTCCCGACCGCGTGACGCTGGAGGACATCCGCTTCCAGTACGACGACAAGGGACCCGTCATCGACGGGTTGTCACTGCGCATCGCCGTCGGCGAGACCGTTGGAATCGTCGGCCCGAGCGGGTGTGGCAAGTCCACCCTGCTCGCCCTCGTCGCCGGTCTGCAGCAGCCGACCAGCGGGCTGGTCACCAAGAACGTCGAGGACGGCACCCGGCTGCCGCTGTCCATGGTGTTCCAGAAGGACACGCTGCTGCCGTGGCTGAGCGTGCGGAACAACGTCCTGTTCTTCTCCCGCCTTGGCAGGAACCGGAAGCGCCGGTCCGGCGCGTTGGACGACCGGGTGGCCGAGCTGCTCAAGCTCGGTGGCCTCGAGGACTACGGGGAGGCCTTCCCGTACCAGCTCTCCGGCGGAATGCGCCGCCGGGTCGCGTTCCTGGCCGCCGTGGCGCCCGATCCGCAGATCCTGCTACTGGACGAGCCGTTCTCGTCGGTGGACGAGCCGACCAGGATCGGCATCCACCAGGACGTCTTCCGTGTCACGCGGATGATGGCGACGAGCACCATCCTGGTGACGCACGACCTGGCCGAGGCCATCACCCTGTGCGACCGCGTGCTCATCATGAGCCGACGACCGTCCACGGTCGCCAAGGAGCACACCATGCCGTTCGGTGACGAACGAGAGATGTTGGCCATCCGCGAGACCGACCAGTACTCGGTGCTGTACAAGTCGCTGTGGCACGACCTGGGAGCGCAGATCGGTGGTGCGGCAGCACCCTCTGCCGCACCTGAGGACTGAAGGAGTCAGCCGTGTCAGTACGCGCCAACCGCGGCCTCGATCTGACCCGCCCGGACCTGGTGACCGACGACGAGATCGCGGCGTTCCGGGCCGCCTACGGCGCGACGCACGGCAAGGCGCTGGATGCCTACGAACTGTGGTTGACGTTCAACCCGTCCGTGGTGAAACGGCATCGCCTGCAGGCTTACTGGACCACCGATCCCGACGAACCGGCGTACCCGGCCAAGTCGATCCTCGGCTACCTCTATCTCTACACGATCCTTGGTTACGGCGAAGGAATCCGTTACGAGGCAAGCCATGCCCACGATCTCGGGTTACCGGCCGTAGCTGTGCTACAGGTGCTGGAGCTCGCGTTCATCCGCTCCGGGCCGCGGGGGATGGACGCCGCTTGGCAGTCCGCGCGGACGCAGATCGCCGACAGCGCCGCGAACTCCGGTGATGTGTCCTCGTTGTTCCCGCCCGGCTGGACGGCCGATCCGGACAGGTTCGACTGTGGCTGTGTGCCGCTGGAGCCGGACCTGTCGGCGGCCGAGGAGACCGGGATCCGGCGCTGGTACACGGATCTGTGCGGTGAGGTGCCCAGCGGGGTGACGCTGCTGATGGCGACCCGACCAGGATTGCTGAAGGCTTACCACCTTCGGTTGCACGCGGCGATGCGCGGCCCGCTTCCGGTGCAGCTGTGGGCGTTCATGGAGGTACAGGCGGCCGCTGGTACGTCGAACGCACCCGCACTGCGCCGCGCGATCGCGGTCGCGCGAGGACTCGGATTGACCCGTGCCGATGTCGTCGAGGCGGTGGGCTGGGGCATGCAGTACAGCGGCCCTGAGGTTTTCGACGTCGCGGCGGACGTGATCGACAGGGTGTTCTCCGCGCCCGACCGAGCGCTCGCTTGACAGATTTTGTAGCGGATGGCTAATGTGGCCGTAACGTAAAGCTCGTCGATCCTGAGCTGTGGCGGTGATGCACAATGGTCAGTGCGACGACTGGCGCGGTGCAGGAGCGAGCGCAACGACGGACTCCGCGCGTCAAACGCAGGACGCGCAAAACGCCGTCGCGGCCAAGTGTCTGGACTGGACGAATCCTACTGCTGGCGGCCATTCTGCTGCTCTGGCAGTACCTGCCCAGCATCGGCGCGTTGCACACGTTGCCGATCTTCAACCCGTTCTTCGTGAGTTCGCCGAGCCTGGTCGTGTCCAGGCTCGGCGACCTGCTCGGCTTCACCGGTACCGGTCCGACGATGTGGTCCAATCTCGAGGACACGCTGGTGGCCACCCTGCTCGGTGTCGTCATCGGCACGCTGTTGGGCGCCGTGCTCGGCCTGCTGTTGAGCGAAAGTGCGTTGGCACAACACATTCTCTCGCCGTTCCTGTCCTTCTTCAACGCGATGCCTCGCATCGCACTCGTGCCGATCTTCGTGATCCTGGTCGGCGCGAGCCTGAAGATGGAGGTTGTCACCACCGTGACGGTGGTGTTCTTCCTGGTCTTCTACAACGCGCTCACCGGCGGCAGCAGTGTGCCGGCGCACGTGATCGACAACGCCGAACTGCTGGGCGCGACCCGCCTGCAGGTGATGGCCCAGGTGCGCACCCGTTACGTGTTCGTGTGGACGATCGCCTCGCTGCCCAACGCGATCAGCTTCGGCATCGTCTCGGCCGTCACGGCGGAACTGCTCGCCGGCCAACTCGGCATGGGAACCCTGTTGATGACGTCGATCACCACAGTGGACTCCACCCTCACCTTTTCCGTCGTGATCGTCCTCGCCGTGGTCGGTGTCGCCCTGGTGGGCATCGCACAACTCGCGTCGCGCAGGGCGTTGCGGTGGTGGGAAGCCAACTGACACCGCCCGTTCGACTTTCCCCAGCCATAGGAGTGACGATGAATCGGCTTGCCCTTCCACGGGTCGGCAGAAAGCTGCCGACCACAACGAGCCGCGCGTTGCTGGCCGCCGCCGTCGCAGGCGTCGTGGTCCTGGCCTCGGCGTGCGGCTCCAGCAGCACCCCGGCGGCATCCGGTCCCGGTAACCAGACGTTGTCCATCGCGTTGGCCGACAAGCTCGGCGACATCGTCTCGGCCATCGCCCAGCAGAAGGGCTACTTCGCCCAGCAGCACGTCACGGTCAACCTGGTCGCGGCTGCCAACAACACGCCGACCTTCGTCACGTCGGGGCAGTCCGACCTCGCCGAGATCACCTTCGTGCCAGCCCTGTCCGCGGCAGAGAAGGGCCAGTCGACGACGGTCATCTACGCGACCAACGGTGGGGCCAACGGATCGGCGCTGTTCGCCAAGCCGGGCACCACTCTGGACTCGATCAAGAACAACTCCGGCTGCAAGATCGCCACGGTCGCACAGGGCACGGCCACCTACGGCTTCGCCCAGATCTACAAGCAGACCGCGGGCCTGAACTGCCAGACGGTGACGCTGTCCAATGCGGCGGCGCAGGAGGCGGCGCTGGCGTCGGGCCAGGTCCAGGGTTTCATCACCACCCCCCAGTACCTTGGCGCTTCGCTGGCCAAGAGCAATCTGCAGATCCTGATCGACAGCCGCAAACCTGGTGACCTGGCCAAGTACGGCGGCCAGTACGTCAACGCGCCCGGTGTCGGCTTCTGGGGCCTGACCAGCCACCTGGCCAGCAAGAAGACGGCGATCGAGTCGTTCCTGAAGGCATGGAACAAGGCCAGGCTGGATGTGCTCAACGACCCGAACGGTGCCGTGGACACACTGATGAAGACCGACCTGTTCAAGGGTGACGACCGGTCGGTGCCACAGGCCAGCGTGACCGCGCTGCGGGCCTGGCTCGGCACGCTCACCGGGAACAACGGTTTTGTCACCAGCGACCAGTGGACCCAGTTCCTGCACCAGGCCGCGTCCTACGGCCTTGCCAACTTCAACGTGAACGATCCGGCCTTCGCCTACCAGAAGCGCGTCGACATGTCCTACTACACCGACGCGCTCGGCCAGCCGGCCAGCTGATGACCGCACCCGACAACCACTCGGGTCGGCTCGACGGTAGGCGCGCGGTGCTGGTCGGAGCAGGCCAGCAACCGGGCGCCACCGTCGGGATCGGCAGGGCGATCGCGCTCGTCCTCGCGGCCAGGGGCGCCGATCTGGTGCTGGTGGACAAGGACGAGAGCGGAGCGCGGGAGACGCAGCGGCTGTTGGCGGTACAGGGCCACACAGCCGAGATCCGCGTCGCCGACATCACCGATCCGGCCAGTTGCGCCGCCTTCGCGGACAGCCTGGGGAAGAGGTGCGACGTGCTGGTGAACAGCGTCGGCATCCTCGGCGACGGCACCGCGCTGAACACCGAGGAAATGGTCTGGGACCGGGTCATGGACGTCAACCTGAAGGGCATGTGGCGACTCACCAAGGCATTGCTGCCGTTGATGATCGCGCGGCGCACCGGTTCGATCGTGAACGTTTCGTCCATCGGCGCCAACGGTGGTCCCAACCTGGCCTACGGGATCTCCAAGGCCGGCGTCAACCGGTTCACGCTGGCGCTGGCCGCCGAGTACGCCAAGTTCGACATCCGGGCCAACGCAGTCCTACCCGGACTGGTCGACACCCCGATGTCGGTGGAGGGTGGCCTGGCGGCGCGTGGCCTGACCCGGGACGAGTACGTGGCCCGTCGCGCCGCGATGGTGCCGATGGCCTACCAGGGCACGGCGTTCGACGTGGCCAGGGCGGTGGCGTTCTTCGCGTCGGACGACTCGCGCTATGTCAGCGGGGCGCTGATGCCGGTGGACGGGGCACTCGTCGCGTCGTCCTGGTGACGTAGATCGAGCTCCAGCGGCTCGCGCAGCCAGCCCGGCAGCGGCTGCTTCGACGTCGTCCTCGCGTCGGCGTACGCGGGATGGCCGAACTGCGTGTACACGTGCGTCGTCAGGCACTCGACGGCGGCGGTCTCCGCGTCCCCGACGAAGGTCTCGCAGCGGAACGTGAACGACGTCGTGCCGGTCGAGGCGGCGGACAATGTCAGGCGGCAGGTGTCATCCAGGCTGACGTGCGACCGGTAGTTCACGTGCACGGCTACGGCCGGAATCGTGATGCCGTCGCCGAACAGCGAGAGCAGTGGCCTGCCGATCTGGCGCAGCCAGCCGGTGGACATGCGTTCCGCCCAGCGCAGTGGCGACGCGAAGTAGATGATGCCGGCGGCGTCGACATCGGCCATGGTCACCTGGAACTCCTCGGTACGCAGCATGTCGTGGCTCCTCAGTGTGCCGCGGAGCGGGACATCCGCTCTTGGAGGCTCTTGCGCCCACCGGGGCCACGATCCCACGTGTCGGCCGTGACGCCGCGACCGCGCAGCACGTCCTTGCGGATCTTCTGCGACGCGGTACGCGGGAACTCGTCGACGGCCTGGAAGTAGCGCGGCACGGCGAAGTAGGCCAGTTCGCGACAGCAGTACCGCAGCAACTCCTCATAGTCCCCGGCCCACGTGCCGTCGACCTGGCAGACGGCCATGATGTCGTCCTCGGCATCAGGGGCGGGCACGGCGAACACCGCCGCCTCGATGACACCCGGGAACAGTCGCAGCACCGCCTCGACCTCCAAGGACGACACGTTCTCGCCCGACCGGCGGATCGCGTCCTGCTCCCGGTCGGCGAAGTACAGCCAGCCGTCCTCGTCCTGGCTGAACTGGTCCCTGGTGTGGAACCACAGGTTGCGCCACGCTGTGACCGAGCGGTCCGGCATGCCGAAATAGCCGAGTTGGCCGGTGAACGGCACCCGGTTGCGCAGCACCAGTTCGCCGACCTCGCCCCGTGGCACCTCGTTGTCGTGTCCGTCGACGACCTTCACCTCCCAGTGGTCGCTCGCTGTGCCACACGATGTCGGTTTCGTCCTCGCCACCGACAGCAGCGCCCTGGGCACGCCGACGACGGTGTTCATGTCGGTGAGCCCGTAGAACTGGGTGATCTCCACGTTGAAGCGTTCTTCGAACTCCCGGTAGTAGCCCAGCGGGGCCGGCACCATGAAGGCGTGCCGGATCCCGTGTGCCCGATCAGCGGGTGAGGGTGGCCTGCGGTAGAGCAGGCCCGGCATGGTGCCGAGCAGGCTGGACTTGGTGGCGTGCTGCTCGGCGGCCTGCTGCCAGAACCGGGATGCGCTGAACCGGGGCGCCACCGCGAGCCGCGCGCCGGCCAGCATGCCTCCGAGAAACGACGAGAACAGCGCGTTTGCATGGAACAGCGGGAGCGCGGTGAAGACGACGTCATCCGGCGTGTAGTCCAGGAACTCGTTGGCCTGTACCGCCATCATCACCGCCGTGCTGTGGCTCCACATGACGGCCTTGGACGGGCCGGTCGATCCGGAGGTGAGCATCAGGGTGGCCAGACCGCGCGGGTCGACGTCGACCGGATCAGCCGCCGCATGCTGGTTCTCCCAGTCGGCGAAGTCGAACACGGCCAGCGACGAGGGCAGGGCGGCCTCGGTCGAATCGGCGCCCACCACGACGATCGCCCGCAGTTCCGGCACGTCCGCCAGGACTTCGGCGATCGCAGGCAGTTCGCTCGCCTCCACCACCAGGATCCGCACCCGGGTCAAGGTCAGCATGTGCCGCAGCACCGAGCCACGTTGGGCCGTGTTCAGCGGTACCGGCACACAGCCCGCGGCGAACGCGCCGAACCACGCCGTCAGCAGTTCGACGCGGTTGTTGACGAAAATGCCCACCTGGTCGCCGACCTGGATACCGTTCTCACGTAATCCCCTGGCCGCCCGGAGTGCGCGTGCCCACACCTCGCCCGCCGTGTAGCCGCGGTCGTCGGTGAACGTGACCAGCACACGATCGGGATCCTGGTCGACGGCAGCGCGCAACGCCGAGTGGACGGTCAGGTCGGCATAGCGCCAGATGTCGGGCAATACGGCTCCAACCAGCGGTGGGCGTGGTTGAATGGACTATATCGAGCGCTCGGTCGGTTGAGAAGGGGAGGTTCTGGACGCCACGGCGGCAGGTATATTCGGCCCAGCGCGCCAGCCAAACGTGAAGGGACAGGGTCCGCCCAGGATGACCAGATCCAAGAGCGATGACATCGAAACCTCGGCATCCACAATTGACCGGGTGTTGGCGAGCGCTGCCAAACTGTTCCGCGAGAAGGGGTACGCCGGTACCAGCACGCGGGAGCTCGCGGCCAGTGCCGGCCTGCAGAGCGCGTCCCTCTACCACCACATCGGGACGAAGGAAGATCTCCTCTACCGCCTGTCGGTGACGACGCTGGAGGAGGTGGCTGACCTTTTCGGCCGCGTTGTCGCCGAAGGGTCGGACCCGGTCGCCACGTTGGAGAGGCTGGTCCGTTCGTACGTCGAACTGCTGCTCGAGGAGCGCGACCGGCACGCTGCCATGCTGAACGAACTGCGGGCGCTGTCGGCCCAGCGGCGGGTCGAGGTGGTGGAACTGCGGGACAGGAACGTCGCGCTGGTCCGGGACGTCGTCGGCCGCGCCCAGCAGGCCGGTGGAGTGCGCTCGGACATCGATCCGAAGTACGCGACGCTCGCCTTGTTCAACCTGCTCAACTGGACGATCTTCTGGTACGACCCCGACGGTGATCTCGACCCGGCGAGCATCGGCGAGATGTTGTGGGGAGTGCTGTTCCGCGGCCTGATGTCCTCCCAGGACGCACCGCCCGCCCAGCGCAAGCCGCGCAGGGAACCCGCTCGGCGCTCGAAGGGAACTGCCGGGACCTGACCCGGATGTGACGACGCTCATTTCGGAAATAGCGTCGTCGTCGGTCGCTTGACGCCTTTCTGACCCGTGCGTAAAGTGAAGCCTATCGATCGCTCGGTAGGCAGCGTGTGACTGAGGCCGCACAGCCGAGTGGCGGATGGTGTGATCCGACACGCGAGAACGGCGGTGGCAGACCAGGTGAGCATTACCGGCACGCGGTTCGCGACACCATTCGTGACTCCCGAGGACGAGGCGCGCTATCTGGGAGCGGGCTACTGGACGGCCGACGTGACGTTGGCCAAGCTGCTCCAGCGCAACGCCAGGAACTGGCCGGACCGCATCGCCGTGGTGGACGCCGCCGGGCGGCAACTGAGTTATGCCCAGTTGTCCGAGCGCGCCACGAGGCTGGCCGCCGCGCTGCGTGGCCGCGGGTTCGTACCCGGCGATGTCGCGGGTATCCAGTTGCCGAACCGGGTCGAGGCGGTGCTGTGCGCACTCGCCGTCCAGCTCGCGGGTGGGATCGTCTGCCCGCTCGTGACTCCCTATCGCAGGCGTGAACTGTCCTTCATCGTCGGCCGGACCGGTATGAAGGCACTCGTGGTGCCGGGCACCTACCGGGGCTTCGACCACGACGAACTGGCGCGCTCACTGCGTGCCGACCATCCCGAGCTCACCATCCCCGTGACACTGACCGACGAGCCGACGCCCGGCCTGGTCCGCCTGGCCGACCTGCTCGCCGAGCAGGCGCCGCCGTTGGACCCCTACGACGCCGACGCACGCGATGTCGCCGCGATCCTGTTCACGTCCGGCACCGAGGCCGATCCCAAGGGCATCCTGCACACGCACAACACGCTGCTGGCGAATCTGCGTGCCCTCCAGTCGATGCTCGGCCTCGGCGACGGGGACGGCGTGTTCATGGCGTCGCCGCTCGGCCACGGCACCGGCTACGGCTTCGGCACCTACCTGGCGATCTACCTGGGCAGCACACTGGCGCTGCTGGACGTGTGGGACGCGGCCAGGGCCGCCGAACTGATGAGCCGGCACCACAGCGTCTACACCCACGGGGCGACACCGTTCGTGCAGGACCTGCTCAACTCGCCTGCCGCAGCACAGGCCGACCTGAGCGACCTGCGGTACTTCGTCACCGGCGGCGCGACCGTGCCGCCGGGTACGGCGGGCAGGGTGCGAGACGTGCTCGGCTGTCAGCTGCTGCGGCTCTACGGCCAGACCGAGGGCTTCATGGCGACACTGAGCCGGGTGGACGATCCGCTGTCGACGGTCGAGAGCACCGACGGCCGCCCGGTGGCGGGTGTCGAGGTCCGGGTGCTGGACGAGGACGGCAACGACGTACCACCGGGGATCGTCGGCGAATGCGTGTACAAGGGGCCGCACCGCTGCGTCGGTTACCTGGACGACGACGTCCGGGCCGCCGCGAGCGTGACGCGGGACAACTGGTTTCGTTCCGGCGACCTCGTCCGGTTCGTCGACGGGAGTCTCTCGGTCTCCGGCCGGAAGAAGGAAGTGATCAACCGAGGTGGGTACAAGTACAGCCCGCGCGAGGTCGAGGACGTACTGGCGAACCACCCCGACATCGAACGGGTCGCCGTCGTGCGGATGGACGACCCGCGCCTGGTGGACAGGGCTTGTGCCTTCGTCGTGGCGAGGGGCGGCGCGCAGCCGACCGTGCGGAGCATCGGAGAGTACCTGCGGACCAGCGGCATCGCGTCGTTCAAGTGGCCGGAACGCGTCGAGGTGGTCGGCGAACTGCCGATGACCGCTTCCGGCAAGGTCCAGAAATTCGTCCTGGAGGCGCGGTTGCGCACCACGGTCGGCGATCAGGCATGAATTCCGCAGTGGAGGGGTCCCGTCGATGGGTACGATGAATTTCACGATCGACAAGGGCGTGGCGAGGTTCGAGCTCAACCGGCCCGACGCGCTCAACGCGCTCGACTTCGAGCTGCTGGCCGAGTTCGACGAAGCGCTGGCCGCGACCGAGGCGGACCCGACGGTCAAGGCCGCTGTGGTTTCCGGTGCCGGCCGGGCATTCTGTACCGGTGCCGACCTCAAGACGGTCATGCGACTGCTGGACGAGTGGCCGGACTACGTGCGCTACCTCTACCGGCTCACCGCAGTGTTCCGCAGGCTGGAGACGCTACCCATCCCGACGATCGCCCGGGTACACGGATACGCGTTGGCAGGTGGCCTGGAACTGGTGCTGTGCTGCGACATGGCGATCGCTGCCGATGACGCGCAGATCGGCGACCAGCACGCCAACGTCGGTCTGATCGCCGGTGCCGGTGGCATCCCGAGGCTGATCCGGCGCATCGGCAAGCAGTCGGCGCTCGAACTGCTCTACACCGGCGGGCGGCTGAACGGGCCCGAAGCCGCGCAGCGGGGCATCGTGCTGCGCTCGGTGCCGGCCGAGGAACTGGACTCCGCGATCAGCGGGCTGACCGACCTGCTGGTACAGAAGAGCAAACTCGGGATGGGCTATACGAAACGCGTGGCGCTGGCAGGCGAGGACGTGCCGCTGGTGACAGCGCTGAACGAGGAGCGGGCCGCACTCCTGGAGTACTTCGGCTCATCGTCGCATCCACGTGAGGGCATCAACGCCTTCCTCGAGAAGCGGAGCCCGAACTTCGATGTCTAGGCAGTCGTCAGCCACACCGCCGCTGGACCACATCGACAGCAGTGCGCCCGATTCGCCGCCGTCACTGCGCGGCTCGCGGTGCTCGAACTGCGCTGAGGTGCTGTTTCCGGCCACCAAGGATTGTCCACTGTGTATGGCTACCGACTCGATGCGGCCGCACCTGTTGCGTGGGCACGGCGTACTGCGTGACTACACCGTCGCCGAACGCGGCCCGACCGGCTTCGACGTGCCCTATGTGCAGGCGTGGGTCAAGCTGGACGACGGTCCTGTCGTGTTCGCACCGATCGCGGTGCCCGATCCGGCCGTCCCCGACCTCACCGTCGGTCAGGCCGTGACCATGTCGGTAGGGCCGGTCGGCACGGCGACGTCGGACCTACTCGGGTGGCGGTTCCGTCCGGACGGGGAACCGGTATGACAGACGCTTTCGTGGTCGGGCTCGGCCTGCACGCGTTCGGCAAGTTCCCCGACACGTCGATGCAGGATCTGGCCAGAGTCGCTATCCGCCGTTGCCTCGCCGACGCCGGCGTCGAGCCCGACGAAGTTGGCGCCGCCTACGTGGCCAACTGCTACCACGGTTTCTTCACCGGCCAGCACGACGCGATCGGCCCACTGGTGTTCGGCTACGCCGGCCTGAACGGCATGCCGATGATCCACGTCGCCGGGGGCGGTGCCGCCGGTTCGGTGGCCTTCCACGAGGCGGTGCTCGCCGTGAAGTCCGGCGAGTATCCACTGGTGCTGGCCGTCGGCGTGGAGAAACTGTTCGTGCCGGGCGACCCGGCGATCTCGATCGAGGCGATCTCCACCTCCGGTGAGGTGAGCACGGCGACCCAACTGGGGTTGACCTGGGTCGGCGACCTCACGATGAGCACACACCGGCTGATGGAGCGCTATGGCTGGACGGCGCGGGACTTCGCCGAGGTGGCCTCGAAGAATCGGGCGCACGCCGCTGCCAATCCGGACGCCGAGTGGCAGCGGGAGATCAGCGTCGACGACGTGCTGGCGGCTCGCATGGTGGCCGCGCCGCTGACCCGGCCGATGTGTTCCAGTGCCGCTGTCGACGGTGCCGCCGCGGTACTGATCGCGGCGCCGGAGGTGGCTGCGCGGATCGGCGGCGGCCGGCACCCGAAGGTGGCGGCGATGGGCGTCGTCGGTGCGCGCTACATATCCAACAGGGTGGCCGACGAACGGCCCGGCATGCTCTCCATGGACGAGGCGGCCCGGTCGTTCGGCATCGCCTACGAGAAGGCAGGTCTGGGCCCTGACGACGTCGAACTGGCCCAGTTGCACGATTCGATCGCACCAGAGGAACTGCTCGGCTACCAGGTGATCGGACTGTGCGCACCCGGTGACGAGGGCAAGCTCGTCCAGTCCGGCGCCACGCGGCTGGGCGGCCGGGTGCCGGTCAACACCGACGGCGGGCTGCTCGCCAGAGGACATCCGATCGCGGCCAGCGGAGTGGCCCAGGTCGTGGAGACCACCCGGCAGTTGCGCGGCTCGGCCGGCGCCCGCCAGGTGCTCGCCGCGGGAGGCACCCGGCTGCCCAGGGTGGGCGCGATCCAGAACGCGGGTGCCCAGGGCGGCCCGGCCAGTGGTGTCGCGGTGAGTGCCGCCTTCCTGCTCACGTCGTGAACACAAGGACGGAGGTGGTGGCGTGACACCGACAGACGGCACCGACGACGCAGCCGGCAGCCCACCGACGACCGCGTCGGGCATCCCGCTCAAGCCGATCTACACCCGCGACGACGTGCCGGGCACACTCGGCGACACGGCACCCGGCGCCGCTCCCTTCGCGCGCGGCGCCTATCCGGAGATGTACCGGTCGAAGCCGTGGCGGATCTTCCAGTTGTCCGGTTTCGGCAACCCGGAGGACGAGGGGGAGCGGATCCGCTTCCTGCTCGAACACGGCGAGACCGGCTTCATCATGGAGCACGACCGCAACACCGCCGACCACCTCTACGACGTCGACCATCCCGATGTGGTGGCGCGCAGGGAGGACGTCGGCCTGGTCGGAGCGGTGATCCTCAGTCTGGAGGACTACGAGACGGTCCTGAACGGCATCGACCTGGCCACGGTGTACGCGCACCCCGGCGGCGGCGTCGTGCAGCACGCGCCGTTCACGCTGGCCTGCTACTGGAACGTGGCCATGCGCCGGGGTATCCCGTTGGACCGGTTGGCCGGCACCAGCCAGGCGGACTTCTTCCTCACCTACCTCGGCTGCATCCCGAAGCAGCAGATCCCGACGGCGGCCGGGCTGCGGATGAACATCGACACCATCGAGTTCTGCCAGCAGCATCTGCCGCACTGGGTGCCGGTGTCGATCGCCGGCTACAACGGCGCTGACTCCGGGCTCAACGGTGTGCAGGAACTCGGCGCCGTGATGGCGAACGCCGTCGAGTACCTGGACGCGGTGGCCGCGCGCGGCTCACTGGACATCGCGGCCGCCGCGCGCAGTGTCGCCGGCGTCAACTTCCGGGTGTCGATGGACCTCTTCGAGGACATCGCGAAACTGCGGGCGGCCAGGGTGATGTGGTCGCGACTGCTGGAGCGCCGCTACGGGATCACCGATCCTCGGGCTGCCCGGCTGCGCATCCACTCGCTGACCGCCGGCTCGCAGATGATGTACGACCAGCCGCTGAACAACATCGCGCGCGGCACGATCATGGCGCTGGCCGGCGTCCTGGGCGGCACGCAGTCGCTCGGCGTGTCCGGCTACGACGAGGCGGTGACGATCCCGTCCGAGCACGCTCACCAGATGTCGCTGCGGATCCAACAGGTACTGCAGAACGAGGTGAACCTGACCGAGGTGGTCGACCCGCTCGGCGGCTCCTACTACGTCGAGGCGCTGACCGAGGAGATCGGTGGGCGGGCATGGGAGTTCTTCGAGCAGATCCAGGAACGTGGCGGCTTCCTGGCGGCCATCGACTCGGGTTGGCTGCACGGCAGGGCGATGGAGAACCAGTCGGGGCAACTGGAGGACATCGACTCCGGCCGCCGCAAGATCGTCGGTCTGAACATGGCGCGTGGTGACGTCGGCACGTTCGCGGTGGAGGGGTTCGAGGGCTCGTCGGACGCGTGGGAGCGGGGGATGGAACGCATCGCCGCCCTGCGTGCTCGGCGCGAGTCACGCCGGCACGCGCAGGCCATGCGGGCACTCCAGGAGACGTGCGCGAGCGATCGCAACGTCATCCCGGCCATGCTCGAAGCCGTGGCCGCCGAAGCGACCCTCGGTGAGATCGGCGCGGTCTACCGCGAGGTGTTCGGCGACTGGGACGTGCCGATCAGGTTCTAGGAGGAGTTGGTGATGGCTTCGCGGGTCCTGATGGCCAAGACGGCTCTGGACGGCCACTGGCGTGGCGTGTCCGCTGTCTCCAACGCGTTGCGGGACGGTGGTTTCGAGGTGGTGCTGGCCGGGATGGCCAACGCCGAGGAGATCGTGCGGCTCGCCATCCAGGAGGACGTCGACCTCGTCGGTCTCAACGTCGGGGGCCGGATCGAGGTCGTGGAGCGGATCATCTCCGCGCTGCGCGAGTCAGTGCCCGACGTGCCGATCTTCGCGGGCGGCACACTGCCACCGCCGGCGTTGCGCAGGCTTGGTGAACTGGGAGTGCAGGGCTTCCCGCCGGGTTCGTCGTTGGGCGACATCGTGGCGGCGGCACGAAAGCTCACCGTGGAGGACGGCAGTCATGGCTGACGCACCCGATCTGTTCCGGCTGGACGGCAGGGTGGCGGTCGTCACCGGTGCGTCCTCCGGCCTCGGTGTCGCGTTCGCCGTCGCACTGGCCCAGGCCGGTGCGGACATCGTGCTGGCGGCCCGGCGCGAGGACCGACTGGCCGAGACGAAGGCGGCAGTACTGGCCACCGGCCGGTCGGCGCTCGCGGTGGGCACCGATGTGGCCGACCCGGCACAGTGCACGCGGCTGATCGAGCGGGCGATGACCGAGTTCGGCCAGGTGGACGTGCTGGTGAACAACGCGGGCATCGGCTCCGGCACGCCTGCGCTGCGGGAGACTCCGGAGCAGTTCACGCGGGTCATCGACGTGAACCTCAACGGTGCCTACTGGATGGCGCAGGCATTCGGCCGCGCCGCCGCGCCCGGATCCACGGTGGTCAACCTGGGCAGCATTCTCGGCGCCACGACGGCAGGGCTGCCGCACGCCGCCTACGCGGCGAGCAAGTCGGCGATCGCAGGACTGACCAGGGATCTCGCGGCACAGTGGACCCCGCGAAGGGGAATCCGGGTCAACTGCCTCGCCCCCGGTTTCTTCCCGAGCGAGATGTCCGACTCCTATCCGGCCGGCTACCTGGACCGGGTGGCAGCGCAACGCACCCTGATGGGCAGGCTCGGCGATCCGGTCGAGCTGGCCGCGACCCTGATCTGGCTGGTCAGTCCCGCGTCGGGCTACGTGACCGGGCAGACCATCTACGTGGACGGCGGTGTGACGATCACATGAGCGACCGTGGCCTTGACCTGTTCCGTACCGACACGGTCACCTCGGACGAGGCGGCCGAGTTCCGCGCGGCGTACGAGAAGTCGCACGCCGCCCTACCCGCGGCGTACGAGTTCTGGCTGGAGTTCGACGCACCCGTCGTGAAGAGCCATCGGCTGTTCGCGTTCCACACCAGCACCGAGGAGCACCGGGGGATGCCGCTGCACGGCACCCTTGGCTTCCTGCACCTCTACACGGTGCTCGGCTACGAGGCCGGCATCCGCTATGAGGTGGCCCACTCGCGCAGCCTCGGCGCATCGAAGGCGGCCGTGCTCCAGGTGTTGGAGCTCGCGTTCATCCACTGTGGACCGCGTGGTGTCGACATGGCGAGGTCGGCCGCCGCCGATCTGCTGCGCGACTGGCAGGAGCCCGAGCGGAAGATGGTCTTCCCAGCGCACTGGCGGCCGGATCCGGCACTGTTCGCGTTGGACCTGGACGTGAGCACGTCGACCATGAGCGCGGCCGAGGAACGCATCGTGCGGGACTGGTACGCCAAGATCGCCACCGAGGTGCCGGCCTGGGTCGAGTATCTGCTGTCCGTGCGGCCAGGGCTGATCAAGGCCTACCACAACAGGGTCGCCCGGGCGATGACCGGACCACTGCCGGCCCAGCTGCTGCCGTTCCTGATGCTGCACCTGCATGTGTCCCGGGTGGACGGTGCCGGGATGCGAGAGGCGTACCTGCTGGGCAGAGGACTCGGCCTGACGGCGGACGAACTGGCCGAGGCCGTCGGCTGGGGCAGCATGTACGGCGGGATGTCGGCGTGCTCGACCCTGATGTCGGTCGCGGGTGACGTGCTGGGCACAGCGCCATGACCAGCACCAGGATCGAGACCGCCGCGGCCGACCCGGCCCTGCTGCGCAGGGTGGTGCTCGGCGGCGCGATCGGGTCCTTCGTGGAGTGGTACGAGTTCGGCGTCTACGGCTTTCTCGCCGCGATCCTGGCGAAGGTCTTCTTCCCCGGCGTCGGCGGCGGTTCCGGGATCCTGGCCACCTTCGCGGTGTTCGCGGTCGCGTTCTTCGCCCGCCCGCTCGGCGGTTTCCTGTGGGGCTACATCGGTGACCGGATCGGGCGGCGTCGCACGCTGGCGATCACCGTGCTCGCCATCTCGGTGGCGACAGCGCTGATCGGCGTGCTGCCCAGCGAGGCGACCGCGGGCGTTGCCGCACCGATCCTGCTCGTCGCGCTGCGCGTGTTGCAGGGCGTGGCCGCGGGCGGCGAGATCTCCGGAGCGGTCTCGTTCATCGCGGAGCACTCGGCGCCCCGGCGGCGCGGGACCAACGTGGCCACCGTGCAGGCAGGTTCGGTGCTCGGCAATCTCGTCGGCGCGCTGATCCCCGGTATCATGATCATCCTGCTGCCCGCGCCCGCCATGGTGTCGTGGGGCTGGCGGATCCCGTTCCTGGTCGCGGTGGTGCTCGGTCTGGCTGGCGTGTACATCCGGCGGAGGCTGGAGGAGACGCCGTACTTCCTCGCGCTCGAACAGGAGGGTTCGCGGGCGAAGAACCCGCTGGCCGAGGCGCTGACCGGGCGGGCGCACCTGGTGGCGCTGGCTCGCGCGTTCGGTGTCGTGGCACTCAACGGCGCGTCGTTCTTCCTCATCGTGGGCTACCTGCCCACCTTCGCCAGCACCAGCCTGCACCTGACCGGCTGGGCGGCGTTCGCGCCGCCGGTCATCGCGCTGGCGGCCGCACTGGTGGCGATCTTCGTGGGCGCGGCACTGTCCGACCGGATCGGCAGGCGCAAGGTCCTGCTGTGGTCGGCGGGTGGTCTCGTCGTGCTGGCGTATCCGTGCTTCGCGCTGATCACGTCCGGCACGTACGGCCTGATCGTGGTGGGCCTGGTCGTGTTCGGCCTGCTGTCCGGCGCCTACGGTGCCGTGACCCAGGTGACGCTCGCCGAGATGTTCCCGACGAAGGTCAGGGTCAGCGGCCACGGTGTGGCGTACAACCTGGCGGTCGCGATCTTCGGTGGCACCGCGCCGTATCTGCTGACGGCGTTGAACGGCGCGACCGGCAGCAAGGTGGTCGGCGCGTACTTCATCGCCGTGGTCGCGTTGCTGTCGCTGCTGGTAGTGCTGACAGTGCGGGAGACAGCAGGCAATGAGCTCCGGCAGGTCTGAGAGTCCCACCACCGAGAAGTGCCTGGCGCAGAACACTAGTGGTGTGTCCACAGCCCTGGCCCGTTGACCATGAAGACCGTCGCGCTGGTCGCGTCGCCCAGGACGCGAGTCTCGTACGCAGGCGCGGGATGCGGCCAGTTCGCCATGAACGACTCGAAGGCGCTGTGCAGGCCGGACCACGTGAACCAGGACAGGTCGACAACGGCGTCGATGTAACCGCGCCGCATCCGGTGTCGCGCGCGAGAGGTCGACCGGTCCGATCGGAGTCGCTCCCGTGGCGGCCTGCGCCACCGGCGGCATGACCAGCCCTGCGGCCACAGCGGCGCTTCCCAGGACGGCGGTCTTGAGGACACCACGCCGTGTCCAGCCATCATGTGTGTTCATGTCTCACCTCTCGAAGACGACGATGCCCTGTGTGGATGAACATGCGCCGAGGCCGGCCAGCCAGCCAGGGGCTCCCGACCCAGGGGATCGCGTCCCCACGCTCGCGGCTGGCGCTGTGTCGAAGCCAGCGATCCGAGATCGACTCCCAGTCGGTGCGCGCCGCCCAGACCGTGCCCGCCCCCACTCCGAGGCTACGACGCGGGCAAGAAGATCAACGGACGCAAGCGGTACATCGCCGTGGACACGCTGGGCCTGTCTCGGCCGACGCGTAACAGTGGCGGCGTCGGTCGGACGCCGCATTGACCGGGCTGACCTACGCGGACGGGTCCGGCGGGTCCTGGTCGTTCGTCCGCCGGAGGAGCCAGTCGGTGCCGGTGTCGATGAGGACGTACCGCACATGGTCGCGGCGACCGTGCAGGGTGAAGATGATCCGTCGCGGCGTGCGGTCGTGTTCCTCCCACCATCCGATGTCCGCGATGGTCTTGTGCTCGTCCTCGTACTCAAGGTGGTCGAGGTCATGATCGGGCACGGCGATAGCAAGGCGATTCTGCCTGGATTTGTCCGGCAACCCACGAGGCACGGCCCAGGACCGTAGGACACCGTCCTCTTCCAACCGCAGGTCAAAATGGGGCCGTGGCCGACGATGGTCATGCAGGACAAAAGCCGGTCGCCCCGAAGGCGTCGAATCCTGTAGCTCCACGATAATTATGGCTTCCGGTCGAGTCGGACACCCCATCGTAACCAGCACGTGCCGAAGACACCATATACGGGTATTTCGGTCGCAGTGTGGTCCGCATGGCGTGGCGGGCGACCGGGATCGGGACCCTCGAGGTGCGGACGGTCTGACCTGGCGGTGCCAGCACGTCCAGTCCGGGGCGGTGGCGCTGGATGCCATCGCCGTGCGTCGGGCTTGCCCGGGACGAGACGGTTCGTCGGCATGGTGAGGACAGGGCAGCGGGCTGAGTCCTTGGTCCAATTCCTGTCGAAACACGGGTAAGCATAGTCACCAGCCGGGCTGGTCGGAGCTCGTGCTTGGCGACGCGCGCTTCGATCCCGTCGGGGCCTTGGGTTTTGCTCGGGGCCGGGCCTGGGGCGTGGTGCCGCCGTTGACCGGCGGCATCGGGTTCTGGAGTCTCGAGCTTGCCACGGGGGCGCTGGCGCCCATTGTTTCGCTCGTCACCGTGGACGAATTCTTCGACCTGTTCGACTCAGCTCACGTCCGGCCGTGCACGATATTGCCGAGCCCGAAATGCGGCGACGTGGGCGCGGTTGCCGCACACTGCCGGGCTGCAGAACCGGCGTGACTTGTTCCGTGAGACGTCCACGAACACGGCGTGGCAGTCGACACCCGCGCAGTGGCGGATGCGGTCGCCGTCACCACGTTCGATCACCGACAGCAGGGCGAATCCCGACAGCCCGGCGAGCCAGTCGAACAGTGTCCCGGTTCCGGTCGTGCCGTGGAAATGCCAGGGACCGCTGTCGTGCCGGGTCAGTCGCAGCATGAGGCCGGATCGCTCGACGACGGCGTTGGCCCTGTCGACGGCCTGCTGCTCATCGGACGCTTCGAAGACGGCCCGGAGCAGCGGGCGAAGGGCACGGACCCGCTCGACGTCAGCGGCCGTCGGGGGCGAACCCCGCCAGCCGCGCCGGCCGGCCACATCGGTGAGGGACGCCGCGTCGAGCAGGTCGGCGTGCTCGCTGTGGCTGTAGCTGTTGACCAGATCCTCGGCCAGAGTCACGACCGGATCTGTGTAATCACCAAAGTGCACCTTGACTCCTTTCATGAACCAGCATACGGTAAGCACCCATCATGGCAAACACTAATTACACGCCGATGAAGGCGTCAGCGCGGTGGCAGGCCGTCGGCTCTGTCGCGGCGGCTGCGTTCGCCTTCGGGGTGTCCTTCGGTGTCGTCGCCGTCGCCGCGGGCTTCTCCGCGGCAGCGGCTGTCGTGATGTCGGCGACCGCTTTCGGTGGTGCCGCCCAGATCGGCGCGGCCAGCGTCATCGGCGCCGGAGGTGGTCCGCTGGGCGCCGTCACGACCGGGTCGCTGCTCAATCTTCGTTATCTGCCGATGGGTATCACGGCAGCGGACGCCTACCACGGCCCGTGGTGGCGGCGAGCCCTGCTGGCACAACTGCTGGGCGATGAGACCTGGGCGATCTCGCGCAGGCCGGACGGCAGCCACGACTCGCGGCTGCTGCTCACCGCCGGCGCTGCGGTCTACGTGGTGTGGCTGGCCGGCAGCGCACTCGGTGCGATCGTGCTCAGCTCGTTCGGGAACATCTCCAGTTGGGGGCTCGACATGGTCAGCCCTGCCATCTTCTTCGCCCTGCTGTGGCGGCAGCTGACCACGCGGCGTGCGCAGCTGGCCGCCGGCAGCGCCGTCGTCATCGCGCTCGTCCTCGTTCCGATCAGTCCGCCGGGTGTCCCGGTCATCGCCGCGAGTCTGGCCTGTCTGATCGGACTGCTCGCATGAGCGTGTGGATCGTCGTGGCCGTCCTGGGCGTGGTGACGATCGTGATCAAGGCGGTAGGCCCGGTGCTGCTCGGCGGATGGAAGCCACCCGAACGGGCGCGGCGTGTTCTCGAGTTGGTGTCGCCGGTGGTACTTGCCGCACTCGTGGCGGTCGGCGTGCTGACCACCGGGCGGCACTACCACCCGGACGTCAGGTTGATCGGACTCGGCGTTGCGGCCATCGCCCTGATGTTGAGGGCACCGCTGCTGGTGGTCGTGATCTGTGCCGTCGCCGCCACTGTCGTGAGCAGGGCGCTGCTGGGCTGACCGACGGCCCACACCGGCCGACCTCCACTGTCATCGCGGAGGGATTTGTTGTGCACCCATTGCGGACCGACACGGCGTGGCCGACGTCGATGACCGGCACCACAATCTGGGTCGCCGATGAGGAGGTTGTCCGGCCAGGAGAGGCCGTTGGGACCGAACCGCATATACCGGCCGACGAGAGCGGTGGCAAACACGTTCGGCGGGTGACGCTGGCCGTACCGCCAGTCTGAGGTAGCCGATGAGCGAATGTTCCGCCGACTCGACGTTCTCGCGAGGTTCGGATGAGATCCTCGTCAGGCGTGACGCCGGAATCGTCATCGTGGCCGGCACCGCCGAGGCGACGAATTCGACCGCTTGCCGCATAGTCCGCTGGTCGTGTCGGCCGACGGGGCACGGCTGCGCGATGTCATCCGATCTGAGCTGCGCCTGCGGTCCCTGACCGTGTCGGGACGCCAACCACCTCCGGCAAGCCCTGGTCGGTCCTGGTTCTCGCGCCCCCATAGCCGCCTCCTGAATGAGTACATTGTGAAGGTGGGGAGCCGCGTCACACACCTCCGGGGGGACACGTGGCACAGGAGGCGTATCAGGGTCGAGTGGTCGGCGGCCGGTACCGGCTCGTCAAGGCGCTGCACACCGGTGGTTTCGGCAGGGTCTGGCAGGCACACGACCTGCGTCGCGACGTCGACGTGGCGGTCAAGGAGGTATGGCTGCCACCGGCCATCTGCGACGCCGAGCGGACCGACCGGCTGACCAGGGCCCAGCGGGAGGCCCGCAACGCCGCCCAACTGCGCAACCACCCCAACATCGTGACCGTCTGTGACGTCGTCGAGGAGGACGGCGCTCCGTGGATCGTCATGCAGTTGGTGACCGGGCACTCGCTTGCCGAGGACATCGCAGCGGTCGGCCCGCTGTCGGCCGAGCAGGTGCGCTACGTGGCCGACAACCTGCTCAAGGCCCTCGGTGCCGCCCACGA
>DASXYT010000241.1:0-6530 GCA_036502345.1 Pseudonocardiaceae bacterium | reverse complement strand
GCCGCCTTGGCGAGCAGGGTTTCGGCCGACCCGCTGCTCAGCTCCGCAGGAGCGCGGCCCCGGCCGAGCAGTCCGCCGAACGCGCCGTGCACCGCCTCGGTCACGTCGCCGTCCGTGACGTGCAGCAATACGAACTCGGCGTCATCGGGGGCCAGTGATTTCGCGGCGTCCACGCACCCGGCCCACGTGCCTTCGGTGAGCCACACCACCACACGGGTCATGAGGTCAATCCTGACAGCGTGAGGCCGAGCCACAACGCGAGGACACCGGCGAGCAGCGAGAGTGGCACGGTGAGCGCGCCGAGCCGCAGGAATTCACGCAGCGTCGGCACCAGTCCCCGGCCGGCCAGTACCCGGCGCCACAGCAGGGTGGCCAGGGAGCCGACGTAGGTGGCGTTCGGGCCGAGGTTCACGCCGAGCAGCACGGCCAGCACGATGCCGGCGTTCGGGTGGGCGCCCAGCGCCGGCAGCAGCACGAGCGTGGCGGGCAGGTTGTTCAGCAGGTTGGCCAGGACGGCGGCGAGTACGGCCGTGAGCAGCAGGCCGAGCAGGGTGGGTGCGGCGGGCACGATGCCGGCCAGCAACTGGCCGAGCCCGTGGTCGGCGACGGCCTGCGCGACGATCGCCAGACCGAGCACGAACAGCAGAAACAGTGGCGCGGCCTCCTGGACGATCTTGCTGATTGTCGTGGTCTTGTTGATGAACCCTCTGATGGCCAGCACCAGCGCGCCGGCAGCCGCGACCCAGACCGGCGCGAGCCCGACGAGTGATGTCAGCCCGAAACCGACGAGTACGGCGGCGAGCACGATGAGCGCGAACCAGGGCGCTGGTGTTTGTTCTTCGTCCTCCGGCTCGGCGCGCCCGACCAGGTCGGTGCCGAAGAACCGGAGGAACACGAGCAGTTCGACGGCGACAGCGGCCAGCCAGGGGAGTGCCATCAGACCGGCGAAGGACAGGAAGGACAGGCCGGTGGCGCCGAAGGCGAGCAGGTTGGTGAGGTTGGAGACCGGGAACAGGGTGGAGGCCGAGTTGGCCAGGTGGGTGCAGGCGTAGACGTGCGGCTTGGCGCGGACGCGCAGGGTGCCGGCGGTGGCGAAGACGACCGGCGTGAGCAGGACGACGGTGGCGTCCAGGCTGAGTACGGCGGTGGTCCCGGCAGCGGCGGCGAAGGTGAGCACGAGCAGGCGGCGTGGACTGCCCTTGCAGGCTCGGGCCATCCGGGTGCCCAACCAGGTGAACACGCCCTCGCCGTCGACGAGGTGGGCCAAGATGAGGATCGCGGCGAGAAATCCGATGGTGGGCAGGAGTTCTGTCGTTCTGTGGGCCGCTTCACCAGGTGACACGATGCCCAGCAGCAGGACGAGACCGGCGGCCGGAACGGCGGCGACGGCCTCGGGCAGCCGCCGAGGGCGGACGATCGCGAACGCGAGTACCGCGAGGAGCAGCCCGATCCCGATCAGCTCAGCGGTGGGGCCGTGGTGCACACGTGCACGGTAGCCGGGCGTTATGCTGATCGACGCGGACGAGTCGGTGGGGCGGTCGCGGCTGGTCGTGAGGCTGGTCGAGGAAAGTCCGGACTCCACAGGGCAGGGTGGTTGCTAACGGCAACCCGGGGTGACCCGCGGGACAGTGCCACAGAAAACAAACCGCCCGGCTTCGGCCGGGTAAGGGTGAAACGGTGGTGTAAGAGACCACCAGCGCCCCGGGTGACCGGGGCGGCTAGGTAAACCCCACCCGGAGCAAGGCCATAAGGGAACCAGCTGGTTGGGTTCCTGCGCAGGCGCCAGAGGACGGCCCGTCCGATGCCTGCGGGTAGGCCGCACGAGCCTGCCGGCAACGGCAGGCCTAGATGGATGACCGCCGCTCAGGACACCGAAAGGCGTCCAGAGCACAGGATCCGGCTTACAAACCGACTCGTCCGCCCCTCGGTGAGGAATGCTCTACACAGCGAGAAAGGCTGTGATGGGCATTCAGGACGGTAGCTACCGGGTCCGCGGCGGCGGGGCCTTTCCATCGGACACGTGGGGGAGGCTGTACTCGATACGTTGGCCGCGCACCGCGTGCCGGTCGAGTGGGTCAACTCGAGGTGGTGGAAGCGCGCAACGATCTGACTGACGTAGCCCTGCCCGGTGCGGGAGGATCGGTAGGGGAATCGGGAGGATGCGTTGTGCTGGTCGTGTTGAACTGGGTGGCTGTGGGTCTCTTCGTGGCCGCGCTCGTCATCTGCGGGTTGGCCTGGGCGGGCAGGGTGCGATTCGACCGGTGGTTGCCCCGGGAGTTGTCACGTCCTGCCGGTCGCGCCTTCGCCATCCTGGATGCCGGGGCGCTCCTCCAGGCCATCGCTCAACTGGTCGGTTACGGCGCCACTCGCTGGGCCGTCTCCTCGCCCGGCCTGGTTCTCGTCGTCCTCGGCGCGATCCTCGTTCTTCGCCTACGTCGCAAAGCGCCCCAACCGGTCAGCTGACCGGGGGATGGGCCGGAGCCTCCAGGGTCACGGGGGTGGACGACGGCCGGCCCGGCGGCATCCGGCCGACCGGTTGGAAGGGCAGACCGTTGTTGAACCTGGCCTCCAACTCGGCGACCCGTTCCGCTACGGCGGGGTTCACTATGTCCGCCAAACTACGTATTCCGGACTCCGGCTCGTTGCGGGCCAGGTAGGTGGCCGCCGCTCTCGCGCGGTCCAGGATCTCCCGGTCGAAGTTCACGGTCCGCTGCACCCGACGACCGTTGGCGGCCGGTCGACCGGTAGCCTCACCTTCGTCCGGCGGGGTGGTGTCGTCCGTCTTGATCTCCGGAGATTGGATCACGTTGCCCCTCCACGGCGGGTTGGCCAGAGTGGTTGCTCCAGAATGTTGCGAACCGCACCAGCCGGCAGCATCGCCCTTGACCACACTGTTCAGGTCCCACTATGTGGGCCGAACGGACGTGACGTGGCACACAGCCCGTTACGAGCGACTGCGCGGCCGGGTGAACCTTTGTGGTGACTGGGGCGAACGGGTGGTTTGCGTACCGGTCCAGCCCTCCCGCGACCGATGATGTGTGTGGTCAGATTAGACGTAATATCGCCACGACGGAAAACGAGACCCCGGGACGGACACACTCTGCGCGCATTGACCACTACACGTCGTCAAGCCGACGTGTTGTACTCGTCACCAGTAAGACACGAGGCGGGTGTCATCGACGGCAGATGGCAGCCAACCTCGCCCCTCGTATCAGGGAGGACGAGATGACCGGCTCGGCCCTCATCCCGCTCGCCGCCGCTCAACTGGGCACCAGCGGTGTCAGCCAGTGGATTCTCAACAACGCCGTGCCGCTGCTACTCCTGGTGGTCGCACTGCTGCTGCTCTATTTGGGCGGCGGCAAGGGTGACAACGCCGGAGTCATGCGCCGGATCGGCGGCGTCTTCGTCGCGCTGGCCATCATCGGCCTTGCTGTCTCCGGCGCAGGCGTCGACCTGGGCACGTGGCTCGCCAAACTGTTCACCGGCTGACAACTGGGGGGCGGTTGTGCAGGTACGCACCGATGACGAGGTGTACCGCGTTGACGCGGTGTGGCTGGGTCCACCCAAGGCGACGTTTCCCTTTCGTGCCAGATACGTCGCCTGGGGCGTCGGCATCCTGGTGTTCGTGCTGGTCCTGACCGGCATCCGCGCCATCTTCGGGTTCGGCTTCTTCACCGTGGCCTGGACCGTCGTCGTGACAGTCGTGTTGACCAGGTTCATCGGGTCCCGGATCAGCCACGAGCGCCCGCTCGGCGCGGTGTTCACCATGTGGATGCGCGAGCTCAACGCGCCCCGCGAACGGCCTGGTGGCGCCGGTGGCGCCGCCAGCGCGACCAAGGTCCGGATACACCAGACGCGCCCGCTCCCGAAGAGCAAGCGCGTCAAGAACCCGAATGAGGACAAGCGTGGCAAGCGCCCGAACGGCAACGGGGGGCCCCGGAGGGTGAACCAGTCCGGAGCACGCGCCAGCCAGCCCGCGCGATCTGCCCAGCACGTCCAGTATGTCCAACATGCGCAAAATCGGGGTAGCGCGGGGCCTCGCAGCAAGGAGGTAGGCGGTGTTCGGACGCAGGGCAGGAGGTGATCAGGGACGCGATCAGCGCGCGGCCCACCACCGGGTGCCCCAGCAGATCGTCCCGCCCGCACAGGAACGGCAGCAGGTCTACAGCAAGCGCGGCAGGCGACTGCCCGGCGAGCAGGCCATGCCGACCTACACGCCCACGATCGCCACTCGCAGCATCGACGGACACCTGCTGCGCACCGGCGACAACGTGTACGCCTGGTACCGGCTGGCCCCGCAGCGCTGGTCGTTCCGCTCCGACTCACAGCGCCAGGACCTGGTCGCGGCCATCGCAGGCCAGTACGCCGAGCTCCAGGGCAGGTGGATGCACCTTCGGGTGACCACCCGGCCCTTCCCGATCCGCATGTGGGCCGAGGCGCACGTGCACAACTCGGTCAACCGGCTGCCCGACAGCCGGGGTGCGCTGTCCTTCGACGACTACATGGTCGGTGAGCAGCAGCAACTTCTCGGCCGGTCGATGGCCGAGAAGGAGGTCTACCTCGGGGTGCAGGTGCAGACCCGGCGGATGGTGGACCGGGCCGTGGAACGCGCCGCGCCGCTGTTGCGGCGGATCTTCCCGGACGCCGTGGACGCCGAACTGGTCGCGCTGGACAGCGAGGTCGAGCACCTGGACCAGGTGATCGGCTCCGCAGGCCTGGACGGTCGTCCGGTCACCGCCGAGGAAATGTCCTGGCTGATGCACCGTTCGTGCTCGCTGGGCCTGCCAGCACCGCGCAACCTGCCCGCCGTGCCGAGCAACACCTGGGAACCCGAGGACCTGGCCAGCTTCACCGACGCCGCCGACTTCCACACCGAGCCCTACGCGCCGACGGTCACCGTGCGCGGCCGCACCGGTTCCAACGCCGGGATCAAGCGGCACGTCGCCGTGCTCACCGTCGGCCAGATGCACGGGCTGCAGATCCCCGAGGTGGACGACCCGTGGGTGCAGCACTCCGATCGGCTGCCGGCCTCCGTCGAGTGGTCGGCGCGGATCTACGTGCGCCGCCCCGAGGAGGTCGCTGGCGAGCTGGGCCGGCAGATGAACAAGGTCCGCTCACAGGTCCGCCACTACACCGACGAGCACGAGCTGGAACCGCCGCAGTCGTTGTCCCGCCAGGCATCGCGGGTGTTGGAGATCGACGACGAGATGACGTCCGGCTTCACCGCGCTGGCCACCAGGGTCCGCTCGTGGTGGCGGCTGGCGGTGTCCGGCGCGACCGAACGCGAGGCCCTGCGGCTGGCCCAGCAGTTGCTGGAGCTGTACAAGCCGAAGGTGGCCATCGAGCACCCCGAGGCGCAGTATGCGATGGCCAGGGAGTTCATCCCCGGTGAGCCGCTGGCCAGCACCGCCTACCTGCGCCGGGGTTCGGTCGTGTGGGCCGCCGCCGCTGTCCCGTCGGCCACCGCCGAGGTGGGCGACCGGCGTGGCGTGCTGCTCGGTGAGACCGTCACGGCGACCCGGCGCCCGGTGGCGTGGGACCCGTGGATGGCGCAGGAGATCCGGGACGGTTCCGGCCTGACCGCGATGGTCGCAGGGCTGGGTGGCGGTAAGTCGTTCCTCGGCGGCGGGCTGGTCTACAAGACCCTGCGCTCCGGTGCCTACTGGACGCTGCTGGACCCGTCCGGCCCGCTCGCGCGGCTGTGTGAGCTGCCCGAACTGCGCCCGTACGCCCGGCCGATCAACCTGCTCAACGCCGAGCCGGGCATTTTGAACCCGTACCGGGTGGTGGCCGAGCCCGAGTTGGAGCACTTCCTGGACGAGACCGACCCGGAACGGGCGTGGCGGCGGGAGAAGGCGCTGGTCGCGGCCACCCGGCGGCGGCTGGTGCTGGACGTGCTGACCGGTCTGCTGCCCTACGAGGTGGCCAGGCTGCCGCAGACCAGGATCGTGCTGCTGCGCGCCGTGCGGACCGTGGGTGGCCGGATCGACGCCGACCCCGGCCAGGTGTTCGACGCGCTGCGCCGCGACGCCAGTGAGCACCACGAGCACGCGATGGTGGTCGCCGACTTCCTGGACGAGATGCGCGAGCGGATGAGTCTGCTCATCCCCGAGCACGGCGAGGACCCGTACTCGGAGACCCGCGACGACCGGCTCACCGTGTTGACGATGGCCGGTCTGATCCTGCCCAAGGACGGTGTCGGCCGGGAGCACTGGACCGACGCCGAGTCGCTGGGCGTGGAACTGCTGAACCTGGCCGCGTGGTTGACCCAGCGGTCCATCTACGAGCGCCCCAAGGACCTCCGCAAGGGCGTCTGGATCGACGAGGCGTTCTTCCTGGCCGAGGTGCCGACCGGGCGTGTGCTGATGAACCGGTTCGCTCGTGACTCCCGTAAGTGGAACGTCCGGGTGCTGCTGTCCAGCCAGATCCCGGCGGACTTCCTGCGCATCCAGGGCTTCGTCACGCTGCTGGACTCGGTGTTCGTCGGCCGGCTTGACGACGACGACGCCCAGGCCGACGCGCTGCGGCTG
>DASXYT010000240.1:0-11574 GCA_036502345.1 Pseudonocardiaceae bacterium | reverse complement strand
CCCGCGGAAAGTTCCGCGGGGGCCTGTTGTCGTTCTGGGTCAGATTCGAGCGGCGTCGGCCAGGATGCGCATCTGGCCCTCCAGGTCGGCGACGGTGGCCTCGGCGACCCGGTGACCGCACACGGCCAGCCAGTTGGCCAGCATCCGGTGGCCGGAGTCGGTGAGCACGGACTCGGGGTGGAACTGCACACCCTCCACCGGCAACTCGCGGTGCCGCATGGCCATCACGATGCCGGTGTCGGTGCGCCCGGTGACCTCGAACTCGGCGGGCACGGTCTCGGGCAGCACGGTCAGCGAGTGGTACCTGGTGGCGGTGAACGGGTTGGGCAGGCCCGCCAGCACGCCGACGCCGTCGTGGTAGACCTGGCTGGTCTTGCCGTGCAGCAACTCCGGCGCCCTGTCCACCACTCCACCCCAGGCCACGCCGATCGCCTGGTGGCCAAGACATACGCCGAGCACGGGCAGCGCGCGTCTCGCGCACTCACGGATCACGTCGATGCTGGCGCCGGCACGCTCCGGCGTGCTCGGGCCGGGACTGACCAGGACGCCGCCGACGGCGTCCAGTTCGACGGCCAACGCCGCGCCCTGCAGTTCCGGCGCGTCGTTGCGCAGGACCCGGCAGTCCACGTCCAACTGGGCCAGGTACTGGACCAGGTTGTAGACGAAGCTGTCGTAGTTGTCGACCACCAGCACTCGCATGGAGCACAGGTTATCGGGCTCAGCCGCCCGCCGTGACGTCGTTGAACGGCAACAGCGGGTCCACGAACGGGAACACGACGAAGAACAGCAGTGCGACCACGCCGACCACGAGCACGACGGCCAACGCGATCCGCACCGCGACGGGGCCAGGTAGATGCCGCCAGATCCAGCCGTACATCAGCTGGTCTCCTTCATCTCCGGCGGCATCTTGTTGGGATCCTTGGCGTCCTTCTTCCAATCCTTGACCAGCACGGCGTGCAGGATCATCCGCTGCGCCGCGGAGAACTTCGGGTTACAGGTGGTCAGCGTGAGCAGGGAAGCCTCCTGGCCTGCCGACACCTTCGCGCCGGGGTGATGCGGGATCGGGGCCACGACGTCGCCCTCGGTCGGCAGCACGATCTCCCGGCCGACGGTCTGCGAGTAGAGCCCGCCCAGCGGCTGCACCTTGGCCTCGCCGTTGGCGCCCGCGCACTGCGTGGTCCTGCCCTTGTCGGTGGTCCAGCCCGCGACCTCGTTGGCCATCGGCAGCGTCCGGTACACATACCAGTCGGTCTGCGTCTCGACGAGGATCGCGTCGCAGGACTGCACCAGGCCGAGGTCGTCGAACGGGGCGCCCTCACCGACGCGGTGGCCGGCCACCGCCATGTCACCCGGCTGGCCGGGCAGCGCGCTGCCCGGGTAGTGCCCGGGACCGATCGCGAGGTCGTTCTGCGTGGTCCCCTCGATCACGGTGAACACATAGTCCTGGCCGAACGCCGGGATGTAGAGCTTCGCGATGCCGTGGCCGTCGGTCAGGTCGTAGTGGTTGGTCCGCACCGGACCGGTGACGGTGTCCCATTCCTTGTCCAGCGACGTGGTCGCGCTGGCCTGCTTCTGCGCAGAGAAGATGTCGGTGATGTACAGCTCGTAGACCACGAACAGCAGGACGACCATGCCGCAGGTGATCAGCACCTCGCCGATGGTGTGCAGCGCGGTGCGACCGGACCTGGGCGCCGGGATCGGCGGGCGGGTGCCGGAATCGAGCGGCTCGAACCTCGTGCTGTCGAAACCAGGACTGTCGAAACCCGGGCTGGTGAAACCGGTGCTGTCGAACTCGGGCCGGTCGAAACTGGCGCTGTCGAAGCCACTGCCGAAGTACTCGGTGCGGTCGTCACCGGCCTGGTAGCCGCCGGGCGGCCCGGCGCCGAGACGCGCACCGATGCTGTTGACCGGGCCCACGCCACCAACCGGACCAGGGGCGCCGACCGGGCCAGGACCACCGATCGGGCCAGGACCGCCTGCCGAAGCCGCCGCGCCACCGAGATCGGCGATGCTGCCGTGCCTCGGCTGGTAGTCGTCCGGGTCCCGGTCCGGGTAGACCGGCCCGCCGGCGGCCGGGGTGGTGCCCTGGCTGACCGCGCCGAAGTCCTCGACCCTCGGGATGAACTCGGTCTCGTCGACCTTCGGGATGAACATCGTCGGTCGATCGCCGGTGGGACGGGGTGGGACGGCAGGTGGCTGAGCAGCCTGTGGTCCAATTGGTCCCTGGGGTCCGGCAGCTCCTGGAGGTCCCTGTGGTCCGGTTCGTCCTTGCGGCCTGCCCTGTGGGGCTCCCTGCGGCCTGCCCTGCGGCCGGCGCGACGGCCACGGCCCGTCCCGCCCTGGCGGGGGCGGTGGCTGTTGACTCACCCTCGATCCTCCGAACCGTGCGTTGCCTGCCCGAACACTCTGCGACTGCGCCCGTCAAGGATGGCCGAGCCGACGTTTGACCGACTTGAAGTCCGGTCGTTGTTCGCTGGACTCCTCGGTTACGTTAACGTGTTCACCTGGACGGGGTCGCGTTGCGGCCGCTGTCCCACCGTACGCGCCACTGCCCGGCGACGACGCCCAAGGCACCAGTTCCACGCAGGCGAGGACATCATGCCAAAGTCCAAGGTCCGCAAGAAGGCCGTCTACACCGCGCCGGCCGACCGCCGCACGCCGGTGAAGGCACGGATGGCCGGCCCTTCGAATCCGGTCTACATCACGGTGATGCTGGGCCTGATGCTGCTCGGCCTCGCATGGCTGGTGCTCACCTATATCGCGTCGGACAAGATCCCGTTCATGAACGCGCTCGGGTCGTGGAACTTCGCCATCGGGTTCGTGCTGATGATCGGCGGCCTGCTCATGACGATGCGGTGGCGTTAGCAGCGGCGTTCACCCGTCCGGGGAGCCCGCTACATCCGACAGTTGAGCGGCGTTCATCTGTCGGTCACCAAACGACACACCTGTAAGTCATCCCCAGTGGGGACAACTCCTGTGGACAACTTTGTGCAAGACCGCACGAGCGAGCTCAGCGGTGGTGCTCAGATCCGCTGGCCCACGGCGCCGTAGAGCAACGAGGCGTTGGCGTAGTCCAGGTCCAGTTCCGGCCGCCACTCCCGGGTGAACACCACACCGGGGTCGATCAGGTCGTATCCGGCGAACAGCCGGGCCACCTCGGCGTTGGTCCGCTCGGTCAGCATGTTGACCGAGCGCTGGTACTGCTCGACCAGCTCACCGATCTCCGGCCGGTCGTCCTGGGTGATGTGGCTCACAGCCAGATAGCTGCCCGGCACGGTCGCGTCCCGATACCTGGCGACCAGCCGGTACGGGTCCTCCTCGTCGGACACGAAGTGCAGGACGGCGAACATCAGGATGGCCACCGGCTCGTCGAAGTCGATCAGCCGCTTGGTGACCTCGTGGTTCAGGATCGACGACGAGTCCCGCACGTCGCCGCGGATGATGGCCGCGTTCTCGTTGTCCTGCAGGATCAGTTCGCTGTGCGCCACGGCCACCGGCTCGTGGTCCACGTAGACCACCCTGACGGTCGGGTCGATCCGCTGGACCACCTCGTGCGTGTTGCCGACGGTCGGGATGCCGGAACCGAGGTCCACGAACTGGCGGATGCCCTGCTCGGCCAGGTAGCTGACCGCGCGGCGCAGGAAGCCCCTGTTCTCCTGGGCCTGCGCCTGCGCGTCGGGCAGTCCCGCCATCACCTGCTTGGCGAACTCGCGGTCCACCTCGAAGTTGTTCGCGCCGCCGAGAATGTAGTCGTACACCCTGGCCGGGTTGGGCTTGCTCAGGTCGACATCGGCAGGCACCCAGCTCAGGTGTTCGGTGGACATCGTGAAAACTCCTCGGAGGTCTGGGCGACTGAGGCAGCCTAGCCACAGTGATGATCACGTACCAGGAACGTCGCCCGGGTGGCCGAACAGCGTTACGCCCTGACGGATCACCACCCGGTCGAGTGCCACAACCACCGGTCGGTACGCCAGACTCCAGCTATGGACGCCCCAGCGCCGCCGACCGCGTGGTCACCGTCGTCAGCCCTGATCACCACGACCTGGGTGCTCGCGGTGGCCACCCTGGCGTACACCGTGTTCAGCGATGACCCGATCGGCAGGCTGGTGACCGGCGTGGCCACCATCGGCCTCGTCGTGTTCGCCTTGTTCGGCACGATCGCCCGCCCGCGCCTGGCGGTGGACGTGAACGGCATCCAGATCCGGCGCATGAGCGGCCGGCAGCACCTGCCCTGGGGTTCGGTGCGGATCAGCGTGTCGTCCACCCGGCGACTGGGCCGGCAGGTGTCGCTGCTGGAACTGGACACCGACAACGACGAGGACCCGGACGGCGGCCTGATCGTGCTCGGCTGGTTGGACCTGGGCACCGAGCCGGAACAAGTGGCCGCCGCGCTGCGGTCCTACTGGCAGTAGGGGTTACGTCAGGTCCGGGATGTAGGGCACCCGGACCAGCACCAGGCCGAGCAGTACCACCAGCGCGACCACCACGGTGACCGCCTGCCACATGGTCCGGCGCCGCGCCGGCACGTTGATCAGCGCGAACGTCACCGCGGCACCGGTCACCAGGCCGCCGACGTGCCCGAGCAGCGAGATGCCCGGGATGACGACGCTGATCACCAGGTTGATCGCGATCATGCCGATCACCTGGCTGGCGTTCAGCTTGAGCCGGTAGACGATCACCAGCAGGCCGCCCATCAGCGCGAACACCGCGCCGGACGCGCCTGCCTCGGCACTCTGGACCTGGCCGAAGACGAACACGGCCACGTTGCCGCCGACGAGGCCGAGCAGATAGATGATGCTGAACCGGAGCGGGCCGAGCACCCGTTCCAGGTCCCGCCCGATGATCCACAGGGCGACCATGTTCATCAGGATGTGGATCGGGTTGACGTGCAGGAAGCCCGCCGTGATCAGCTGCCACCAACTGCCGTTACGGGTCGCCAGCGGATACAGGATCCAGTTCTGGAACAGCGACGACCCGTTCAGGTTGGTCAGGCTGCGCGCCTGCACCACCGTGACCACGAAGACCGCGACGTTGATCGCGATCAGGCCGGGCACCACGTAGTTCTTCGTGGTGGGTGTGGCGCCCGCGATCGTCACCGGCCTGCGGACGGTCCGCGAGCCCTCGGCGACGCAGTCCACACAGTGCTGGCCCACCGAGGCGGGCCGCAGGCACTCCGGGCACGCCGGCCGGTCGCACCGGCTACAGCGCAGCCCGGTGGGCCGGCCGGGGTGCCGAACGCAGTCCGGTAACACCGGCTGCTGGTCGGCAGGCCCGGCCGGCTGCCACGGCGGGACGCTCACGGCGCGGTCCTCACTGGGTGGTCCTCACTGAGTGTTGTTCACTGCTCCCGGGACACGCTGACGCGCTCGATCACCACGTCCTGGACGGGCTTGTCCTGGGCGCCGGTCGGCGTGGTACCGATGGCGTCCACGACGTTGCGGGAGTCCTGGTCAGCCACTTCGCCGAAGATGGTGTGGGCGAAGTTCAGGTGGGTCGTCGGAGCAACGGTGATGAAGAACTGGGAGCCGTTGGTGTTCTTGCCGGCGTTCGCCATGGCAAGCAGGTACGGCTTGTTGAACTGCAGCTCCGGGTGGAACTCGTCCTCGAACTTGTAGCCGGGCCCGCCGCGACCGGTGCCGGTCGGGTCACCGCCCTGGAGCATGAAGCCGTCGATGACCCGGTGGAAGATCGAACCGTCGAAGAACGGACCGTCCGAGGTGCCCCGGGCGTTCTGGCCGTACTTCTTGGTGCCTTCGGCGAGTCCGACGAAGTTGGCCACCGTCTTCGGGGCCTGGTTCGGGAACAGGTTGAGACGGATGTCCCCCATAGAGGTGTGCAGGGTTGCCGTCACTATCGCTCCAACGAGCGATTCATTGCTGTCAGCCACGTGGTTCATCGTGCCATCCACGGCGAGATGGTGTGGGACGGGGCAGGATGATGCCGATCCGGACACCGCCGCTCCGACCGCCGCATGGTTGGCCGATGGGCGCAGGTGGTACTCGGATGAGAAGGACCCAAGCCGACCAGAGGAGCCTGGAGCACCGCGATGGACGAGGTTAAGGCCATGACACACGCTGGGGAAACGGCCGGCCGGGCCGTGGGTACCGGGTTGCGTACGTTGCGGCGCGGTGCGGTACAGGTCGGCCAAGCCGGCATGGAAGCCGTACGGGAAGCGACCGCGGAGACCCAGGCGGAAGTCGTCAAGACGACCCGCAAGGCCCGCAAGCAGCTGGTCAAGGACGCCCGTAGGACGGCCAAGACCACCGGCAAGGATCTGACGAAGAGCGCCAAACGCGCTCGTAAACACGCTGGCAGGACGGCTCGCGACGCCCGGGGCGCCGCGAACGACCTGATGGCCGCCGCGAAGAACGGTGGCACCAGGCGCGGCCGCAAGTGGCCGTGGCTGGTGGGCATCGCAGTGGTGGGCATCGGTGCCGGCGCCGCGTACGCGATGAAGAGCTCGCAGCAGGACAAGCCGTCGGCGCCGATGCGCGAGGACGACCTGACCGAGCAGGAGCGCATCGCGACCAACGGCTCGGCGCCGCACCCGAGGCAGGAACAGCCGACCGACAGTCCGGCCAGTCACCGGAACTGAGACCGGCACCCGTTTGACCAGGCGGCCGGTGATCCAGGACAACGTCGTCCAGGACCACCGGCCGCCTATCCATGTCCGTCAGCCGAGGCCGCTGACCACCGCGGTCGCGACCAGGCGGCACTTGATGGTCTGCAACTGGTTGCTGATCACCACGATGGCGGTGCCGCCCTTGGAGATCGCGTAGACAGCACCCTTGGGCTCGACCGCTGCGTTCGCCTGTGACCCGCCGTTCCAGCCGGAGGGCTGGTTGGCCGGGTCGGACGTGGCCACCGGCGCCGCCTGGTTGACCATCGCCGTCGCCACGGCGGCCGTCCCGACATAGACCCGGACGGTCATCTGCAGGTGGCCGTCGGGCCGGTAGAAGTAGCACACCGGGTGCGGCTGGCCGTCCGACGTCGACGAGATCTTCACCGACCCGACGTGCTGCCCGTTGTCGTTCGCGACCTCCTGCGAGTCGAGATACGGGCAGTCCGTCGCGGTCGCCGGCGGCAGTGCAGCTGGCACCGCGACCGACGGTGGTGGCACCACGATGTGGCTGGTGATGGTGGACACCGGAGCGGCGGTCCCGGTCACCGTCGGACCGCAGCCGGCGAGCAGAACACCCAGCAGGGCCAGGGGCGCGGCAAGAAACACGGCTCGTCTCATAGCCCTGGAAGTGAATCAGATCGATGCCGATGTCCTACCCAGGGGTCCGTTCTGCCCGGTGCTCAGTCGGTGAAGGTCGGATCGGCGCCGTGCGGCTTGGCCACCCGGCCCGCAGGCTGCTCCCAGTCCTCGGAGCGGCCGTACGCGGTCAGGTCGAGGAACGAGTAGGCGCTGCCCAGCTGGTCGGTGCCTCGGGCGGACGTCGAGTAGGTGTGGAAGACGGTGTCGCCGTCCCGCAGGAAGCAGCTGACGCCGGGTACTTCCGAGTCATCAACGGTGGCGCCGAAATCGTCGTTGAAGTCGCTGCCGAAGCTCGAGTACCAGGCGAAATCCCAACCTTTGCGCTCCCGGCTGGTGGCCAGCTTGGCGAACGGCGCGCGGGACACGGTGGCGAACGCGGTGGCGCGGGAGCGGAGGTGGCGGAGCAGGCCAGGCGACATCTCGTCCAGGGCGGCGGTGCAGCCGGGGCAGACGTCGTCCCAGTCGGCGCCGTACATGACGTGCTGGACGATGAGCTGGTCGCTGCCGTCGAACATGTCCAGCAGGCTGACCTGGCCGTCCGGCCCGTCGAACACGTAGCCCTTGTCGACGGCCACCATCGGCAGCCTGCGCCGTTCGGCGTTGAGCGCATCCCGTTCGCGGGTGTGTGCTTTTTCCTTGACGAGCAGTTCCTGGCGAGCGATGGCCCACTGCTCACGCGACGTGATCTCCGGCAGAGTCATGGCGTCCTCCTGACGTGGTGTTGCCCCGGAGTGGAGCATCCTCTGCCAGTACGACGATCCGCGTCCGCTCAGAAGGACAGACGCCCAGAAAAATCTGTGGAGACGAAGGGAATCGAACCCTCAACCCCTGCCTTGCAAAGGCAGTGCTCTGCCAATTGAGCTACGTCCCCGTGCTCACACAAAAGAGCGGGAGGGGCCCATGGTACTGGGCCTCTCCCGCTCTTTTGAAGTCACTTGTCGGTCGGAGCGGTGGCCTCGCGCCACAGGTCGGCTTCGGCCTTGGCTGACCGGCTGCGACGGATGATCAGCAGTGCGGCAGCGGCCACAGCCACGAGTGCGAGGATCTTCTTCACGACAGGTCGCCTCCTTGACGGCAGATCGAAACCGCGGACACCGACTGAGTGCGGCGCATCGCGGTGCGTGGGCCTAGGAGGACTTGAACCTCCGACCTCTTCGTTATCAGCGAAGCGCTCTAACCGCCTGAGCTATAGGCCCCCGGAACGAAGCGAAGACTACCGTACGCCCGGCCGCGCACTCAAACCGGGAGCGGGCAGCGCTACTCGCGTTCGGCCAGCGTGATCTCCAAGCCGCCGGCCAGGTCGGCGGACACGTTGTAGACGAACGAACCCACCGTGGCCAACGCGGTGAACAACACGATGTTGATCGCGCCGATGATCGCCGCGATGCCGAACACCCTGCTGGCCGTGATCAGCGGGCCACTGCTGCCGCTGCTGGTGTTCTGCGCGAACTCGTTGTAGGTGCCGTTGACCCGGTCCCACACGCCCATGCCGTCCAGCACGCCGTAGAGCACGCCGACGGCCACCAGCCACACGAAGAACAGCGCGACGGACAGCACGAACGCAAGCTTCAGCACCGACCACGGGTCGACCCTGCGGACCTGCAGGCTCGCCCTGCGCGGTCCCCGGCCCGGCCTGCGCAGTGCCGACGGGGTCGGCGTGCTGGTCGGCGGGCGCACCGCACTGGGCGGCGGGGCACCGAAGTTGACCGTGGTCCGGCCGGTCGGGTCACTGCTCGGCCGGGCGTCGGGCCGCACGCCGGACTGGCCTGCCGTTGCCGCGAACATCGACGGTGACGCCGTGCCGGACACCACGCCGCCGCCCAGGGCGTCTGCCTTGTCGGCACCACTGGCGGTGTACGAGTCCGAGCGAGGGCTGCGCTGGTAGCCCCATTCGGAGAACCGGGTGGTCGAGTCGGCCGGTGCCGCGCCCGCGTCGGCGGGCACGTCATGGTCGCTGACGTACTGGGCGTCGGTGGCCACGCGCTGCCATGGTGGCGTGGTCGACGACATGTCCGGGCTCTCCATGATCACGGTCTTCGCCGACTCCCGGTCGACCGGCCGGGCCTGCGGCTTGGCCGCGGGAGTGCTGGTCGGCGTAGCTGGTGTCTTCGCGGCCGGTGTCTGCGCAGGCGTCGTCTTCGCCTGTGGGGTGTTGCCCGGTGGCGTGCTAGCCGGTGGGGTGTTGCCCGGTGGGGTCTTGGTCACAGCGGGCTTGGCGGGCTGCACCGGCTTCGTCGGCGCCGCCGGTTCGGCCGGCTTGCTGACCGATGCCGGCTTGTCCCCGGCCGGGGCGGCGTCGGCGGCCGGTTTGGCCGCCGACGACCCGTTCGTGTTCTTCGTACCGTTGGTCCCCGAGGCGGCCTGTTCCGACTCGACGGCCGGCGACGCCGTGGCCACCGCGCGTTCCTCGCGGGGGGGCTCGGCTGGCACGTCCTCGGTCTTCGGCTTGTCGGGTGAAGTCACGAGCTTTCCTTAGCTGGTGGAGTTGGCCGGGGTGACCGACACGATCATCCCTCTGTCTCGGAGACGTCCGAAACGTCCTCCGCGTTGCTGGCACCGGCTTCCGAAACTGTCTCGGTGGCTGTTTCCGCGACCGCCTCGGTCACATCGGAGACGTCTTCCGCGTTGCGGGCGACAGCAACCAATGTGGTCCCTTCCGCGAGGTTCATCAACCGGACACCCTTGGTCTGCCGGCCAGCCTTGCGCACCTCGCGCGCACTGGTCCGGATCACCACTCCGGTCGACTCGATCGCGTACAGCTCGTCGTCGACATCGACGATGAGCGCACCTACCAGCCTGCCACGACGGGTGTCGTGCTGGATGGTCAGCACGCCCTTGCCACCCCGGCCCTGCAGCGGATACTCCTCGATCGGGGTGCGCTTGGCGTACCCCCCGTTGGTGGCCACCAAAACAAATCGGCCGTCGACCACGACGCCCATGGACAGCAGTTCGTCACCGTCGTTGAACCGCATGCCCAGCACGCCCGACGTGGCCCTGCCCATCGGCCGCAGCGCCTCGTCGGAGGCGTGGAACCGGATGGACTGCCCGCCCGCGGACACCAGCAGCAGGTCGTCGTCACCGGAGCACAGCACAGCGCCGACCAGCTCGTCGTCCTCGCGCAGGTTGATGCCGATCAGGCCGCCGGCACGGTTGGAGTCGAAGTCGCTCAGCTTGCTCTTCTTGACCAGCCCGCTCTTCGTGGCCAGCACCAGATACGGCGACACCTGGTAGTCGCTGATGTGGATGACCTGGGCGATCTGCTCGTCCGGCTGGAACGCCAGCAGGTTCGCCACGTGCTGGCCACGCGCGGTGCGACTCGCCTCCGGCAGCTCGTACGCCTTGGCGCGATAGACCCGGCCCTTGTTGGTGAAGAACAGGATCCAGTCGTGGGTGGAGCACACGAAGAAGTGGCCCACGATGTCGTCCTGCTTCAGGGCCGCGCCCTGGACACCCTTGCCGCCGCGCTTCTGCGCTCGGTAGAGGTCGGTTTTCGTCCGTTTGGCGTAACCCGTCTGGGTGATAGTCACCACGACGTCCTCGACCGCGATCAGGTCCTCGACCGACACGTCACCGTCGAACGGGATGATCCTGGTGCGCCGGTCGTCGCCGTGCTTGTCCACGATCGCCATCAGCTCGTCGCGGACGATGTGCCGCTGCCGGACGTCGTTGGCCAGGATGTCCTGCAGGTCGGCGATCCTGTTCTCGAGCTCGGCCAGGTCGTCGACGATCCGCTGCCGCTCCAGGGCGGCCAGCCTGCGCAGCTGCATGTCCAGGATGGCGACGGCCTGGATCTCGTCGATGTCCAGCAGCTCCATCAGCGCGGGCCGCGCGTCAGCAGCTGATGGCGACCGCCGGATCAGGGCGATGACCTCGTCCAGCGCGTCCAGTGCCTTGACCAGGCCGCGCAGGATGTGCGCCTGTTCCTCGGCCTTGCGCAGCCGGTAGCGGGTGCGCCGGATGATGACGTCCACCTGGTGGTGCACGTAGTGCCGGATGATCTGGTCCAGCCGCAGCGTGCGCGGCACGTCGTCGACCAGGGCCAGCATGTTGACGCCGAAGTTGGCCTGCAGCTGCGTGTGCTTGTACAGGTTGTTCAGCACGACCTTCGCCACGGCGTCGCGGCGCAGCCCGACCACGATGCGCATGCCGCTGCGCCGGTTGGACTCGTCGGCGATGTCCGAGATGCCGGTCAGCTTGCCGTCCTTGACCAGCTGCGCGATGTTCTCCACCAGGTTGTCCGGGTTCACCTGGTAGGGCAGCTCGGTGACGATGAGAACGGTCCGCCCCTTGGCGTCCTCCTCGACTTCCACCAC
>DASXYT010000239.1:0-15169 GCA_036502345.1 Pseudonocardiaceae bacterium | reverse complement strand
TGGCCGCCGTGCAGGCGCAGCCACCCGCGTTGCACCCGCTCTCGATCGACCCCGGTGCCACCGGCGACATCACGGTGACGATCACACCGGTCGGCACCAGGGGCACCGTGGTCCGCGGCTGGCTCTATGTGAACGCCCTGCCCATGTCCAACAGGGCCGGTGACGAACTGAACAACATCACCTACACGTACACGGTCGGGTGAATCGACGGTCAGTTCTCGGTGTGCGTGAGGTCGGCGCCGTCCCACGTGGTGTGCGTGCACGCCACACCGCGGCCGGACTTGGGCCGCAGCACGTCGTAGATGTGCATCCTCGGGATCCGGTCGGACACGCCCCAACCGCTCGGCCAGGTGATGATCCAGTCCATGTCCAGGTCGACCAGCAGGCCGAGCATCCTGGCGATGGTCGGGTCGTCCAGCCGCTCGAACGCCTCGTCCAGCAGCACCAGCCGCAACGGGCCCGCCTCGTCGACGGCACCGGACGACGAGCCGCTGATCGCGCCGTAGAACGCTGCTGCGGCGGCGAAGAGGGTCACGTAGGACACCAGCCGGGTCTCACCGGAGGACAACTGCCGCATCCGCCGGGTACGCGGCTTGCCGTCCGGTCCCGCGTCGGCCACCCGGACGGTGAACGTGTACCAGGACCGGTAGTCCAACGCCCTGGTGAGGATCTCCGCGTAGCCACCCGAATGGGTGTCCCGCTCGGCGTCGATCCGCTCGGTGAACGCCCGCCGCAGCATCGCGTCCTCGTCCTCGGTGCGCTCCGCGAACGGCGTGCGCACCAGCTTCAGCGCCTCCAGCGTCGTCTCGTCCAATGCCGCGGAGGGCCGCCACTCCAACTGCACGTGCACACCCTGGCTGGACCGCGCGACGTCCAGCACGTCGTTCATCCGCCGCGTCAGGTCCTCGGCCACGGTGATCTGGCCGTGCAGCCGCTCGGCCAGGTTGCGCAGCATGAACGTGGCGAAGATGTCCTGGTAGCGCTCACCGAGGAAGCCACGCTGGTCGGCCAACTGGTCGCTGACCTGCCGGGCGGCCTCGGCCACCGGGCGCGGTCCCTGCTCACCGGCCACCGTGATGGTGAGGATGCCGGCGTGCCGTTCCGGGGTGATCTCGTGGCTGCCGGCCAGCGCGGTCTGCAACGCCTGGAGCTTGGTGATCACCAGCTCCTCGCTGGCGCCCTTGCGGTCCACAGCAGACAGCAGCGAGGCTGGATCGCCGTCGGAAAGTGAGACGTCCGGCATCGCCGCCACCCACACACCGGGCGCACCGACCGCGGCCTGGAAAGCACGGCCGGCGGCAGCCGCTGCGTCGGCCTTGCCGCCGATGTCGTCGCCCTTGCTCTCCAACACGGTTTCGGTCTTCACGACCTGGTTGGACAGCTCGGTGGCCGTCGTGCGCAGCGCCGGCAACTCGGTGCGCAACGCCCGCCGCTCGGCCTCCAGATCGGTCAGCTGGGCCGCGATGTGCTCGGCCTCGCCACCGATCGCCGACGTCAACTCGGCCAGCGCCGCCGCTTCCCTGGCGAACTCGGCGCACTGCGCCTCCGCCGCACCGGCAGCGTCGCCGAGGTCGTCGGTGGCGGCCTGGTGGTCGTGCAGCGCGTCGGTGACGTCGCGGACCGTGCCGGCACACCGACCGATCAGCGTGTCCCGCAAGGCTTCCGCGCTGCCTCGCGCGGACACCGAGGCCCGGTGTGCGGCCTGCAACGTGTCGGTGTCGGCGGGCAGCCCTGCCTCGGCCGCCGTCTGGGTCAGCTCGACCTGCGCCGCATCGCTGTGCCGGCCGGCCGTTTCGTACTCGGAACGCAGCCGGGCGGCTTTGGTCGTGGCCTCCTCGGCGGTGCGCATCGCCGTGCTCAGCGTGGCGTGCGCCGCGATCAGCGCCCTGTCGTCCGGGAACGCGTCCAGGTGCTGTTCCCACGCGCTCACCCGGCCGGCGTGCTCGGCCAACTCGGCGTCCGCGGCAGCCCGCTCGTCCCGCAGCGTGTCCAGGAACGCCGTCAGTTCCGCACCACGCCGGGCCCGCGCCGCTTCCCGCGCCCCGGCGCCGACGAACTCGGCTGCGGCCTTCGTCATCGACCCGGCCAGCACGCCGGCCCGCCACTGCCCACTGGTTGACACGGCGAGACCGGCGACCGGGCCCTCGCCGAGGGTCACGGCTGCCAATACCCGCGCCACCACGGCCACCGGTACCGGACAGCCCGGCTCGACGGCAGGCGTCAACGCTGCCGACAACGGCTGCCCGGCGACACCGTCGCCGACCGCGAACAGGTCGGCCAGCCCGGCGTCGACATGGCCGTCGGCCCGCACCCACGCGGACAGCAGACCGCTGGCCTGCAACGCGGCTTCCAGCCCTGCCCGTGCCGCCGGGTCGAGGCCGGGGACGAAGTCCACCAACTGGTAGAACGCGGCACCGGTGGCCGGATCCCGGTGTGCCGTCGAGTAAGCCGGCAACGGGGGAGTGGCGTCAACGCCACCGCGCAACGCGATCAACTCGGCCTCGGCGGCCGCGGTCCTGGCGGCGACCTCGTCCACCCGCTGGCCTGCCGACACCGCTGCCTGCCGCAGCCCGTGCAGCCTCGGCGCCGCCCACTCCCGCGCCGCGTCGTGCGCCGCCCGCGCGACATCCGCGTTGGTCCGCAACTGGTCCGGCGTGGGCGCCACTGGCGGTCGCTGCGCGTCGAACGGGCCGCCGCTGTGCCAGACGCCTGCCCGCTCCCACCACGTCGCCACGGCGTCCTCAAGCCGCTGAGCGGCCTCGTTGCGCCTGCCGACCGATTCGGTTGCCTCCAGTTGGGCCTGCCGTGCCGACTGCCGCAACCCGTCCAACCGCTGCGCGTGCTTGTCCACGCCGACGGCCCGCTCGTGCAGCGACAGCGTCAACGCCGACCGCTGGGTGGCCACCCCGGCGGCCCGACTGGCCAGTTCGGCTGCGGCCCGCAGGTCGGCGTCCAGCACGTCCGGTTCGATCGGCGGCAGCGTCCGTCGCTCCACCTGAACGGGCTCCGCCTCCGGATCCGGCTTGGCGCGCACCAGTTCCACGGTCGTGCCGGGCACGACAGCGGGCGCCGCCGGCACCCGGGGGCACAGCGCGGGGTCCAGTCCGGCGGCGGACAGCTCACGCCGGGTCGTCTCGGCGAACTCGCCTGCCGCCTCGGTGTCCTGCTCCAGCCTGCGCAGCACCGTCAGCACGGTCTCCACGGCGCGGTCGGCGTGCGTGCGCTGCTTGCTCGCCGTGTCGAGCGCACCCTCGGCGGCGGCGCGGGCGTGCGCAACCAGGCGTTCCCGGTCGGACAGGTCCCGCATGCCCTGGTAGGCGGGCAGTCCCTTCAACGAGTCGATCGTGTGGTCCAACTCGTCGTCGCGCTGTTCCTTGCCGGCCACCTCGGCCAGCGCGGCATCGTGGCGGGCCCGCTGCTCGTCCAGCCGGGCGGTCAGCGTGCGCATCTCGGCACGTTCACTGTCCAACGCCCTGGCCGCCGCCCTGGCCCGCTCGCCTGCCCCGCGCAGCGCGTTCAGCGTGTAACCCGAGTAGCTGCCCAGGAACGCCGACAGTGCTGTGTCCGCTTTGGACAGTCGGGTGATGTTCTCCCTGATGGATTCCAGATCCTCGAAGGAGCCCGCCAACTGCTCGATCATGGCGGCGTCCAGCGGCGGCAGGGCGTCGGACAGGATCTGTTCCAGCTGCCCTTCCAGCACCTTCAGACCGACGTCCGGGTTGCGCAGGGTCCGCTGCAGGTGCAGCAGATCGCCGTAGCGGCCGGCCGGCATCCGGTAGACCAGTTCGGCGATCCTGGCCCGGAACGCCGCGTCCTCCAGCACCCGGTCCGCGCCGATCTCCTCGCGCAGCTGGACCGGACCCAGCGGCACCCGATCGGGACCGGCCAGCCGGAAGTCGTAGCCGACGCGGGCCTCGGTGATGAATCGCCACGAGTCGCTGACCTGCTGCGATGTCGCGGACGCCTTCAGCCCGAGACCACAGGTGAGGAACCGTTCGACACCCTCGGCATCCACCCTGCGCAGTTCGATCCACGCGTAGCCGATCCGGTTCGGGCCGCCGTCGTAGTCGTCCAGCATCAGCCTGCGGATGCTGACCGTGTCGAAGCCCTTGGAGCCCAACTGGCGCAGGTCGCCGTCCAGACACAGCGGCAGCAACAGTTCCAGGGTGCGCGACTTGCCGGAACCGTTGGTGCCCTGGAGGATCGCCCGGCCGCCGGAGAAGTCGAAGTCCTGCTCGTCGTACTGCCAGATGTTGACGATCCCGCCCCGGTGCAACCGCCAGCGGTCGTAGACGGCCGTCATGTGCCCCCCTCCTCATCGAACAGCGACCAGCCCGGCTCCGGTTCCGGCAGTGTTTCGGGCACCGGGATCTCCCTGGCCGGCCGTTCGTCCGGCACCGGCTGCCAGCGATGTGCGGCAGGCGAGATCAGCCAACCGTCCTCGTCGCGTACCGCGAGCCCTGCCGACGCCAGCAGCGCGAGCACCTCGTCGGCCAGTTCGGCGACGTCCTCGGTGGCCTGTTTCGACCAGGCGGCCGGGTAGTCCGACACCAGCCGCTGGCACGCCAGCCGCACCTGGCCGACGGTCACCGGCACCCGGCCGTCGGTCCTGCGCACCGGCTCGGCGTCGGCATCAGCGGCGAGTTCCGGTTGTGGGTCGGCGAGCAGTTCGGGCAGCGCCAGCAGCGCGATCCTGGCCACCGTGCTGGCGCCGGGGAACACCAGGTCGGTCAGGTAGTCCTCGGGATCGGTGACGGCGATGCCCTCGGCCCGCGTCTCGGTGATCAGGCCGAAACACCGTTCCAGCAACGCCGATTCACGCCGTGCCCTGCGCCGCAGCCAGTCCGCCTGCTCGGCCGGCAGGTCCGTGTAGAGGGTCACCGGGTCCTCCACCAGGCGCCTGCGCACCGAGTGCTCAACACCCCGCGGTCCGGGTCGGGCGGCCAGCGCGAGCAGGTCGTCCACGGACTCGGCCTCGGTCAGCGGGCCGACCAGCAACTGGCCCAACAGGTCGGTGTCGATGGTGATCAGCGCCTCGCTGGGCGTCTCGCCGACCAGCCCGGTCACCGAGCCCTCGGTTTCGGTGATCACGCCGAGCCCCAGCAGGTGCCGCAGCGCGGCGGCCAGCGTGCGCCGGTTGGCCACGTCGTCATCGGCGTCGACACCGGCCTCGGCGGCCGCCGCCCGCACGTCGGCGACCAGCCTGGACAGCAGCACCTGCCGCCCGGCGCCGGTCAGCGCGGCGATGGCCAGCGTCAGGTAGGCATAGCCGGTGGGCGTGAGGCCGGCTTCCGGGCGTGGCAGGTCGGTGCCCGGGATCGCCTTGTACAGCCGGGCGAACTGCCGCTGCACGACCAGCCGGTAGCCCAGCGTCTGGGTGAACAGGTCGGCCAGCGCGGCCCGGTGCCGGAACACCAGCGGCAGCAGGTCGCCGTCCGCACCGCCGACCCGCAGCAACGGCCGACGCAGCAGCACCCGCGCGCACCGCACGACGTTGGCCGCGTCGATCTCGGACAGGCCGTCGAGCACGTCGGCACTCATGACCCCTCCAACCGCAGCGCGGTGTCGGTCAACGTCAGAGTGCCCGTGGCGCTGCGGATCCGTGTGGTGTGGCCGACGGTCGGCGTGACCGTCAGCTTCAGCCCACGCACCGGATCGGCGGCGGCGCCGGAGTCCCTGGTGTGCTCGCGCTGCGCCATGGCCAGGGTGAGTAGTTCGCACAGCGCGGCCAGCGCGTCCTGCGACAGCTCGGCCCGTTCCAGGTCACCCGCTGCCGCCGCCAGTTCGGCCGCCGCCGCCCTGCGTCGTTGGTCGGCGTAGCGGGCCTGGGCCAGCAGCGACTCCCTGCCGATCGGGTCGTCCAGGATGCGCGCCGGTCGGCCACGGGCGCCCCGGTCACCCCGGCTGCGCACGCTCACCGAGATGTCCAGCACCGGTCCGTCCCGCCACGGCGTGCGCTCGTCGTCGCCGTCGTGTTCCGGCGCCGGCAGCAGGTTGCGTGCGGAGAACAGACCGAACGTGGCCGCGTAGACGGCGTGCGCCCGCTCCGGTGAGCACGCGTGGAACCAGCCGGCCAGTTTCAGCAGTTCGGCGCGGCGGCTGGGCAGCAGCCCACCACCGGACGTGGCCCGTTTCACGTTGGCCAGCAGCGTGCCGATGGCCCTCGCTGTCGCGTCGCGCAGCGCGGTGACCTGGCTCGGGCTGCCCGGTCGGTCGACGAACCAGTCGGTCAGCTCGGCCCAGTCGGCGCGAGTCCGGCCACGCGCCCGCTCCACGGCGGTGCCCAGCTGTTCGCTGGCGCCCAACAGGTCCAGCATCTCGGCCCGGCCACCGGCCAGGTTGGCCAGCGTCGCCGCGATGGTCGGCGTGTAGCGCAGCACGTCCTCGACCACGAGCTGGATGTACTCGACCAGCAGGTCGCGGAAGCCGGCGATCTCGTCCGGCGCCAGGTGGTTGCGGGTCAGGACCTGGCCGAGGTAGGCGTAGAAGTCGCGGACCGTGGCGGCGAGCTCGGCGTGCTGCAGGAACAGCGTGGTGACCTGCTCGGCCAGGATCTCCCGACTGCGCCGGGCACCCACCGATCCGGGGTCACGCACTCGGGTGGCGCTGGCCTGACCGAGCGTGCCACCGAGTTGGCCGAGGCCGCGCTCGATGGCGGGCAGCAGTTCGCGGGACACCTCGCGGGCGCCCTCCGGCACCCGCAGCAACTCGTCCACGTCGCGCTGCACACGTACGGCCAGCTTGCTGACCTGGTAGCGCATGCTGCCCTGCTGGAACTCGGCGATGCTGGAGGCCACCGTCTCCCGCCGACCGAGCACGAGATTGCCCCAGTCGACCAGCTGCCGCAGCCGGGGGATGACCACGTCGATCTGGGATTCGCCCTCGTCGACAAGGCCGTCCCGCTCCGCGCCGGCCAACGCCGCGGCGACCTCACCCGCCGACAGATCGGCCAGCAGCGTCGAGGTGAACAGCCGCATGATGGCCAGGTAGGTGCGGTGGTTGCGGCCGGGCTGAAGGTAGGCGAACAGGGTCAGCCGGCGCTCCGTACCGGCGCCGCGCGCACTGGTGGCGGCCAGCCCGCCCTGTTCCGACTCCACGGCCGGCCACCTTACGTCCTCGGCCCCAGCCACTTTCGAGGCGATGGACCCCGGTACCGTCCGCGACGTGAACGCGGCACGCTCGGTCGGACTGCTCATCGGCATGGCGGCCGACGGTGTGCTCGGCGATCCGCGGCACGGCCATCCCGTTGCCGCGTTCGGCAAGATGGCGCAGCGGGTGGAGCGGGCGCTGTACCGGGACGGCAAGGCGTCCGGCATCGCCTACACAGCGGTGGTGGCCGGCGGGACCGTGCTGCTCGGCGTCGGCATCGAGCGGTGGGGCCGACGTGGGCCTGTCCTGCAGACGGCGACCACGGCCCTGGCCACCTGGATCGTGCTCGGCGGTGCCTCCCTGGCCAGGGAGGGCACCGCGATCGGCAGGGAACTGGACGACGGCGATCTGGCCGCCGCCCGCGACCGGCTGCCCAACCTGTGTGGCCGCGATCCGGAACGGCTGGACCAGTTCGGCCTGTCCAGGGCCGCCGTGGAGTCGGTGGCGGAGAACACGTCGGACGCCGTCGTCGCGCCGCTGGTGTGGGGTGCGGTGGCCGGTGTGCCGGGCCTGCTCGGCTACCGCGCTGTGAACACGCTGGACGCCATGATCGGCCACCGGTCGGAGCGCTACCGCCGGTTCGGCTGGGCCGCCGCCCGGCTGGACGACGTGGCCAATCTCGTGCCGGCCCGGTTGGCCGCGGCGCTGACCACGGTGTGCGCGCCGGTGGTCGGCGGCTCGGCGGGCGGCGCGTGGCGGGTCTGGCGGCGGGACGCCGCCGCGCACCCCAGCCCGAACGCCGGCCAGGTCGAAGCGGCCTTCGCGGGCGCGCTGGAGATCCGGTTGGGCGGCCCGATCCGGTACCCGTACGGCGTCGAGGTCCGCCCGGTGCTCGGTGACGGCCGGACGCCCGACGGCGGTCACGTGACGCGGGCCGTGGAACTGTCCCGGCTGGTCGGCGGTGTGGCGGGCCTGCTGGCCGCGTTCACGGCGATGTTCGTAGGCCGCAAGAACCGCAAGTCACGACTGCACTGACTCAGGATTGGGCCGACGAGGTCTCGCGCTCCTTCGCCTCGTCCTCGGCGATCAACTGGGCCACGGCGTGCCGGCCCCGCACCTTCGGCTTGGGCGCTGCCTTGCCACCACGCGCGACGAGCTTGGCGGTCTCCTCGGCCAGCGCTGTCCGTTCCGCCCTGCGCTTCGCCCTGCCCTCCGGCGTGAGCGTGCCGCCGGGCTGGATCTCCCGCCAGGTGAAGAAACCCAGGCCGAACAGTGCCATCAGGCCGAAGATGATCCACTGGAAGGCGTAGGACAGGAACGGCCCCGAGTCGACCTGGGGCAGCGGCAGCACGTTGAGCACGCCGGGCTGGTTGTCCACCAGCGTGAAGTAGCCGGGGTCCACGTGCAGACCGGTGATGTTCGACACGACCGTCGTGTTCACCGAGTAGACCTCGCGGTGGCCCTGCTCGGTCAGCGGCGGCCGGTGCGGGTTGCTCTCCTCGGGATGCATCCGCGCGGTCAGCGTCACGTGCCGGGTCGGTGCCGGCGCGTAGCCGGGCACCTGGCCGTTGTTCGGCGACACCCAGCCGCGGTCGACCAGCATGATCCGGCCGTCGTCGGTGCGGAACGGGGTGAGGATCTCGTAGGCGGCCTCGTCGTTGACCTGGCGCAGCCTGGCCACGGTCTCGCCTGCCGGCAGGTAGCTGCCGGTCAGGGTGACCTCGCGCCAGTCGTTCGCGGCGGTCGGCTCGGTGCCGACGGGCAGCAGTTGGCGCAGCGGCACGGCGTCGTCGTCCACGGCGGTGGAGATCTCGCTGTTCTGTGCGGAACGCTCGGCGTTCCGGCCGAACTGCCACGGCGACAGGATCCGGAAGCAGGCACCCGCGAAAATGATCACGACGATGACCAGGGCAATCCACCCTGGCCGGAGTAGAAAGCTCAACCGCCGCACGACTACACGGTAGGCGCCCACGCCCGGTGTGCCACGCCGGGGTCAGCCGCTCAGCGCCGCCCTGGCCGCGGCCACCGCCTGGGCCGCGTAGCCGCCGCCGAACAGTTCGGTGTGCACGAGCAGCGGGAACAGTTGGTGCAGCGGGATCCGGGCCGCCCAGCCATCGGCCAGCGGGGCCACCTCCCGGTAGGCGGCCAGCACCCGGTTCAGGTGTGGGCAACCGAACAACGTGAGCATCGCGAGGTCGGTTTCCCGGTGGCCGCCGTGCGCCGCGGGATCGATCAGCCAGGCGTGCCCGTCGTCGCCCCACACCACGTTGCCGTTCCACAGGTCGCCGTGCAGCCGGGCGGGTGGTTCCTCGGGTCCGGCCAGTTCCTGGATCTTCGAGGCCACCGTGTCGATCACGGCGACATCCGCCGCACTGAACGTGCCCGCGCTGCGCCGCAGGTAAGGCCTGATCCGGTACTCGGCGTACCACTCGGGCCAACTCGGTGCCGGCACGTTGACCATGGCGGCCATGCCGATCCACGCGTCCCGAGGGCCGTCCGGCGGAGGTTGGCCGAAGGCGGGCGCACCGCTGGCGTGCAGCGCGGCCAGCCGTCGGCCGAACTCCTCGGCGGCCTCGGTGGTCGCCCTGCCGGACTCGATGCGCTGCAGGATCAGCCAGTTGGCGTCCTGGCCGAGAACCGCAGGCACACCGATCACGTCGGCGGCGGCCAGCCAGCGCAGCGAGGCCGCCTCGGCGCCGACCATGCCGGTGCCGCGCTTGGCCACCACGGTCGCGCCGGAGGCGAGCCGGACCTGGCAGACGTTGCCGGTGAGCGGGTGCGCCTGCACGGCCTGTTCCCCGGTCAGCGCCGTCACGGCAGTCATGGCGCCGGTCATGTCGACAACTGCTCCCTGATGTGGGCCAGCAGTCCCGGCGTCGCCGCCTCGATCATGGCCAGCACGGTGGCGTAGTCGTCCAGGTCGCCGTAGTACGGATCGGGCACGTCGAGATCGTCGGCGGCCGTCGGGTCGAACGACCGGAACATCCGCACCTTGTCCCGTGGTTTGGCCACTCGGCGCAGGATCGCCTCGTGCCCGGAGTCCATGGCCAGCAGCAGATCCGCGGCGAGGTGGTCGTCGTTCACCTGAGCGGCCGTGTGGTCGGTCGGATAGTCGTGCGCGGCCAGCATCTGCCGGGCGCGGCCGTCGGCAGGCTCACCGACGTGCCACGGGCCGACCCCGGCGCTGGACACCCGTACCCGGTCACCGAGGCCGCCCCGCCGCAGGTGCTCGGTGAACACCAGGGCGGCCATCGGTGAACGGCAGATGTTGCCGGAACAGACGAAACTGACGTGGAACTCGGCGGTTTCGCGGGTCACCTGAACAGTGTCTCTCAGGACGGCTCGGTGGGTAGCCGGTCCAACCGGGCCTCGATCTTGTTCAGCCGTTCGCCGAACTTGCCGAGCACCTCGCGCAGTTGGTCGGCTGCCGTCGCCGGGGCGTCTCCTCGGGCGCGCGCATAGGCGTAGCCGCTGACCGCCGCCTGCACCGCACGCTTGGTCAACCGCAACTCGGCGCCGTGTGAGCGCAGCACTTCACCACCAATCCCGTCCGGCTCGGCGATCAGCCCGAGCAGCAGGTGCTCGCAGCCGATGTAGTTGTGCCCCAAGCTGATGGCCTCGTTGAGGGCGGCCTGCATCGCGGCGGCGGCCGAGGCGTCCAGGTTCTTCGCGGCCTTCTCGCCCTCGGCCGCCAGTTCACCCGTGACCGGCCGGGCGGTGAGGGTTTCCCGGACGTCGTCCGGCTCGATCTCCATCGACTGGAGGACCTGTAGCGCCATGTTCTGGCCCTCGTTCAGCATCCCCAGCAGGATGTACTCGGTGCCGAGCTTGGCCAGCCCGGCATCCCTGGCCAAGCGCACCCCGGCGGTGACGGCGTTGTTCGCCCTGTCGGTGAAGTTGGGCATCCGTCCTGCCATGTCGTCCTCCGTCAGATCGAACTTCGCCGTCTCGCGGATCGCGGTGACCCTGCGCACCGCCACTTCCAGTGCCCGCTGGCAGATCGGCGACACCGGCAAGCCGGCTGCCTTGACCGCTTCGGCCAGCTCGTCGGACAGGTAGACGTTGATCTTCGGCATGTCTCCCCCATGGGGTTATCGGCAGGGTTATGAGCATGGCATAACCCCGATGGGGTTACAACCTTTGTGCACCTAGACTTGGCGCGATGACCGGCGACTTCCCCGACCAACGCGCTGCACTGCGCCACCACGGCGACGTGGACGCCACCCCGGGCCTGGTCGACTTCGCGGTCAACGTCCAACTCGACCGGCCGCCCACATGGCTGTTGGACACCCTCGCCGCCGAACTGCCCGATCTCGGCCGGTATCCCTCTGTTGAGCAGGACACGGTGGCCCGGCAGGCCGTCGCCGACCGGCATGGCCGGGCGCCGGACGAGGTGCTCGTGCTGGCCGGTGCCGCGGAGGGCTTCGCGCTGCTGCCCGGTCTGCGGCCCGTGTTGGCCGCCGTCGTGCATCCGTCCTTCACCGAGCCCGAGGTCGCACTGGTCGACGCGGGTGTCCCGGTGCACCGGGTGTTGCTGCGCCCCGAGGACGGCTACGCGCTGCGGCCCGATCTGGTGCCGGCGGCGGCCGACCTGGTGGTGCTGGGCAACCCGACCAATCCGACGTCGGTCCTGCATCCGGGCGACGCCGTCCGCGCCCTGGCCAGGCCGGGTCGGACGCTGGTCGTCGACGAGGCGTTCATCGACGCTGTGCCCGGCGAACGGGAGACGCTGGCCTGCGACCGTGGCGTGCCGGGCCTGCTGGTGCTGCGCAGCCTGACCAAGACGTGGGCGCTGGCCGGCCTCCGCGCCGGATACGTTCTGGGGGCACCGGAACTGCTCGCCCGACTGGGCCGCCACCGTCCACAGTGGCCGGTTGGCAGCCTGGTGCTGGCAGCGGTTCAGGCGTGCTCGACACCTGCCGCGACGGCCATCGCCGAACAGATGGCCGTCGATCTCGGCCGCCATCGGACCTGGCTGATCGACCAGTTGGCCGCCTTGCCCGGTGTTCACGTGCACCAGCCCGCCGATGCTCCGTTCCTGCTGCTGCGGGTGCCGGACGGCGTCGGTCTGCGCCAGGCCCTGCGCGACCGTGGCGTGGCTGTGCGGCGGGCGGACACGTTCCCCGGCCTGACCCCCGACCACCTGCGGATCGCGGTGCGCTCACCGGACCGGTGCGCTCCGCTGCTGGCCGCCCTCCGTGCCGAACTGCCTGAAGGGGTGGCCGCGTGACGAGCGTCGCCGAGCTGATCTCCGTGCTCGAAGCCGCCTACCCGCCCGCGCTGGCCGCGTCGTGGGACGCCGTCGGCCTGGTGTGCGGTGACCCGGACCAGCCGGTGACGAAGGTGCACGTCTGCGTGGATCCCACCTTGTCCACAGTGGACGAGGCGATCGAGGCGGGCGCGCAACTGCTCATCGCGCACCACCCGCTGCTGCTGCGCGGGGTGCACGGCGTGCCGGCGAACACGCCGAAGGGCAGCGTCGTGCACCGGCTGATCAGTGCCGGGGTCGCGCTGTACTGCGCGCACACCAACGCCGACTCGGCCGACCCCGGAGTGTCCGACGCGCTGGCCGAGGCGATCGGCCTGACGGTGACCGGCCCGCTCGTGCCTAACGAGGACGGCGGCACCGGCAGCGGCCGGATCGGCACCCTGCCCGCCGCGGAACCACTGCGTGAGTTCACCGCCAGGGTGGCTCGCGGGTTGCCGGCGACCGCCTGGGGCGTGCGGGCTGCCGGCGACCCGGACCGTCCGATCAGGACGGTCGCGGTGTGCGGCGGCGCAGGGGACAGCTTCCTCGACGACGCCATCCGTGCCGGTGTCGACGCGTACGTCACCGCTGACCTGCGACACCACCCGGCCAGCGAGCACCTGGCCCGCTCGGGTGCTCCCGCGCTGGTCGACGTCGCCCACTGGGCCAGCGAGTGGCCATGGTGCGAACAGGCGGCGGGCATACTGCGCACGGCGACCGGAGGTACGGTCGACATCTTCGTCTCCACCCACCGCACCGATCCCTGGACGGTCGGTGTGGCCAACATCGGAGGACACCAGCGTGAGAGCTGACCCCGCCGTGCAGCGCAGGCTGCTCGAACTCGCCGACGTCGACACCGAGCTGACCAGGATCGATCATCGGCGTCGCACCATGCCAGAACTGGCGGAGATCACCGAGCGGGAGCACACCAACCGCGAGAAGCGGGACAAACTGGTCGCCGTGCAGACCACGCTCGGCGACCTGAACCGGGACGCCGCCCGGCAGGAGACCGAGATCGAAGCGGTCCGTGCCCGGGAGGAGAAGGACAAGGCGCTGCTCAAGGGCGGCAACGTGGCCCAGCGCCAGGTGGCCGACCTGGAACACGAGCTCGCCACTCTGACCCGGCGCCAGTCCACGCTGGAGGACGACCTCCTCGAGTTGATGGAACGCCGTGAGGCCGTCGAGATGGACGTGTCACACGCCAAGGTCGAACTGGATGCCGCCGACGAGGCGTTGGCCGACGCCCAGCGGCGCAGGGACCAGGTGCTCGACGAACTCGGGGTGGCCGAGGCGCGGCGGACCGAGGATCGGGCGAAACTGGCGCCCAGCTTCCCGGATGATCTGCTCGGCCTCTACGACCGGGTGCGCAAGCAGAAGGGCACCGGCGCCGCACTGCTGCGGGCGCGGCGCTGCGGGGCGTGCCACATGGAACTGGACCGCACCGCGATCGGCCACATCAGGGACGCGGCGCCGGAAGAGGTCGTGCGGTGCGACGAGTGCGGCGCGATCCTGGTGCGGACGCCGGAGTCCGGCCTGTGACGATGCGAGTTGTGGTGGAGGCCGACGGCGGTTCCCGGGGCAATCCGGGGCCTGCCGGCTACGGCGCCGTGGTCATGGACGCCATCACCGGCGAGGTGCTGGCCGAGCTGAAGGCCGGGCTCGGGGTCACCACGAACAACGTGGCCGAGTACTCGGGCCTGATCGCCGGGCTGGAAGCCGCCCGCGAACTGGACGCGTCGATCGTGACGGTCCGGATGGACTCCAAGCTCGTCGTCGAGCAGATGTCCGGTCGCTGGAAGATCAAGCACGTGCCGTTGCAAACGCTTGCGCAGCGCGCGAAGGTCCTGTCCGAGCAGTTCGGCAAGGTCACGTTCGAGTGGATTCCGCGCGAGATCAACAAACACGCCGACCGGCTGGCCAACGAGGCCATGGACGAGCAGGCCGGCAATGACTGACGCGGCCACGTCGCCCACGTCGTGGACCGGCGCCAAGGGCACGCCCGCCAGGCTGGTGCTGTTACGCCACGGCCAGACCCAGTTGTCGGCGGAGAAGCGCTACTCGGGGCGAGGCAACCCACAGCTCACCGATACGGGATTGGGCCAGGCAGCCGCGGCCGCCGAGCGGCTGGGTGGTCCGGCGGGCTTCGGTGACATCACGGCCGTGGTGTGTTCACCGTTGGACCGCACCATGCAGACCGGGGGCGCCGTCGGTGCCGCCACGGGTGCTCCGGTCATCGCGCTGGACGAGCTGATCGAGACCGACTTCGGCGCGTGGGAGGGCCTGACCTTCAGCGAGGCCGTCGAGCGCGACCCCGAACTGCACAAGGCGTGGCTGGCCGACCCGACCGTGTCGACGCCGGGCGGGGAGAGCTTCGACGAGGTGCACGAACGGGTGGACAGGGCCAGGGACCGGATCGTCGCCGAGTTCGGCGGGACGACGGTGGTGGTGGTCAGCCATGTGACGCCGATCAAAACGTTGCTGCGCATCGCTTTGGACACCGGTCCGTCGCTGCTGTTCCGGCTGCACCTCGATCTCGCGTCACTGTCCGTCGTGGAGTTCTACCCGGACGGCAACACGTCGGTCCGGCTGGTCAACGACACAGCGCACCTGGCTTAGTGCGGCGGGGGCGGCGGCATCGAGTCGACGCCCGGCGTGTGATCAGGCCAGACCAGCAGCACGGCACACGGCGCGTGGTCCACGGCGAACCGGGTGTGCTTGCCGAGGCTGCGTGGCCCGAGCCGGTCGTGGTTGCCGTCCCGGGCGCACACCAACATGTCGGCGTCGGCACACGCGCCGACCACCTCGTGGCCGACAGCGCCCGACCGGATCTCG
>DASXYT010000238.1:0-6926 GCA_036502345.1 Pseudonocardiaceae bacterium | reverse complement strand
GGTTGTCGGGGTCGGGCTCGGGGTTGTCGTGGTGACGGTTCGGGTCAGTGGGAGCGTGCGGGTTGCCGGCTTGCCCGTGCCGCCGACTGTGGTGATCGTGTACGTCGGCGGCGCAGCCGCCGGGCTGCACGCGCCGGCCGGTAGATCGACCGTGCCGGTCGGCGGATAGCTGCCGTACAGCGTCTTCCCGACGAACAGTCGCACGCCGGTGTCGTGACTCGTCGCCCACGTCAGTCTCGGCACCATGCCACGCTGCTGGTCCACGAAGACGCACGCGGCTGTGGCGCTGTCGATGCCGGGCGGAGGCACGGCGATGACGGTGTGACGCCGAGTCGCCGCGGTCGTCGGGACGGGGACGGCGGTCGTCGTCGGGATCGGCACCACGGGCCGGGCGGCGGCCACCGGTTGGCCGGAAAGCTGACGTGGCACCAGGATCGCCGCCAGCACGATCAGCGCGATGACGACGGCCGCCGCGCTGACGCCGACCACTCGGCGGCTGAGCCGATGACCACCCGGGGACGGTGGCGGCCAGCCGGATCGCCAACCGGACGGCACCCCACTCCGCGCAGCACGGTCGGCCGCCGTCAGGATGTCGGACCGGAGCCGGACCGGGATGGCGATCGACGGCATGCCGCCGAGCAGCGCGGCCGGGCTGACCAGCCGCCGCTCGCGTTCCGCGCACGTGTCGCATTCCTCGACGTGCCTTGCGATCCGCTTGCGGATCAACTGCGTCAGCTGGCCGTCCCAGTCGGCGAGCAGCAGTTCCAGTTGTGCGCACTCGCCACGGTTGGTCCGCGCGAGCAGCAGCGCGCCCAACGAACGTTGAGCCGTGGCACGCGCTCTGACCAGCAGTTTGTACGCCGACGACGGTGCCATGCCGAGCGCTGCGCCGAGTTCGTCGGTGGCCAGGCCCTGCCGGTCGGCCAGTTCGATGGCGAGTCGGTCCCTGGGGGACAGGCCCGCCGTCGCCGAGTGCACGACCTCGGCCAGTTCCGCGGCCACGGCCCGGTCGGCAGGCTGGTCGCGGTCGCCGGTGGGGGAGTCAGGCACGGTGTCCACCGGCACCTCCCGCGCCGCCTTCCCGATCCTGGCCAGGCACTCGTGCCGCGCCACCGCGAACAGCCAGCTGCGCAGCTTCTCCGGTTCGCGCAGGCCGGACAACCGGGTGGCCGCGATGACGAACACGTCCTGCAGGCAGTCTTCCGCGTCGGCCCGGCTGCGCAGCATGCTGCCGCACAGCGCCAGAATCCTCGGCGCGTACCGGTCGAAGATCGCGGCGAGCGCCACCCGATCGCGCTGCGCCGCTCGCCGTGCGAGCACACCGTCCGAGCCGGCGTCATGCGTGGTCACGGCGACAGTATGGCCGCTGCCGCACGTCACGCGGCAGGCGTCGTGTTCGCCAGCGGCGGCGCGGTGGGCCGGGTCCTGGTCGGGGTGAGCACGACCGTCCTGTGCACCCTCGGTCCGGTGCCGCCCACGCTGTAGAACGTGATCGTGGTGGGATCGCCGTCGGTGTAGCAGCCACCGCCGAGCATCAGTGTCCCTTGTGCCGCATACGTTCCGTACGATCCAACGATGCCTGGGTTGTCCACCGACAGCGCCATTCCGGTGGCGTGCGTGACGTGCCACGTCAGCTTCGGCTGGTACAGCGGCGTGTGCGGCATGCCGGGCAGGTCCTCGTAGTCGGCGATGACGCAACGCATGTCGGCGGTGATGGTGGTCCTGACAGGCCGCACGACCGGTCGGGACACCGGCGCGGGAGCGCTCGACGTCGACGTGGGCGCCGGAACCATCGAACTGGTCGGTCGGGCGACGTCGTTCGCGTGGTAGGCGGCCGGTGCGGCGACTCCGCTGCCGGCGATGCCCGCGCCACACGCCGACACGGCCGCGACCGCGAGCCCGCCGAGCACGACTGCCGCGATGCCTGAGGTGATGCGCTGCATGATGTCTCCTTCGCTGGACGCCCGGTGCGGGCGTGCTGCGAGGTGGAGCGGCGACCGGCCGGGTTCCGGACGGTTTTCCAGAGTGACGTGGGTCACATGGCACGTGGTGATCGATCCCAAGGACACTCGACGGGCACTGGGCCGGCACGTGGAGAGGACGACGGGCGAATGGCACAGCAGGACGCGTGGCTCCGCAGGTTCCATCCCACGGCGGACAGCCCCGTCCGGCTCGTCTGCCTGCCGCACGCGGGCGGCTCGGCCAGCTACTACCACCCGCTGTCCGCCGACCTGGCCGCGCGCGGCATCGAGGCGCTGACGGTGCAGTACCCGGGCCGTCAGGACCGCAGGACCGAGCCCGCCGCCGGCAGCATCGCCGAACTCGCCGACGGGGTGACCGACGCGCTGGCCGGCTGGTCGGACCTGCCGCTGGTGCTGTTCGGACACAGCATGGGCGCCGTGGTCGCCTTCGAGACGGCACAGCGGCTGGCCAGGACCGGCAATCCGGCCGTCGCCCTGCTGGTGTCCGGCAGGCGCGGCCCGACGACCAGCAGGACCGAGCCGCTGGTGCACCAGATGTCCGACGACGAGGTGGTCGCCGAGATCATGTCCATGGACGGCACGGCGGGGGCCCTGCTGAGCGACCCGGACCTACTCGACCTGATCATGCCCGCGGTCCGTGCGGACTACCGGGCGATCGAGACGTACGTGGTCGAGGACGGCGCGCTCGTGCACTGCCCGCTCACCGCGCTGGTCGGTGACGCCGACCCGAAGGCCACACCCGAGGAGGCACGGGCCTGGTCGGTGCACACCACGGGCCGGTTCGACATGACGGTCTTCGCGGGCGGCCACTTCTATCTCGCGGATCAGCGCGCCGCCGTGGTCGACACGATCCTGGCCGAGATCGGCTGCTGATCGGGGTTCATCCGTCCAGTCGCCCCAACTGCTCGCGCACGTCGGCGGCCAGTGCCTCGTTCGTCTGATCGAGCAGCGGCAACGCCGAGGTCCACGCCTTCCTGGCCTCCTCGGTCCTGCCGAGTTCGCGCAGTGCCGTGCCCAGCTTCTGCAAGGCGGTCGCCTCGTCGGCGATGTCGCCGAGGGAGTTCGACAGCGTGGCTGCCGCTTCGAGGGTGTCGATCGCCTCGTGGTACTTGCCGTCGGACAGATAGGCGTTGCCCAGGTTGTCCAGCGACTGGGCAAGGCCGAACTGCTCGTTCAGCCTGCGGAACATCTCGATCGCGGCGGTGTGGCAGTCGATCGATCTGCCGACGTCGCCCCGGCGCAGCCAGACCTCGCCCAGATTGTTCAGCGTCTGCGCCTCGGCGCCTTCGTCGTGGATCTGCCGGAACACTTCCAGGGCCTGCTCGTGGTAGACGATGGCCGTGCCGTAGTTGTTCATCCGCAGGTGCAGCGCGCCGAGATTGTTCAGGACGGCCGCCCTGCCCCAATCGTCGTCGGTCTCCTTGCGCAGTTGCATCGACTCACTGAAACGGTCGAGTGACAGATCGAGTTGGCCGTTGTCGGCGTACGCGATACCGAGGTGGTTCAGCACGACAGCCTGCATTTGTCTGTCGTAGTCCAGTCGTGCCGATTCCAGGGCGACGGTGTGGGTTTCGATGAGCACTTCCAGGAGGCGCCGGATGGCGAAGTACGCCCACATGGAGGTCGGCAACTGGCTGGCGACGTCGTGCTCACCGAGGTCCGCTGCCAGCGGGACGAGCACCACGATGGCGGTCAGTTCGGTGTCGTTCCATTCCATCGCGTCCTGGTACGACGCGAAGGACAGCGGCTGCGGCGCGTCCGGCGGATAGTCCGACTCGGTGCGCCGCCCGAGCGGCATCAGCATGGCGCTGGCGGCGTTGCTCGTCCGCACGTACCAGTCGAGCAGCCGCCGCAGCGCCCTGCGTCTGTCCTGTTCCGGTTCTTCCGCGATGGCACGTTCTTTGGCGTAGGTGCGGATCAGGTCATGGAAACGGTAGCGACGGGCGGTCGGGCTCTCCAGGAGATAGCTGTCCACCAGCAGCTCAAGAGCCGCTTCCGCGTCGTCGATCGAGGTGTCCAGCAGTGCGGCGGCCGCCGGCAGGCTGATGCCACCGAGGCCGGCCGCACCGAGCAGGCGGAACGCGCGGGCCGCGTCCGCCGCGCCGGTGAGGTTGGCGTAGCTCACCTCGAAGGTCGCGCGGACCGCGAGGTCACCGACGGCGAGTTCGTCCAGCCGCCGGTGCTCGTCGGCCAGCCGGTCGGCGATCTCCCGGATGGACCAGTTCGGGCGGGCGGCCAACCGGCCGCCCGCGATGCGCACCGCCAGTGGCAGTCCGGCGCAGACGCCGAGCACGTCCCTGGCTGCCTCGGGTTCGAGCGCGACCCGCTCCCGGCCGACGATCTCGCAGAGCAGCGCGTGTGCCTCGGCCATGTCCAGCGTCTCCAGCGGGATCGTCCGACAGCCCTCCAGGTCGGCCAGTGTCTGCCGAGCGGTGACCAGGACGGCGGAGCCCGCGTTGCCCGGCAGCAGCGATCGCACCTGCACCGCGCTGGCGGCGTCGTCCAGCATGACCAGGATGCGCTGGTCGGACAGCAGTGACCGGAACAGCACGGCCCTGTCGTACAACGTCGTCGGCAGGACACTGCCGTCCACGCCGAGGTCACGCAGGAACTTCGCCAGCACCTGGTCCGGCGCCATCGGCAGGCCCATCGTGCAGGCCAGGTGGGCGTAGAGCTGCCCGTCCGGGAAGTGATCGCGCAGCTCGTGCGCGACGTGCAGGGCGAGCGTCGTCTTACCGATGCCGCCGGTCCCGGTGACGGCGACGACCGGCACCCCGGGCCCACGCAGCAGCTCGGCCACCCTGGCCACCTGGTCGGCCCGGCCGGTGAAGTCGGCGACACCGCTGGGCAGCTGCGCCAACGGCTGCTGCCGTGCCGGGGCGGCCGCCGGGGTGACGGGCGGTGCCACGTCGAGATCCGGGTCGGAGCGCAGGATCCGCTGGTGCAGCTGTTGCAGTTCGCGGGTCGGCTCGACGCCCAGCTCGTGCACGAGGTTGTCGCGCAGTTGGCGGAAGCAGGCCAGCGCCTCGGCCTGGCTGCCGTCCCGGTAGAGGGCGAGGATCAGCTGGGCGTGGAACTGCTCGCGCAGCGGGTGATCCGCGGTCAGCCTGCGCAGCTCGGCGATCAGTTCACTGTGCCGGCCCAGCCGCAGGTCGGCGTCGATCCGCCAGCCGAGTGTCTGCAGCCGGGCCTCGACGATCGCCTGCTGGTGGGCCCGCAGCACCGCCTCCGACATGATGTCGGCCAGCGGGCTGCCCCGGAAGAGGGCCAGCGCCTGCCCGAGCGTGTGCGAGGCGGTGCTCCACTCCGCCGCCCTGGCCGCCGTCACGCCGCGATCCCTCAGGTCGGTGAACCGGTGCAGGTCCAGTTCACCGTCCTGGACCTCGATCAGGTAGCCGGGCGGCTGGGTGCGCAGCCGGGCGCCCAGGTGCGGTCCCATGGCGGTACGCAGGCGCATCACATGGTTGTAGAGGCCACCGGGGCTGCCCGGTGACCGGCCGTTCCAGATGGTGCGGGTCAGTTCCTCGCTCGCGACAACGGTATTCGCGTTCAACAGCAGTGTCGCCAGCAGTGTCCGCTGTTTCGCGGCACTGATCGGCCGGATTCCGTAGGCGTCACGGACCAGCAGCGGTCCAAGCACACCAAATTCCATATCGGCACCTGAGGGAGGTTGTTTCGCGGCGTGAGGCAGACGTGAGGGCAATCGTAGCCATTTGTAGCAAGCTCATTCCTCGGGATCACGGAAGATCAGGGGAGACATGCTGCACACCGACTCGCGTCCTGCCACGGGCACAGGCGTCCTGGGAGAGGTTCCGGAACCGGAGAACTGGGTGGCGGGCCAGTTGACGACCTGCCGAACGGTACGAGTGTTGATCAGTTCACTCGCACTGGAAGGTTCGCCGCGAAGTGCCGGCGAGAATGTCGAACACATCAAGGCACTGGCCCAGGTGGATGATCGGCTGCCACCCATTGTCGTACACGGACCGTCCGGTCGGGTGATCGACGGCATGCATCGCGTTCGCGCGGCGATGTTGCGCGGCGAGGAAACGATCGAGGCGAAGATCTATCCCGGCCCGATGGCCGACGCGTTCGTGCTCGCGGTGCGGATGAACACCAGCCACGGCATGCCGCTGTCCCTCGGCGACCGCAAGGCCGCGGCGGCCCGGATCATCGCGTCGCACCGGCAGTGGTCCAACCGGATCGTCGCCGCCATGACCGGGCTGGCCGCGAGCACCGTTGCCGCCATCAGGGAGCGTTCGACTGATCGGGACGAGCAGTCGATCACCCGGATCGGGCAGGACGGCCGGGTGCGGCCGCTGAACGGTGCCGCCGGTCGATTACGGGCCCACCAACTGCTGATCGAGCGGCCGACGGCATCGGTCCGCACCATCGCCAGGGAGGCGGGCGTCTCGCCGTCCACCGTGCAGGACGTCCGGCAGCGGCTGGCCGCCGGTCAGGACCCGCTGCCGCCGAGGCAGCGGATGGCGGCGGGCACCGGCGCTGAGCGCACCGTGGCCCGACCGAGGCCGGAACGCAGGTCGATGGCGACCGGCCAGGAGGTCGGCGCGATCCTGGCCGGCCTGATGCGGGACCCGTCCATGCGGTTCAGCGACACCGGCCGGTTCCTGCTGCGCTGGCTGGACATGAACAGGGCCGGCATGGACGGGTACGAGCAGATGGTCGAGCGGGTGCCGGACCACTGTGCCGACGCGGTGGCGAAACTGGCCCGCGGCTACGCGGAGGTGTGGCAGGAGTTCGCCAGCCGGTTGGAGGCGCGACGCAGGGTGGCCCGGTCGTCGTGACCGACCCCACCGCCGATGACGCGGCCACCGACACCAACGACACCGAGAGCACCGAACGGCCCGCCGCGCAGGAGCGCACCCCGCCGGCACCGCCGCCGCTGCGGCCATGGCACCCGAACGGCTGGATCGTCGGCTGATCGTC
>DASXYT010000237.1:0-6379 GCA_036502345.1 Pseudonocardiaceae bacterium | reverse complement strand
GCTAGGAGAACCACCCATGACCACTGCCGACCGCATGCAGACCATCGGCGGGCTCGATTTCGCCGTCGCCGACATCGGCCTCCACGAGTTCGGCCGCAAGGAGATCCGGCTCGCCGAGCACGAGATGCCCGGCCTGATGGCACTGCGCGAGGAGTACGCGGCAGCGGCTCCGCTGCGCGGCGCCAGGATCAGCGGCTCGCTGCACATGACCGTGCAGACGGCCGTACTGATCGAGACCCTGGTGGCGCTCGGGGCCGAGGTGCGCTGGGCGTCCTGCAACATCTTCTCCACCCAGGACCACGCGGCAGCGGCGGTCGTCGTCGGCCGGGACGGCACCGAGGCCGAACCGGCCGGTGTGCCGGTGTTCGCGTGGAAGGGCGAATCGCTGCCCGAGTACTGGGCGTGCACCGAGCGGATGCTGACCTGGCCGGACGGCGAGCCGCCGAACATGATCCTGGACGATGGCGGCGACGCCACGCTGCTGGTGCACAAGGGCACCCAGTACGAGCGGGCCGGTGTGGTGCCGGAGCCGACCGACGACGATCCCGAGGAATGGCGGATCGTGCTCGGCCTGCTGCGGGCATCGCTGGCCGCCGACGCCGACAAGTGGATCAGGACCGGCGCCGCAGTGCTGGGCGTCACCGAGGAGACCACGACCGGTGTGCTCCGGCTGACGCAGATGGCCGCGGCCGGTGACCTGCTGTTCCCTGCGATCAACGTCAACGACTCGGTGACCAAGTCCAAGTTCGACAACCGCTACGGCATCCGCCACTCGCTGATCGACGGCATCAACCGGGGCACGGACGTGCTGATCGGCGGCAAGGTCGCCGTCGTGTGTGGCTACGGCGATGTCGGCAAGGGCGCCGCCGAGTCCCTGCGTGGCCAGGGCGCGCGGGTGATCGTCACCGAGATCGACCCGATCTGCGGGTTGCAGGCCCTGATGGACGGCTACCAGGTGGCCGCGCTGGAGCACGTGCTGGAGACCGCCGACATCGTCATCACCACCACCGGCAACCGCGACGTGGTGCTGGCCGAGGACATGGCCCGGATGAAGCACCAGGCGATCCTGGGCAACATCGGCCACTTCGACAACGAGTTGGACATGGCAGGGCTGGCGAAGGTGCCCGGTGTTCGGCGGATCACCATCAAGCCGCAGGTGGACGAGTGGGTCTTCCCCGACGGCCACTCGATCCTGGTGCTGTCCGAGGGCCGGCTGCTCAACCTGGGCAACGCCACCGGTCACCCGTCGTTCGTGATGTCCAACTCCTTCGCCAACCAGGTGATCGCGCAGATCGAACTGTTCACCAAGCACGGCCGGTACGCCGACGAGGTCTACCGGCTGCCGAAGATCCTGGACGAGAAGGTGGCCAGGATCCATTTCGCCGCGCTGGGCGGCGAACTGACCACGCTCACCAAGCAGCAGGCCGAGTACGTCGGTGTCGACGTGGACGGCCCGTTCAAGGCGGAGCACTACAGGTACTGACATGCGCACAGTCACCGAAGCGGTGCTCGGCCGCGCGGCGACCGGGTTCTCGGTCGAGTTCTTCCCACCGAGGGACGCCGCCGACGAACAGGTCCTGTGGCGGTCCATCCGGACGCTCGAACCGCTGGAGCCCGCGTACGTGTCGATCACCTACGGAGCGGGCGGCGGCAGCCGGGACGGCACGATCCGCAACATCGCCAGGGTGGCAACGGAAACCACGCTGACACCGATGGCGCATCTGACCGCCGTCGACCATTCCGTTGCCGAACTGCGCACCATGATCGGCTGGTACGCCGAGGTCGGCGTGCGCAACATTCTCGCGTTGCGTGGTGACCCGCCCGGTGATCCGTACGGCCCATGGCAGTCCCGGCCCGACGGTCTCACCCATGCGGCGGAACTGGTCACGCTGGTGCGTTCCTTGGGCGATTTCTGCGTTGGTGTCTCGGCATTTCCGTACGGCCATCCACGCTCACCGGATCTGCCCACCGACACCCGTTACCTGGTCGAGAAATTCGATGCCGGTGCGGATTTCGGCATCGCCCAGTTGTGCTACACGGCCGAGGACTTCCTGCGGCTGCGGGACAGGGTGGCCGACGCGGGCTGCCCGGCCCTGCTGTTGCCCGGCATCATGCCACTGACCACGCCACGGACCTGGCACACCACGGCAAGACTGTCCGGCGCACCGGCCCCGCGACAGCTGACCGATCGGTTGACGCCGTATCTCGACGACCCCAAGGCTTTTCGTGCCGAAGGGCTGGACGTGGTGACAGAACTGTGCCAGCGGCTGATCGCGGAAGGCGTGCCCAGCCTGCATTTCTACACATTCAACAGGTCAGCGGCGACACGAGAGATCACCGAGCGGCTCGGTCTCGTCCACAAGGACCATTCAAGGGCTTATCAAGCCGTCGGCGCTACGGTGGGAAAATAACCGTCCACCAGCGGGGAGGAATCCGGTGTCGAACGGCGTAATCGCGAAAATAGCCGCGAAGGACGTGGCGCCGAGCAATCGCCAAGGCGGTGAGATCAAGGCGCTGCTCACCCCGACATCCGTCGGATCCACCGCCGGATTCACAGGGACACAGTCCATTCCACCCGGCGAGCACATCGCGGAGCACTACCACCCGTACTCCGACGAGTTCGTCTACGTGGTACGCGGCACCGTACACATCACAGTGGACTGTGCACAGGACACGCTCGAAGCCGACGAGGCCATCATGTTCCGCCGGGGCCAACGGCACCGGCTGGCCAACGCCGGCACCGAGCCCGCGTTCCTCGTCTACCACATCAGCCCGCTGGCGCCGAAGCCGGAACTGGGCCATGTCGATACGGAGCACGTGCCGAACCCGGACTCTCGACCCCCTCAGGTTGGTGGCCAGCAATGAATCGTCGTGTCGTCATCACAGGAGTCGGCGTGCTCGCGCCGGGCGCCGTCGGCAGGGAGAACTTCTACGACCTACTCTCGGCCGGCCGCACCGCGACCCGACCCATCTCACTGTTCAATCCGGACGGTTACCGCTCCAGGATCGCCGCCGAGATCGACTTCGACCCGCAGGCACTCGGCCTGACGCCGCTGCAGATCAGGCGGATGGACCGAGCGGGCCAACTGGCCGTGGTGTGCCAGCGGGAGGCGATCGCGGACAGCGGCATCGTCATCGACGAGGCGCTGGCCGCTCGGACCGGCGTCAGCATCGGCAGCGCAGTCGGCGCGAGCACCGGGCTGGACCAGGAGTACTCGGTGGTCAGCAACTCCGGTCAGGACTGGCTGGTCGGCCACGAGGACGCGGTGCCGCACCTGTTCGAGTACATGGTGCCGGTGCGGTTCGCCGGCGACCTGGCCGCCGAGGTCGGCGCCGAAGGGCCGGTGACCGTGGTGTCCACCGGCTGCACGTCGGGTCTGGACTCGGTCGGCTACGCCTACGACCTGATCCGCGAGGGCACGGCCGACGTCATGGTCGCGGGCGCGACCGACGCACCGATCACCCCCATCACGGTGGCGTGCTTCGACGCGATCAAGGCGACCTCACCCAACAACGACAACGCCGACCAGGCCTCCCGGCCGTTCGACCTGAACCGGGACGGCTTCGTGCTCGGCGAGGGCGCGTGTGTGCTGGTGCTGGAGGAACTGGAGATCGCCAGGCGGCGCGGCGCGCACGTCTACGCCGAGATCGCAGGCTTCGCCACCCGCAGCAACGCCTACCACATGACCGGCCTCAAGATCGACGGCCGCGAGATGGCCGAGGCGATCGGCGCCGCGATGCGCCAGGCCAGGGTCAACGCCGACGACATCGACTACATCAACGCGCACGGCTCCGGCACCCGGCAGAACGACAGGCACGAGACGGCCGCGTTCAAGCGCAGCCTCGGCGATGCCGCCTACCGGACGCCGGTCAGCTCGATCAAGTCGATGATCGGGCACTCGCTCGGTGCCGTCGGCTCGATCGAGTTGGGCGCCTGCGCGCTGGCCATCGAGCACGACATGGTGCCGCCCACCGCGAACCTGGAGAACGCCGACCCGGAGTGCGACCTGGACTACGTCCCACGGGTCGCGAGGGACACCCGCGTGACCACCGTGCTGAGCGTCGGCAGCGGGTTCGGCGGCTTCCAGAGTGCCGCTGTGCTCACCACCGCGAGGGATGCCGCATGACGACACCAGTGATCATCACCGGCATGGGCGTCGTCGCGCCCAACGGCGTCGGTTCCGACGCGTACTGGGAGGCGCTGCTGGCCGGCAAGAGCGCGATCGGCCAGATCAACGCGTTCGACGCCAGCGGCTACCCGGTCCGACTGGCAGGCGAGGCACGTGACTTCGACGGTGCCGACCACCTGCCGGCGAGGATGTTGAAGCAGACCGACCGCGCCACCCAGATGTCCCTGGTGGCCGCCGACTGGGCGCTGGCCGACGCCGGTGTCGACCCTGCCGAGTACACCGACTACGACATGGGCGTCGTGACGTCCAGCGCGGTCGGCGGGTTCGGCTTCGGCCAGGCCGAACTGCAGAAGCTGTGGGGCAAGGGCAGCGAGTACGTCAGCGTCTACCAGTCCTACGCCTGGTTCTACGCGGTGAACACCGGCCAGATCTCCATCCGGCACGGCATGCGCGGCGCCAGCGGTGTGCTGGTCAGCGAGCAGACCGGCGGCCTGGACGCGATCGCGCACGCCAGGCGCAACATCCGCAACGACGCCGCCAAGCTGGTGCTCACCGGTGGCCTTGAGACGACGTTGTGCCCGTGGGGCTGGGTGGCCCAGGTGCCCAACCCCAGGATCAGCAGGCAACCCGAGGCACACGAGGCGTTCCTGCCCTTCGACGCCGCCGCTTCCGGTTACGTGCCGGGCGAAGGCGGCGCGATCCTGGTGGCCGAGCGGGCCGGTTTCCGCGGTGAGCGCCACCCGGAGCACTGCTACGGCGAGATCGCGGGCCATGCCGCCACGTTCGACGCCCGGCACAGCACGCTCGCCCGAGCCATCAGCACCGCGCTGGCCGACGCCGGTGTCGCGCCGTCCGCTGTGGACGTCGTGTTCGCCGACGCCAGCGGTGTGCCCGAACTCGACGCTGCCGAGGCCGCTGCGCTCACCGAGGTGTTCGGCCGCCGTGGCGTGCCGGTCACCGCGCCCAAGACGATGACCGGCCGGCTCTACGCAGGCGGCGGCCCGCTGGACCTGGCCACCGCGCTGCTGAGCATCCGGCACAACGTCATCCCGCCGACGATCAACATCACCACCGTGGCGCCGGACTGCGCGGGCATCGACCTCGTCGTGGCTGAGCCGCGACAGCGGCGGGTCGACGTTGCCGTCGTGATCGCCCGGGGCTACGGCGGTTTCAACTCGGTGCTGGTCGTCCGCCGCTGCGCGCACTGAACAGTTCACATCCGACAGACAGGCTGGAGGAATCATGGCCGCATTCACGCTGACACAGCTTCGCGACACGATGCACGACACGGCGGGTGAGAACGACGGCGTGAGCTTCGGCGGTGACATCGCCGACACGCCGTTCGAGGAACTCGACTTCGACTCGCTGGCGATCATGGAGATCGCGGCGCGGATCAAGCAGGAGTTCGGGCTCGTCATTCCCGACACCGAGATCGGGAATCTGAAGACCCCACAGGTCATGGTCGATTTCGTCAACAGTCTGGCGGTGTGAGCAATGGCAGCGAAAACCGACAACAAGATCACCATCAACGCACCGTTCGACCTGGTGTGGGACATGACCAACGACATCGAGTCGTGGCCGACGCTGTTCAGTGAGTACTCCGACGCGAAGGTGCTGGAGCGCGACGACGACCGGATCAGGTTCCGCCTGACCACCCACGCCGACGACGGCGGCAACGTGTGGAGCTGGGTGTCCGACCGGTTCCCGCACCGCGACACGAGGTCCGTCGACTCCAAGCGGGTGGAGACCGGCCCGTTCGAGTACATGAACCTGCACTGGGAGTATCGCGAACTGCCCGACGGCATCGAGATGCGGTGGCAGCAGGACTTCCAGATGAAGCCGGGCGCGCACCTGGACGACGCGGGGATGGCAGCGCACCTGAACCAGGCCACCAAGGTCAACATGACGCACATCAAGGACGTCATCGAGGGTGCCGCCAGGCCGGTGCTCGACGTGAACTCGCGGCTCTCGGCCACCGTGCTGCCCGAGGACAACCTGCACGCCAAGCACCTGCTGTTCCTGGCCTACGGCGCCCGGCTGGCCAAGGTGGTCGACGTGCTGCTGGAACTGGAGATCGCGGAGCAGGTGGCCGACGGACCGCACCCGGTGGCCGACCTGGCCACCAAGGCGCAGGTCGACCCGACGGCGCTGTACCGGCTGCTGCGCTTCTCCTCGGCCGTCGGCATCTTCCGGGAACGGGAGGACCGCGTCTTCGAGTCCACGCCGATGTCCGAGGGCCTGCTGAAGGC
>DASXYT010000236.1:0-1904 GCA_036502345.1 Pseudonocardiaceae bacterium | reverse complement strand
TCGGCCCGGTCGAGGACATCCTCGCCAGGACCCCGGAGCGGGTGCTGCCGGAGAACCGGGACCTCCTGGAGGTCGTCCACCGCAACGGCCAGCGGCTCCTGCGACTGGTCAACACGCTGCTGGACTTCTCCCGGATCGAGGCGGGCCGCATGCAGGCCCGCTACGAGCCCGTCGACCTGGCTGCGGTGACCGCCGAACTGGCCAGCGTCTTCCGCTCGGCCATCGACAAGGCGGCCCTCGACTTCCAGGTGGACTGCCCCACGCTGGACGAGCCGGTGCACCTCGACCGGGGCATGTGGGAGAAGGTGATCCTCAACCTGCTGTCCAACGCGCTGAAGTTCACCTTCGACGGCTCCATCGGTGTCGCGGTGCACCGTGAGGGCGACCACGCCGTGGTCACCGTCGCCGACACCGGCATCGGCGTGCCGGCCGCCGAGATGCCCCGGTTGTTCGAACGGTTCCACCGCATCGAGAACGCCCACTCACGATCCAACGAGGGCAGCGGCATCGGCCTCGCGCTGGTCCAGGAACTCGTCGGGCTGCACGGCGGCACGATCACCGCGGACAGCACCGAGGGCGCCGGTACCCGCTTCACCATCCGGCTGCCCTTCGGCACCGCCCACCTGCCCGCCGACTTGCTGGCGCCGGCCGCGACCAGCATCCCGGTGCCCGGCAGCGTCGACCCGTACGTGCAGGAGGCACTGCGCTGGCTGCCGTTGCACGATCAGGGTGGCCCCGATGTCGCGCCGCACCCCGGGCAGGCCGGCGAGACCGGTGCGCCGGCAGGCTCCGGACTGACGGTCTCGGCGCGGGTGCTGGTCGCTGACGACAACGCCGACATGCGGGAGTACCTCGGCAGGCTGCTGATCGATGCCGGCTATCAGGTCGACACCGTCACCGACGGTCAGGCCGCACTCGACGCCGTCCGCGAGTCAGCTCCCGACCTGCTGGTCAGCGACGTGATGATGCCGCGCCTCGACGGTCTGGCCCTGGTCGGCGCCCTGCGCGCCGACCCGGGCACGGCCTCGGTGCCCGTGCTGCTGCTGTCGGCCCGTGCCGGGCAGGAGGCCTCCATCGAGGGCCTGCACGCCGGTGCGGACGACTACCTGGTCAAGCCGTTCGCGGCGGCGGAACTGCTCGCCAGGGTCCGCGCGAACGTGGAGATGGCCCGCCTGCGCACCCACCACGCCCGCTGGCGCACCGCCCTGGTGGACTCGTTGCAGGAGGCGTTCTTCGTCTGTGACGCCGACGGTGCTGTCATCGAGATCAACACGGCCTTCACCGACATCCTCGGCTACGACACCGACGGCCTGCCCTACGCGCCGATCCACCCATGGTGGCCTGCGACGACCGACGCGGCGGCCCACCAGCAGGTCGCCAACGCCTTCGAGAACCTGCTCGACCAGACGCAGGGCAGCTACACCATCCCGGTCACCCACCGGGACGGTCACCGCCTGTGGGTCAGCGTCACCTTCAACCACGCCCGCGACCCGGACAGCGGACGCGTCGTGACCGTTGGCACGTTCCGCGACGTCACCGACGAGCACTACGCGATCCAACGCGACAGCGCGCTCGCGTCGCTGAGCACCCACCTGGCCCAGGCCACCACCCTGACCGAGGCCCTGACCGGCGCGATCGCCCAACTGCGCGACCTGTGGCGGGCGCGCAGCGTGCTGGCCGTGATCTTCGATCACCCCGACGACCCGACCCTGTGGACCACCGACTCGTCGTTGACGTGGTCCCGGTTGCCAGCAGAACAGCGCGAGATCCTGACCGACATGTGCCAGCGGCCGCTGCTCACCCCGTTCACCGAACACGTCGGCGCCGGTGTGCTGCTGAAGCATCCGGACGGCCCGCTGGCGCTGTGGATCGACCTCGGTCCGGACCGGCCCTTCACCAGCGAG
>DASXYT010000235.1:0-21826 GCA_036502345.1 Pseudonocardiaceae bacterium | reverse complement strand
AGGCCGTCGACCTGGCCGGCGGGCACCGAGCAGGCCGGGTGGCCGCTGACGTCGAACGGCGCCGTGTTGCCGATCATCGTCAGCGCGGTGTCGAGGTACCCGGCGAGTGACACGTCGGCGGGCGGGATCTCCCGCGCGGTGTAGGGCAGCGTCGGCATGGCCAGTACGTCGAACTCGGCCAGCGCGGCGTCGTAGGCGGCCCGCAGTTCGCGGGCGAGGTGGCGGGCCATGGCGTAGTAGCGGCCACCGCCGACCTCGAACGTGTACCGCCCGGACAGCCCGACCAACTGCACCGTCCTGGACAGTTCGGCACCGTGCTCGCGGCGGCCCCTGGCGTAGTGCGTGATCAGCTCGGGGTCGTAGAAGTCCTCGACGTTCATGCCGAACGCGTTGCCGTCGATCATCTGGTACGCGGCGCCTTCGGTGGCGATCACGTTCCACACGTGCATCGCGTCCACGTGCCACGGGATCGACACGTCCGCGACGTCCAGGCCCGCTCCGCGCAGTACCTCGACTGCGGCGCGGACCGAGTCGTCGACCCCGGGGTCGGACACGGCGGTCCCGAAGCCCTCCCGCACCACGCCGATGCGCAGCCCGGCCGCCGACGTGGCCAGCTCCGCCAGGTAGTCGACCGGGTCGATGACGTCCGGCTGGCGCGGATCCTGCCCGTCCACACCGGCCAGCACGGTCAGCATGCGGGCGGCGTCCGCCACGGTCCGGGTGATCGGGCCGAGGTGGTCGATGGTCCGCTCGATCGGGAACGCCCCGGTGTAGGGCACCAGGCCGTGCGTCGGCTTGTGCCCGACGACACCGCAGAACGCAGCCGGGATGCGGATCGAGCCGCCCTGGTCACCGCCGAGCGCGAGGTCCACCTCGCCGCTCGCCACGAGCGCGCCGCTGCCGCTGGACGACCCGCCCGCGTTCCGGCTGGTGTCCCACGGGTTGCGGACCGGACCCGGCTGGGACGTGAAGCTGCCGCCGGAGAAGCACAGGTCCTCGCAGACGGACTTGCCCACGATGGTCGCGCCCGCGTCCAGCAGGCGGCGCACCACGGCCGCGTCCCGGCGCGGCACGAAGCCCTCCACCGTGCGCGAGCCGTTCATCATCGGCACGCCCGCGACCGCGACGTTGTCCTTGACGGCGACCGTGCGGCCGGCGAGCGGTCCGTCCGGCGACTCGTTGATCGAGGTCGTCACGTACCAGGCGCCCAGCGGGTTGCCCTCCGCCGCCGGACTCTGCCAGGACCGCTGCGGTGGCGTGGGAGCCGTGCGCTCGTAGAGCGCCTCGACCGCGACGGAGGCAGCCATCGTCCCGGCCACGGCGGGCGCGAACTCGGCGAGTTCGTCGGCCGACAGACCGAATCCGAGGTGTTCGCTGAGCGCGGCCAGCCGGTCCGCGTCCGGTGGGGGCAGAGCCGTCATGAGAGGTGCCTCCCTCGCAGGAAGGTCTTACCTTACGTCGCCGGGCACACCTGCCAGGATGACGTGACGGCCCGATCCTGGAGGCGACGTGACGGAACTGTGCTACCGGTCGGCGGTCGAGCTGGCCGCACTGCTGCGGAAGCGGGAGATCTCGGCGCGGGAGCTGCTCACCGCGCACCTCGAACGGATCGAGCAGACGAACGGCACCGTGAACGCGATCGTCACGTTCTGCGTCGAACGCGCGATGGCCGAGGCCACAGCGGCCGACGAGGCGCTCGCGCACGGCGCCGAGGTGGGGCCGCTGCACGGACTGCCGTTCGGCGTCAAGGACACCCACGCCACCGAGGGCGTCCGGACCACGCAGGGTTCGCCGCTGTTCGCCGACTTCGTCCCGCGCAGCGACGAGCTGCTCGTGGCGCGGGAACGGGCGGCCGGCGCGATCGTGATCGGCAAGACCAACGTCCCCGAGTTCGCGGCCGGTTCGCACACGGTGAACCCGGTGTTCGGGGCGACCCACAACCCGTACGACCTGACACGCTCCGCAGGCGGTTCGAGCGGCGGGTCGGCGGCGGCCCTGGCGTGCGGCATGGTGCCGCTGGCCGACGGTAGCGACATGGGTGGCTCACTGCGCAACCCCGCGTCGTTCTGCAACGTGGTGGGGCTGCGCACCTCGCCCGGCCGGGTCCCGAGCTGGCCGAGCTTCACGCCGTGGTCGACGCTGGGCGTGCAGGGGCCGCTGGGCCGCACCGTGGAGGATGTCGCGCTGCTGCTGTCGGTGCAGGCGGGCCCGGACGCCAGGGCACCGCTGTCCATCGAAGCGCCGGGGTCGGTGTTCCGGGCACCACTGCGCCAGGACGTGACCGGCCTGCGGCTGGCGTGGTCGTCCGATCTCGGCGGCACGGTACCGGTGGAGCCGGCCGTCACCGACGTGCTCGCCGCGCAGGTGAAGGTGTTCGAGGACCTCGGCTGCACGGTGGAGCAGGCGTGCCTCGACTTCACCGGCGCCGACACGGTCTTCCGCACGCTGCGCGCCTGGCAGTTCGACATGGTCATGGGCCCGTTGCGCGACTCGCGCGCCGACGAGATGAAGGCGACGCTGATCTGGAACATCGACCAGGCCCGCTCACTCACCGGCGCCGACATCGCACGGGCCGAACTGCTGCACGCGGAGCTGTTCCAGCGTGTCCGGCGGTTCTTCGAGGAATACGACGGGCTGCTGCTCCCGGTGAGCCAGACCCCGCCGTTCGACGGTGAGCTGGAGTACCCGACCGTGATCGCGGGCGTGCCGCAGGAGACCTACCTGGACTGGATGCGGTCCGCATATTTCGTGTCGGCCACGGCGTCACCCGCGATCTCGGTGCCCGCCGGGTTCACGCCGGACGGCCTGCCGGTCGGACTGCAGATCGTCGGCGCCCATCGGGCCGAACTGACGGTGCTGCGGCTCGCCCATGCCTTCGAACAGGCCACCAGGGTCGGTGAACGGCGCCCGGTGCTGGGCTGACTCGGTCCCCCGATTGACCTCCAGTAAAGGAGAAGTTGAACAATACGGAGCATGGAACCAATCTCCTCCGCCGCATCGTGGGACTCGTCATACCGGTCGCGATCCGCGCCGTGGTTGATCGACCAGCCGCAGCCGGCGGTCACGGCACTGGAACGTGAAGGTTGGATTCGAGGCTCGGTGCTGGACGTCGGCTGCGGCGCCGGCGAGCACACCATCCACCTGGCCGCACGCGGACATACCGTGCTGGGCGTGGACCTCTCCCCTGCCGCCGTGGACGTCGCCAAGGCGAACGCGGCGGCGCGCGGTGTGCCGGCCACGTTCGAGGTCGCCGACGCTCTGGCCCTCGGCGATCAGCCACGCTTCGACACCATCGTCGACAGCGCGTTGTTCCACACCTTCGATGAGGACCAGCGGGCCCGCTACGTACACAGCCTGAGCGGCGTGTGCCGGTCCGGTGGCCGGGTCTTCGTGCTGGCGCTGGCCGTGTCCGACACCGAGCCCGCCCTCGGCCCGCGGATCCCCGACACGGCGATCCGGGACGCCTTCGGCGAAGGCTGGACGCTCGAAGACCTGCGGGCCAGTCGGTACCGGGTGTTCATCAACGCGGACAACGCCGCCCGTTCGGGTCTGCCGGAAGGCCAGCTTGCCGACCTGCCCGCCTGGCTGGCTCGCATCCGCCGCCATTAGGGGGTGTTGGCGGCGGGATCACACGGCGGCCGTGCCGATCAGGCCCTCCCGCGTCACCAGACCCACCAGTTCCTCTTCCGCGAGTTCCGCGGTGCCGTCCGGCCGCATCGGCAGGACGAGATACCGGCTCTCCGCGCTGGAGTCCCACACCACGATCTCGACGTCCTCCGGCAGCGCCAGCCCGAACTCGCCGAGCACCGCGCGTGGGTCGCGGACCACCCGGGACCGGTAGGCCTCGCTCTTGTACCAGGACGGCGACGGGCCCAGCAGGCCGATGGGATAACACGAGCACAGGGTGCACACCAGCACGTTGTGCCGCTCCGGGGTGTTGGCCACGACCTTGAGCCGCTGCGGTTGCAGACCTCCGCGCATGGACAACCCGAGCTCGTCGATCGCGGTGTTCGCATCGCTCAGCAACCTGGCCCGGAAATCGCCGTCGGTCCAAGCGTGGGCCGCGATCCGCGCCCCGTTCAACGGCGAGGCACCGGCCAGGAAACGAGCCAGGATCTCGTCGAGCTCCGCGTCGCTCACCAGACCGGCCTCGATCAGGCGCTGCTCCAGCGCGCGTACCCGCGCCGCGATCGGAGTGCTCGGGTGGGTGCCACTCATGCGTCGACCTCCGTCGCCGATTCCAGGTAGGACTCCCACAGGTCGACGGTCACCCAGTGCCCGCCGGCCCCCCACAGGTCACGGGCCGCGAACCGCACCGTGTAGACCTGCTCGACCCTCGGCTCGGACAGACCCCGGGCGCCGTCGTCGGCCAGCGGCCACGCTCCCTGCGGCTCGACCACCACGCCCTGATGGCCCCGCACGTACCGCGGTACCCGGGTGTGGTGCTCGGGATCGGTGCTCCGGGCACGCACCTGGTCACCGGGCGCGAAGCGGGCACGCACCAAGTCACTCATCGACTTCGCCCAGGGCTTGTTCGGTGAGCGTCTCGATCGCGGTCAGCCATCGCTCGTAGTACGACGCGGCCAGGTAGTTCCCCGGTGGCATCCGCTCCACGGCGTCCCGGAACTGGTCGAGGTTGTACACGCCGTGGCGCAGGAGCGCGGTGTTGAGCGCGTAGACCCTGGCCTCCCAGTCCGCGTGGAACCCGCGCTCGTCGTCCTCGGTGTCCACGGCACCGAACCCAGTCTGCCCACCGATATCGTTGACCCGGCTCATACCTGCACCATATATCGACCGGATCGGCTCAGCAGTTCCTCGAAAATCGCCGCTGTTGTGACTAGAGTCGTTGGGCACTCCGAAGAGTGCCCGATCGAACACGGCGGGAGATCGCGACATGGCCAGGACCCGGCTCGCTCACATGATCGGGAAGATGTTCGCCGCTCGGGAGAACGGCGGACATCATGAAGCGCGCCGGGCGACGACGCGGCAGCGGATCAGGCGACGCGAATTCCTCGCCATGGGGGCCGCTGCCGGTGTCGGCGCGGTGGCCCTGGGAGCCGGCACCGCATTCCCGGCGATGGCGGCAGAACCTCGTCGGATCGCGATCGTCGGCGCCGGGATCAGCGGGCTGGCGGCTGCGCTGAGGCTGGCGGACCACGGCATCGCCGCCACGGTGTACGAGGCGAGCGGGCGGATCGGCGGCCGGATGTTCTCCTCGACGTCCGGTTCGTACTGGGAGGCCGGCCAGGTGTCGGAATGGGGTGGCGAACTCATCGACACCGACCACGTGGTGATCCAGGACCTGGCGCAGCGCTTCGGTCTGGCATTGGACGACCTGCGGGCGGCGGAGCCCACGGGCAGCACCGACACCTATTATTTCGACGGCCACTACTATCCGTTCGAGCAGGCGGTCGCCGACTTCGAACCGGTTTTCGCCGCATTACAGAAAGACCTGGATTCGTTCTGCTATCCGGTCACCTTCGACGCGGACAACACTCCGGCCGGTATCGCGCTGTCCAACATGACCACGTACGACTGGATCGAGAGCCGGGTGCCGGGCGGGCACCGCAGCAAATTCGGCCAACTGATGGACGTGGCCTACAATATCGAGTTCGGCGCCGACACGACACAGCAGACCGCACTCGGCATGATAGGCCTGATCGGCTTCCAACCGGATTCCGGCGAATTCGACATCTTCGGCACCAGTGACGAGCGCTTCCACATCCGCGGCGGCAACCAGCAACTGCCGAGGTCCATCGCCGCGGCGCTGCCGGCCGGCACCGTCCGGCTGGGCTGGCAGTTGGTCTCCCTCGCGGTCCAGAACGACAACACGCAGCTGCTGACGTTCTCCTCGCACGGCAACACCAGGACGATCACGGCCGATCACACGATCCTCGCGGTGCCGCTGGGGGTCATGAAGCGCATCGACTTCTCCCGCGCACGTTTCGACGCCCGTAAGAAGGCGACGTATGCCGCCATGCCGATGGGCGTCAACGGCAAGCTCCAACTACAGTTCGACACACGGTTGTGGAACAAGACCGGCGCTTGGCCGGGCCGTTCGACCGGCCAGTCCTACGCCGACACCGGCTATCAGAACACCTGGGAGGTCAGCCGGGCGCAGCCGGGCACGCAGGGCATTCTGGTCGATTACACCGGCGGCAGCGTGGCACACTCGTTCACTCCGGATCGACCGTTCCGCACGGCCAATGATCCGAAGACCCACCAGTACGCGCGCAGATTCCTCAGCCAGATCGAACCGGTCTTTCCCGGCCTGACCGCGCTGTGGAATGGCAAGGCGTTGATGTCGACCTGGTATCTGAATCCGTTCTCGTTCGGCTCGTACTCGTACTGGCCCACCCACTACACACAGCACTTCGCCGGTTATGAGGGCGTCCGGCAGGGCAACGTGCACTTCGCGGGCGAGCACTGCTCGGTGAACTTCCAGGGCTACATGGAGGGTGGCGCCGAGGAGGGCCAGCGAGCCGCCGACGAGGTCATCGCGGACCGAACGCGCAGGACCGGCTCGTAGGCGGCGTACCCGACCCGGTCGGCACGCGCGCCAGGTCGAAGCCGTCGAAGAAAGGCCACGTCGGCGGGTACCGGGCCCATCCAGGTCGGCGTGGCCGCCAGCAGGATGTCGGCCGCCATGATGCCACCGCCCGCAGTGGTGTGCCGGTCGTCATGACGGCTGACTACCCACAACGGACAGCTGCTACTCCGCGCCGAACCCATTCGTGTGTGCGCCGTGTCGCGGTCCGGCCGTGGATGACTGGTCCCGGCGTCGAGTGGGTAGTCGGTGGATGGCTCACCACGACAGGACGTCCAGGAGGGATCAGCACCATGCGCGCTTTGGTCTATCACGGCCCCAAGAACGTCTCCGTCGACAACGTCCCCGACGCCGCGGTGGAAAAGCCCACCGACGCCCTGGTGCGCATCACGACCACCAACATCTGCGGCAGCGACCTGCACATGTACGAGGGGCGCACCGACGTCGAGCAGGGCAAGGTGCTGGGCCACGAGAACATGGGCGAGGTCATCGAGGTGGGGTCCGGCGTCGACCGGGTCAAGGTCGGCGACCGGGTCTGTCTCCCGTTCAACATCGGCTGCGGCTTCTGCAAGAACTGCGAGTCCGGCCTGACCGGGTTCTGCCTGACCACCAACCCCGGTAGCGCGGGCGCCGCGTACGGCTACGCCGACATGGGCCCCTACAACGGCGGCCAGGCCGAACTGCTGCGCGTGCCCTACGCCGACTGGAACGCCCTGGTCCTGCCCGAGGACGCGGAGGAGAAGGAACGGGACTACGTCATGTTGTCCGACATCCTGCCCACCGGGTATCACGGCACCGAGTTGGCCGGCGTCGGGATCGGCGACTCGGTGGTCATCTACGGTGCCGGGCCGGTCGGTCTGATGGCGGCGATGTCGGCCAACCTGCGCGGCGCCGACCAGGTGTTCGTCGTAGACCGCCAGCCCGATCGCCTCAAGCTGGTGGAACGGGTCGGCGCGAGCCCGATCGACGACAGCGCGGGCGACGCCGTCGACCAGGTGCTGGAACTCACCGGCGGGCAGGGTGCGGACAAGGGGGTTGAGGCGGTCGGCTATCAAGCCCACGACCACGAGGGCAACGAGCGGCCCGGGCTGACCATCAACAGTCTCGTCCAGGCAGTTCGGCCCACCGGCCGGATCGGCGTGGTCGGCGTGTTCGTCCCCGAGGATCCCAGCGCCGCCGACGACATGGCCAAGGAGGGCAGGTTCGGCTTCGACTTCGGCACGTTCTTCTTCAAGGGCCAGTCCATGGGCACCGGCCAGGCCAACGTCAAGCAGTACAACCGGCAACTGCGCAATCTCATCCACCGCGACAAGATCAGCCCAGGGTTGATCGTGTCCCACGAGTTGAATCTGGACGAGGCCGCGGAGGGGTACCGCAACTTCGACGACCGGAAGGACGGCTGGACCAAGGTCCTGCTGCATCCCTGAGGCCCGGCCGGCCACCACCCGCCCACTGTCGGGAAGGACGCTCAGGGGCTACGTGCTCACCGGCACCGCGATGAGGGAGGATCGTCCGCCGATGTCACCAGCACAGGGTGCAGACGGCCATCAGCCGTTGCGCACGAACCTGGTACCGATGCCCGTCCAGCGCCTGATCACCGGGCTACGGGTCCAGGTGGACGCCACTGTCACCGCTCCCAATACGGTCCGTAACCGGGTGCGACGGTGGTTGACCGACCACCACTGGCCGGAAGAGAGCGCCGCGGACTGTGTCCTGGCGGTGAGCGAGGCGGTCACCAACAGCGTGGAGCACGGCTATGGCATCACCGGGCACAGCGGCGCCCCGCCCAGCGGTTCGGTGACGGTCGACGGTCATCTGGCCAGGACCGATCACCACTATCAGGCCGTGTTCGAGGTTCGGGACCAGGGACGATGGCAGGCCGCACCGCCTGATCGTCAGCATGGGTTCTCGTGGTCGATCATGCGCAACTGCATGGAGGACGTCCGGGTCGACCGATCGGACCAGGGGACGACCGTGTTCTTGTGGAGCCGACCGGCCACTCCTCGGATCGACGGAGCGCGGGACGGACATGATTGAGGCCCGCGACCGGAGGCACCCTCGCACGGTCGGCTCAGGATCGAGGAGTCCCGGCCTGGGCACAGGTGGCGCCGGCCAACGAGTCCCGGATGTCCAAGATGTCGGCCACCCCGCAGATCTGCAGCGTGCGCAGGACGGCACTGTTGGTTGCGACGGTGCGTAGCGGAATGCCTTCGGCCCGACATCGCTGGTAGGTCTGCAACAGCGCACCGACCCCGCTGGAACCGAAGAAGACGACGCCGGTGAGATCCACCGCGAGCACTCCCGCTTCGCTGATCTCGTCGCAGGCATTGAACAACTCGGTGCGCAGCGTCGGCGCATTGCTCATGTCCACTTCGCCAACGGCACGCACCACCGCGGTGTTGCCGACGAGATCGGTACTGACCTCCAGCAGGCTTGTCATGATCGTTCTCCGCACTTTCGCTCTCGCGGGGTCCGGCGAGGACGCAACGCGCGATCATGCTCGCTGCGGCGGACACGCGTGGAGCCGACAGCGGCACGGCCTACTTCTCAAGCACGCGTCGTGGACAGAATACGCCGGACACAGGATCGGCGGCCAGCCGTCGCCGCGCCATGAGCCGGCTGTCAGCACGATTCCACACCATGAACCCACGCTTCGTCACCGAGGGTCGGTACGCGCCCGGATTGACGTGCTTCGCATGGGTCACCGGCCTGGGAGCGTCGCGTCACCGAAACGAGCTGATGTTACTGATCGTGACCACCGAGTATGCCGAGTGGGCCACCGGGAATGTTTGCGCACTGCGCCTTTCGGTGAATCTCCTCAGGACGGAGTGGTTCCGTCGCACTCCAGCTGCGGAGGAACAGACGAACGGGGGAGCAGGTGGGTGATCGACACGCGGATCACGGTCTTCAGTGCGACGGGTCTCATCCCCTGCGGGCCTGGACGTGACTCAGAGTGATCGTGGTCACGAGTACGAAGGCTTGGCACCGCTGTTCCGGGTGCTGGTCGACCCCACGACCTCGGACGCGCGGCGGGACGAGGTGCGCGAGCAGCTCGTGACAGGCCACCTGCCACTGGCCGAGCACATCGCGCGGCGCTTCCGGAACAAGGGCCAGCCTCAGGACGATCTCACCCAGGTCGGCCTGATCGGACTGATCAACGCGGTGGACCGCTTCGATCCCGATCGTGGCAGCGACTTCCTCGCGTTCGCGGTGCCCACCATCACCGGCGAGATCCGGCGCTACTTCCGTGACTCCACGTGGGCGGTGCGGGTGCCGCGCCAACTGAAGGAACTGCACACCTCTGTCGCCGCTGCCTCGACGAAACTGGGACAGCAGCTGGGCCGGGCGCCGCGGCCCAGCGAGCTGGCGGCCGAACTGCACCTGTCGGTCGAGGAGGTCTACGAAGGGCTACAGGTGGGCTACGCCTATCGCGGCGAGTCCCTGGACGCGGCCACCGACGACGGACCGGGCCCCATTGTGATGTCGATGGGAGCCGAAGCCGCGGAGCTGACGGGCGTCGAGAACCGTGAGGTGCTGTATCCGGCGCTGGCCAAGCTTCCCAGCAGGGAACGGGCGATCGTCACGATGCGATTCTTCGGCAACATGACGCAGAGCCAGATCGGCGAACACCTGGGCATCTCCCAGATGCACGTGTCACGTCTGCTGGCCGCCAGCCTGCGCGTCCTCCGCGAGGAGGTCGGCGATCAGGACGACCTGCTGCTCTGACGCGGGTCACCTGGCTCGGATGGCCGAGTCGGCAGCCGTTGCGCGGTGTCCAGCAACAACGCGTGGACGAAGGACTGCGGCAGGTTCCCGCGCAACTGTCGTTGGCGGACGTCGTACTCCTCGGCCAGCAGACCGGGCGGGCCGCAAGCAGCGCGGTTGCGTTCGAACCAGCGGAACGCCTCGACGGTGCGTCCCTGCTGCCAGTGCGCCAGGGCCATGATGAAGCCGCACAACAGGAACGCGCCCTCGGCGTCGCCAAGGGGCCGGTCGTCGTGCGCGAACCGGTACACGTAGCCGTCCTCGGTCAGTTCGTGCTCGACGGCGGCCAGCGTGGCGACGGTGCGTGGATCGGCGGCGGGCAGCGCGCCGCGGACCGGTGGCAGCAACAAGGCGGCGTCGACGCCGGGAAGGTCGGCGGAACGTTGCCAGGCACCCCGCTCGTCCAGGCAGCGCCGGGACGTCTCCGCGAGAATCGCGTCGGCGAGGCCGGCCGCCGCGCCACCCTGTTTGCGGGGCAGGAAACCCGCGATGGAGCGGAGGCCCGCGACGCAGGCCAGTCGGGAGTGCGTCCACCAGGCGTCGTGCAGTTCCCAGATCCCGGCCTCCGGCCGCTCCCACCGGTCGCCGATCAGGTCGATCAGGGCGTGCGCCGCCCGCCGCGCGTCGTCGTCGAACTGGTCCCAGCGCGCCGCGGAGGCCAGCAGTTGCAGGATCTCGCCCAGCGAGTCGAGTTGGAACTGCCCGGTGACCCGGTTGCCCACGACATCGGAGCCACCGGGATAGCCCGGTAGCCGCAGCGTGGACTCGTCGGGCAACGGGCTGCCGTCCGCACGGTAGGCGGGCGCGAGCTTGTCGCCGTGTTCGAGGACCTTGCCGGTGGTGAAGGCGACCGCGTCGTGCAACAACGGGTGCGGCTCGGTGACCGACACCGCCAGCCCTGCGTAGCACTGGTCGCGCAGCCACACGTAGCGGTAGTCGTAGTTGCGGCCCGCCTCGGCGCGTTCGGGCAGCCCGAGGGTCGCCGCCGCGATCAGCCCGCCACCGCGGGTGGTCAGGCCGCGCAGCACGGCATAGGAGTGGCGGGCATCGCGCGGGGCCGCCGTCTCGTCGAACCGCGGGACGGCGCTGTGCCAGGCGTGTTCGGTGGTGGTCCACGCCGCGTCGGGGTCGACCGGCGCGGCCAGTCGCTCGTCGGCGACCTCCAGCACGAGGTCGTGGTGTTCACCGCCGCGCAGCGTCAGCTCCAACAGGAGCCGTCCGTGCTCGTCGGTCACCGCCGCCTCAGCGCCCGACCAGCGCACCCGCAGCAGTCCGGTCCTGGCCGACCAGCGGCCGTCGTCGTGGCGCCGCAGTTGACGCATCGAGCGCCGGCCGTAGCCGTCGCGCAGGTCGAGTTGGACCCGCACGCGCACATCACCGTCCAGGGCCTCGATCCGGCGCAGCATCACCACTCGGTGCGGATCACCGGGAAACGCCAGTGCTTCCCGGCATTCCACCACCGCGCCGGTCGTGACCCACCGGTTGCGCCAGATCAGCGAACCCGGCTCGTAGTAACCGCCCCACACCGCCGTGTCCGCGGGCGTGACCGAGTAGACGCCGCCACCACCGACCAATGTGGACAGTACGGCGTCGTCGTCCCAGCCGGGTGCGCACAACCAGCCGATGTCGCCACGCGGTCCGCACAGCGCGCCCCGCTCGCCGTCGGCGAGCAGCGCGTACTCGCGCAGCACGTGTGGCGGGAACTCCTGCCAGTCCTGGCCGGTCACGGCTCGACCAGGTACCGGGCAGCCGCGCCGGTGTCGAACACCAGGCCGTGCCCTGGGCGGTCCTGGCGCGGCCGCACGGTGCCACCCGTCGGGTCGAGCGCACCGTCGAACAGCATCGACTCGATGCGTACGTGGTCGTGGAACCACTCCAGGTGGCGCAGGTTGGGCGTGGCCGCCGCGACGTGGGCGTGCAGGTTGGGCGCGCAGTGGCCGGACACGGACAGGCCGAACCCGGCCGCCACCGCTGCCGCGCGCAGCCACTCGGTGTAGCCGCCGCAGCGGGTCGCGTCGATCTGCAGGCAGTCCACGGCCTGATGCGCGCACATCCGGTGGAAGTAGGCGATGTCCGTGCCGTACTCCCCCGCCGTCACGTCCGCGACGACCTGGTCGCGGACCTCCCGCAGGCCGTCCAGGTCGTCGGAGCTGACCGGTTCCTCGAACCACCGCACGTCGAACTCCGCCATCGCGCGGGCCAGCCGGATCGCCTGTTTGCGCTGGTAGCCACCGTTGGCGTCGACGAACAACTCGACGTCCGGCCCGACGGCGGCCCGGGCGGAAGCCACACGTGCCAGGTCGCGGGGCTCGTCACCGCCCCAGGACTGGCCTATCTTGATCTTCACGCGCGGGATCCGCTGGTCCTGCGTCCAGCCGGTGAGTTGGGCCGTCATCCGCTCGTCGTCGTAGGTGGTGAAGCCGCCGCTGCCATAGACCGGCACCGAGTCGTGCACGACACCGAACAGGCCGGCCAGTGGCACGTTCAGCAACCGCGCCTTGAGGTCCCACAGCGCCACGTCGACCGCCGAGATCGCGTAGCCGACCGCGCCCGCCCTGGTGGCGTTGCGCACCGCCCGGACCATCGCTTCCCAGCTACCCGGCACGGCCAGCGCGTCGCGGCCGGTCACCACACGGGCCAGTTGCTCCCGTACCAGCGCGGCGCATCCGGCGGCGCCGTAGGTCCAGCCGGTGCCCACCTGGCCCGCCGAGTGGACCCGCACCACGACCAGTGTCGTCGCGGCCCACTCGGCGGTGCCATCGGCCTCCGGCGCGTCGGTCGGGATCGTGTAGGCGTGGGCGTCGACCGACTCGACCACGGCGTCCATCTCAGTTGTCCTTGTGCGGCAACAGTTCCTGTGCCTTGGTCTTGACGCCCTGCTTGAGCAGCTCCCACCGGTCCGGGTCACCCTTGAGCAGGGAGAGCGCCGCGTCCTTCATCTGGTCGAAGGTGGCGTGCGGCGGGATCGGCGGCACGTTCGGGTCCGTGTGCACGTCCAGCAGGGTCGGCCGGTCGGCGGCCAGCGCCTGGTCCCACGCGGGTGCGATCTGGTCGGGATCGGTGATCGTCTGGGTCGCGAACCCCAGCGAGGCGGCGAACGCGGCGTAGTCGACGTCGGGCAACTGCTGGGACTCCTCGAACTTCGGCGCGCCGCTCATCGCCCGCATCTCCCAGGTGACCTGGTTGAGATCGTTGTTGTGCAGGACGGCGACGACCAGCCGGGGGTCGGTCCACTCCTGCCAGTACCGCTTGATCGTGATCAGCTCGTTCATGCCGTTCATCTGCATGGCGCCATCGCCCGCGAACGCGATGGCCGGGCGGTCCGGGTGGGCGAACTTCGCACCGATCGCGTAGGGCACGCCAGGTCCCATCGTGGCCAGGTTGCCCGACAATGAGCCGCGCATGTCACCGCGGAAGCGCAGGTGGCGGGCATACCAGTTGGCCGACGAACCGGAGTCGGCGCTGACGATCACGTTGTCGGGCAGCCGCGAGGACAGCTCCCAGAACAGCCGCATCGGATTGACCGGGTCGGCCGCCACCATGGCCTCGGCCTCCATGTCGCTCCACCAGGACTCGACGTTCTTCTCCACCGTCTCCTGCCAGGACCGGTCCTCATGCCTGCGCAACTGCGGCAGCAGCGCCCGCAGGGTCGCGCCTGCGTCGCCGACGAGGTTGACCTCGTAGGGGTAGCGCATGCCGACGAACCGGCCGTCCCGGTCGATCTGCACCGCGCGGGCCTGGTCGAACTCGGGCATGAACTGTGTGTACGGGAAGCTGGAGCCGACGGTGAGCAGGGTGTCGCAGTCGCGCATCAGCTCGTAGCTGGCCCTGGTACCCAGCAGCCCGATCGAGCCGGTCACGAAGGGCAGGTCGTCGGGGAGCACGTCCTTGCCCAGCAACGCCTTCGCCACACCGGCGCCGAGCACGTCGGCGGCCTCGATGACCTCCCGGCGGGCGTCGCGGGCACCCTGGCCGATCAGGATCGCGACCTTCTCCCCCGCGTTGAGGACCTCGGCGGCCCTGGCCACCGCCTGCTGGTCGGGGACGTTGTTCGACGTCTCCATACCCAGCGACGACGGCACCATCTTGAACGCGTGACCCGGCGCCGAGTAGGGCAGTTCCTGCACGTCGGCCGGAATGATGATCGCGGTGGGCGCGTGCTGGCTCAGCGCGGTGCGGATGGCCCGGTCCAGCACGTTGGGCAACTGCTCGGGCACGTTGACGACCTCTAGGTACTCACTGGCCACGTCCTTGAACAGGCTGGCCAGGTCGACCTCCTGCTGATAGGAGCCACCCATCGCGGACCGGTTGGTCTGCCCGACGATGGCCACCACCGGCACGTGGTCCAGCTTGGCGTCGTAGAGGCCGTTGAGCAGGTGGATGGCGCCCGGCCCGGATGTCGCGGCGCACACCCCGACCCGCCCGCTGAACTTGGCGTAGCCGACGGCCTCGAACGCCGCCATCTCCTCGTGTCGGACCTGGACGAACTTCGGGTCGTTGTCCGCTCGGCCCCACGCGGCGAGCAGCCCGTTGATGCCGTCGCCGGCATAGCCGAAGACGGTGTCCACTCCCCATTCCCGCAGGCGGGCCAGTACATGGTCGGCGACATTCTCAGACATCGGGCCTCCTTCAGTGATCGAGTCGGTCAGGGCCTGGCCAGTAGCCGGTCGGCGGCACGAGCCGCGACGGCCATGATCGTCAACGCGGGATTCGCGCTGCCCTGGGTCGGCAGCACGCTGCCGTCGGTGATGAGCAGGTTGGGCACGGCGAACGCGCGGCAGTCGCGGTCCACGACCCCGTCCTCGGCGCGCGCCGCCATCCGGGCACCACCCACGAGATGTGCGTAGCGCTGGAACGTGATCACCTCGTCGGCACCGGCCGCGTGCAGGATGTCCTCCATCACCTGCTGCGCGGCCTTGACGAGTCGGCGGTCGTTGTCGCACTGGCTGTAGGCGAACCGGGCGACCCGCAGGCCGTGCCGGTCGGTCTCGTCGGCGAGGGTGACCCGGTTGTCCGCCTGCGGCAGGAACTCGCACAGCGCGCCGAGGCACGACCAGTGCACGTAGTCCCGCATGTACTCGCGCAGCGCCCCACCCCAGTGGCCCTGGCCGGCGACGTGTTCGGCCCAGGTGATCGGCAGCGGCGACACCGTCTGCAGAGAGAAACCGCGCCGGTAGGGCTTGGTGGGATCGGTCTCGTAGAACTCCTCCGTGGACACTTCCGGCGGCGGTGCCTTGTACATGCGCACCTCGTCGTCGAACCGGCCAGCGGTCTGCGGCGCGCCCTGCACCATCAGATAGCGGCCGACCTGGTCGAAGTCGTTGCACAGCCCGTCGGGGAACCGGCCGCTGGTGGAGTTGAGCAGCAGCCGGGGCGTTTCGATGGAGTACCCGGCGACCACGACGTGGGCGGCACGCTGCAGGTGCTCCACACCGCCACGCACGTACCGCACTCCGGTCGCGCGGCCGGTGCGCTCGTCGATCTCCACCGAGGTGACCATGCAGTCGGCCCGGATCTCGGCGCCGTGCGCCAGGGCGTCGGGCACGTGGGTGATCAGGGGTGACGCCTTCGCGTTCACCTTGCAGCCCTGCAGGCAGAAGCCACGGTAGATGCAGTGCGGGCGGTGGCCGAACCGGCCGTTGGTGATCGCGACCGGCCCTACCTTCGTGGTGATGCCCAGTTTGTCGGCGCCACGCTGGAACACCTCGCCGTTGCCGCCCACCGGGTGCGCCGAGTGCGGGTAGGTGTGCGGGTCACCCCACGGCCAGTCCTCGCCCGCGACCGGTAGCTCACCCTCGACGGCCTGGTAGTAGGGCCGCAGTTCGGTGTAGTCCAGCGGCCAGTCCGCGCCGACCCCGTCTCGGCTGTGAGTGGTGAAGTCGCTGGGATGGAATCTGGGTGTGTAGCCGGCGTAGTGCACCATCGAGCCGCCGACCCCGCGCCCGGAGTTGTTGGAGCCCATGGGAACCGGGTCGTCGCCGGCGATCACCCTCGGCTCGGTCCAGTACAGCTGGTGTGAACCGGCCTCGTCGGACACCCAGTCCCGGTCGGGATCCCAGAACGGCCCGGCATCCAGCGCCACCACCCGCCAGCCCGCGTGCGCCAGGCGCTGCAGCATCGTCGCGCCGCCGGCCCCCGCACCGACGATCACGGCATCGACCTCGTCGCTGTCGGCGAAGCGGCGCATGTCCTCCCGGGCCTGGTGGTCGGTGCGGACGTCGCCGGTGGGCAGCAGCCAGGCGGAGGCGTTCCGCGAGCGGACCGAGTCCGCCGAACCGTCCCGCAGTGGCCACTTCACGACCGGTCCCTGACCGGGTCGAGATCCTCGCGGTCGGCGACCTCCCACGGCTCCCGCCTGCCGACACCGGCGTTCTTGTAGCCACGCGGATAGGCGGGCCCGCTGAAGCCGATCTCGTTCCAGGCCCACGGATGCGCGTAGAACGCCGTGCAGGCGTACCGGGTCCACAGGCTCCACACCCGGTCGGCCGGCAGCCCGTGCCACTTCTCGGTCCCGAGATCCTGCACGGCCTGGATCAGCGCTGTCCGCGTGTCGCCGGAGCACCCGGCGAATCCGCTGCCATGCGCGTCCCGCGCGTCGTCATCCAGCGCCGTCAGTGTGTCGCGCCAGGCCTGACCGTCCTCTGGCAGGTCCTCGTACCGCCACCCGTCGGTGCTGCCCTCGGCCAGCCGCGAGTCGATCATCTCCAGCACCGGCACCCTCGGCTCGCTGCGCTGGTCGAGCAGCAGGTCCAGCAGCGGTCGCGCGATCGCCTCCTCGGCAGGGCTGAAGAACCGCATCGGCTCCCGCGGGCCCAGCCGGGACAGCACCACACCCGCCGTCACCTGATCCCAGTGCCCTGACTGCGCCAGCACGTCGAAGCCGGGGAAACGGGGCTGACGGCCACCGGGTGTCACGCCGTCACCACGCATCACCGTTCCCGCCGCAGCAAGGAGGCCAGCAGGCCCATGCCGCCGACCATCGTGACCAACAGCGGGGCCAGCAGAGGCGGCCCCATCTCCAGGTTGTAGCGGGCATTGCGCCACCCGCCGGGCTTCTGGCCGATCCCCCGCGCGTGCAGGTAGGTGCCCTGCAGCCCGTTGGCCACGATCGCGGCCGACGCCACCGGCAACGCGGTGTGGGCCATGCGTTGGCTGAAGAAACCCGCGACCCCGGCGGCCGCGCCGATCGGCCCGAGCGCGACGGGCAGCCACATCAGCCGATTGCCGAAGCTGGCCTTGTCGTGTTCGAAGTAGATCTCGGCGGCGGTCACCAACGCGCCGGCCGCGGTCAGTGCGGACATGCTGCGTTCCAGGCGGCCGGTGCGGACATCGGCCAACACCCGGCCGGTGTCGTGGCGCAGCAGGCTGGTCAGGCGACTCGTCATGGTCGGCTCCTGGTTCGGTGTACCGAACGGCTTCATCGGGCTCGTCCCCACAGTGCGAGCCCGCCTGCGACCAGTGCCCCGCCCGCGGCGGCGAGCAGGCCGTGGTGGTGGCTGGCCCACAGTTGTGCGCTGCGTGGTTTCGAACTGTCGTCGAACGCTCCGTGGGCGCCGAAGTCGTGGCCGCGCGGCCCGTCGGCGGGTTCCCACAGGTTCTCCGGCTGCTGGGGGTTCCTCGGCTGGTCTGTCTGCTGCGACTTGAACCCGGTGCGCGCCAGGTAGCGGTCCAGCAGTCCCGGCGCGATCGCGTTCGCGGCCAGCGTGGCAGCGGTGCTCGCGCCCACCCAGTACTCGCGGCGTTTCGGATGGTCCGCCGCGTAGAGCACCGCTCGTGCCGCCACCTCGGGCTGGTAGATCGGCGGTACCGGCTGTGCGTGCCGGGGCAGGCGCGACAGCACCCAGGAGAACTGGGGCGTGTTGACAGCCGGCATCTGCACCATCGTCACGTGCACGCCGCTGTGTTCGTGCAGGAGTTCGCAGCGCAGCGCCTCGTGAAAGCCCTGGATGGCGTGCTTCGCACCGCAATAGGCGCTCTGCAGCGGGATACCCCGGTAGGCCAGGGCCGAGCCGACCTGGACGATCGTGCCGCGGTCGCGTGGCTTCATCCGTTCCAGGGCCGCCATCGTGCCGTAGACGTAGCCCAGGTAGGACACTTCGGTGACCCGGCGGTACTCCTCCGGCCGGATGCGGTCGAACGGCGCGAACACCGAGGTGAACGCGACGTTCACCCACACGTCGATCGGGCCCAACTCCTGCTCGACCCGGTCGGCGGCGGCGTGCACCTGGTCGCTGTCGCTGGTGTCCACGGAGATCGCCAACGGGGTACCACCCAGCTCCCGGACCCGCTCGGCGGCGGCGTCCAAACCGGACTTCCCTCGGGCGAGGAGCGCGACCGCCGTGCCCTGCTCGGCGAACGCCTCGGCGGTGGCCCGTCCTATGCCACCGCTCGCACCTGTCACCACCACGACCTTGCTGTTCATCCTGCCTCCCATCCACACGAGACATACCCGGCGATCCGGCAGGCAAAACTGTGCGGAACCTGGCAACGGAGGTCGGCGGTGAGCTCCGCGTGAGCTCACGTCGTTTCGGCTGATCGGTGAACGGCTACTCCACCGCCATGAGGGTTGCCACGCTGAACATGTGGGGTGTCCGGGGCGACTGGGCGGCCAGGCGAGCGGTGTTGCAGAACGGTTTTCACGAGCTCTCGCCCGATCTGGTGACGTTCCAGGAGGCGATCACGACCGCCGAGTACGACCAGGCCCGCGATGTGCTCGGCCCGGACCACCACGTCGTTCACCAGACCGACCGCGAGGACGACGGCCAGGGCGTCAGCACGGCGAGCCGCTGGCCGATCGGCAAGGTCGTCGAGGTCGACCTGCACGTGACCAGCCGCACGGCGGGTTTCGCCTGCACGAGCCTGATCACCGAGATCTTCACGCCACCACCGATCGGCAGGGTCCTGCTGGTGAACAACCTGCCCAGCTGGCGGCTGGAACTGGAGTACGAACGGGAACTGCAGGCGGTCCGCACGGCAGGGGCGATCGAGGACGCGCTGGCCGGCCAACCCGCGCATGTGATCGTCGCTGGCGACTTCGACGCCGAACCGGACGCCACCAGCATCCGCTTCTGGACCGGCCGGCAGAGCCTGGCGAAGGTCAGCGTCTGCTACCGGGACGCGTGGGCCAGCGCCCATCCGGGTGAACCGGGCCCGACCTATGTGCCGGAGAACGGGTTGAGCGTCGACTGGGACTGGCCGTTCCGCCGCATCGACTACGTGCTGGTCCGGTGCGGCTACCACGGTGGCCCCACCCTGGCGATCACCCGCTGCGAACGGATCTTCGCCGGACCCGTGAACGGCGTCTGGACAAGTGACCACTTCGGCGTCCTGGCCGATCTGGCGCCACCGCCCGACCTGACCGATCACCCGGAATGACGACACCGGTCTGGGCAGAATGCGGTCAGGAGGCCAGAACCTTGGCCACCGGCCGCAGGTCGGCCAGCAGATCCTGGTACGCCCGTTCGCGGTCGGGCGCGCGCAGCACCGAGGACGGGTGCCCAGTCACCAGAAACTCCATTCGCCAGGGCCGGCGGCGAACCCACCCCCGCCCCGCGCCCCGGCTCCGTCGTAGCCGCACGACGCGCGATCAACCTCGGACGGCGGTGCGCACCAGGGGTCGCGAGGCACCCACCTCGTCGGCCAACCGCTCCGACCAGAACTCGAAGAACGCATCCTGGTCCGGGCCGATCTGCTGCACGTAGATCTCGTCATAACCGGCGGTGACGAACTGATTGATCGCCTCGACATGCCGCCCGAGGTCCGGCCCGCACGGTACGGCCGGGGCGATCTGCTCCTTGGTCACCAGACCGGACGCCTGCTCGAAATGCCTCGGCGTCGGCAACACCTGGGCCAGCTCACCCGGTAGCTGGTCGTTGGGCCACAACCGGTGCACGGTCGCGACGGCATCAGCCTCACTGCGGCCGTAGCACAGTTTCAGGCCGCCCTGGGTCGGCCGATCCCCGCCACCTGCCGCACGGAAGATGTCCAGCAGCTCGCGGTCGGGCTTGACCGAGATGAAGCCGTCGCCGATCCGCCCGGCCAGGGTCGCGGATCGCCTGCCGAAAGCCGACACGTAGATCGGCACAGGTTCCCCGCTGGGCGGCAGGGTGTAGATCCTGGCATCGCGGACGGTGTAGTACTCGCCGTCGTAGTCGAGCTGCTCGCCACGGTGCAGCGCCCGGATCACCTCGACTGCTTCTTCCAGCATCGCCAGCCGTTTCGGGGCGGATGGCCACGGGCCACCGAGAATGTGCTCGTTCAGTGCTTCCCCGCTGCCCACGCCCAACACGAACCGGCCGCCGGTCTGCACGGCTGCCGTGGCGGCGGCCTGCGCGATGATCGCCGGGTGGATGCGGGTGGTCGGGCATGTCACGGCGGTGGTGATCGGCAGGCTCGTCGCCTCGGACAGAGCGCCGATGACCGACCAGACCAGCGGGCTCTGGCCTTGTTGCTCGTTCCACGGATGAAAGTGGTCGGAGATCCACAGCCGCTCGAAGCCCGCCCGCTCGGCGAGCTTCGCCTGACGCACCAGTTCGACCGGGCCGAACTCCTCACAGGACAGGAAGTAACCAAAAGTCGGCATGCCTGTCGACTACCCACTACGGCTCCGACGAATCATCCGATCCACCGGTCCGTGGTGTCCTCACCGGCCATGTCATGCTGTTACGCGAGGTCCGCATGATGTGAGCACGTACACGCACACAGGCCAAGAGGTGGGACTGGTGAATGATCGGCCGGCCGCACAACCGGACTTCGCCCATCTTCGTCCGGGCGAGATCGAGATCCGGACGCTGGCCAGCGACAACCACGTGTCCGGCATCCGTGCGCTGGCTGCCGACCTGGCGATGCGCGCGGACTTCGACCTCGACACGATCTCGGATCTGCGGCTGGCGGTCGAGGAAGCGTGCGCGACAGTGCTGGCGAACGCCGATCCGAACGGCATGCTGGTGTGTCGACTGCTGGTGTCGGCCGCCCGGTTGGAGATCACCGCACACGTGCGGCTGCCGGCTGTCGGAGAACCCGCGGTGGAACCGTTCAGCCTTCGGATTCTGCGCACGCTGGCGGACACCGTGGACTACTGGACGAGCGGATCGGCTGACGGGCGACTGTTCAATGTCCAGCTGACGACCGTCGTACGCGACCAACATCAGGTGCCCGAGACCTGATCTCGGCCGCCGAGCCCGCCATGTTTGAAGCCGAGCCCGACAGGGACACCCCCGGATGGGCGGACACGCGGTCTCGCCCGCCGACATCCCTGAAGGAGTGCGGGAAAATGATCATTCTCGGTGTCATCCTGATCGTCATCGGCTTCCTGGTCGGTATACCGGTGCTGTACACCATCGGCATCATTCTCGCACTGGTCGGCGTCGTCTTCGCAGTACTCGGGGCCACCGGGCGCGCGATCGGCGGCCGGGCCCACTGGTTCTGAGCCCTGCCTTTCCGCGCCTGCCAGAAGCACCCGACGAGGCATGAATCACACAGCAATGGGTAGCCATCTGGACATGGCCTTTCAAT
>DASXYT010000234.1:0-13828 GCA_036502345.1 Pseudonocardiaceae bacterium | reverse complement strand
GCTCCGGCACCGACCGGCAACAACGAATCGCTGCACGGCACGCACGTGGCATCGCTCCAGTTCGACCAGCCGATGCTCGCCACCAGCGTTCCCGCGGCCAACCGCTTCGCTGTCACGGTCAACGGTGTGGCTCGCGCCGTGACGGGCGTGACGATCGCGAACGACAACCCGGCGAACAAGTCGGTGGCGAACCTGACACTCGCAGGTGCCGTACTGGGCATCAATGCGAACGTTCAGGTCACGTACCACCCGCCGCTGAACAACACTGATCCGCAGTTCCAGGACGTCACCGAGGTGGCTCCTGGTTCGGTGGCTCCTCCTGGTCTGGACGCTGGCGCGTTCGGCCCGGTAACGGTCCCGATGCTCTGATCTGTTCCTTCTGATCTGTTCCTGACCTGAACGGGCCGTCCGGCATGCCGGACGGCCCGTTCGGCATGCCGGCAACCCCAATCTGAAAAGCCGAACACTCCGAAAAGAACCGACAGAACCGATTCACCGACATATGCGGCCCCGGGTTTCGCGCAGCCGTCGAGTAGCAACTCCGGCCATCATCCGCGACACCTTGCGTGGCCAGCCGATCACTACGGACGTAAGTACCCCCAAGGGGGATCGGCGATCTCACCCGTCCTGGTAACGCGCGAGCCGCCGCGTCCGATCAGACGAGTTGATTGCATATTTCCACTACAGCGCAGCCGGTAAACATCAAGAACAGATGTTTTTCCGGCCGGTCGACGCTGTCTATAAATGGCATCCGATGGTATTGAACTGATTCTATTTCGATTGTCCACTTCGTACTGTAATCAGAACGATGTGGATAGTGACGCAACCCGGATAACGGTCTGTTGAAACGTTCCTGCCACGACAGCCTTGCCCGGTTGCTCGGATATTTCGCGGTACAGAAGTGAGGGGTAGAAATGAAAGCGGTTCGAAGGTTGGGCATGCTGATGGTCATCGCGGTGCTCGGCATCATGATGGCTGTCGCGAGTGCCGGTACCGCGATGGCCTCCGGTGGTCCCGGAGGCGGGGGCGTAGGCGGCGGCGGGGGTGGCGGGGGTGGCGGCGGTGGCGGTGTTGCCCGCCTCCAGTCCACCGGCACCTGCGGCGACATCCTGGATCTGCGCCTGAAGAAGACCGGCGGCCCGATCACCGTGGCCATCACCGTTCCGAGCGCGGACGCCTCCGAGATGTGGACCTTGACCGCCACCCGACAGGAGTACAACGCGACAACCGGCGGCCGGATCGGCAGCCCGATCAATCTCGTGCCGACTCCGCTGCCACCGTTGGCGTTCAGCCCGGCCGAGGGCGGCTTCACCACGACCGCCGACTTCACCAACACCGTCGGGCTGACCCACGGGTGGAGCTACACCGCCACCCGGACCTTCCCGACTCCCATCACCTGCACCAACTCCGGCTTCTGGACCGCTCCGGCCGGCTCGCAGGGACCGGTCGCCGCGAACCCGGTCGCCCGGCCGGACACGGCTCCGGCACTGAGCGGTGCGAGCGAGGCCGACCGCGCCACGCACACCGTGCTGCTGCAGTTCGACCAGGAGATGTTGGGCACCGCACAGGGCCTGCCCGCGCTCAACCGATTCACCGTCACCGTCAACGGCACGGCTCGCGCCGTGACGGCCGTGTCGATCTCGAACGACTCACCGCCGAGCAAGGCGGTGCTGAACCTGACCCTCGCGGGTGCGGTACTCGGTGTCAACGCGACAGTGGCTGTCACGTACCACCCGCCGCTGAACAACACGGATCCGCAGTTGCAGGACCTGGAGAGCCTGCCGACCACAGGCTTCGGCCCGGTCACCGTCCCGATCGTCTGACAGCCGTCCCCACCCCGACAGGTCGCCTGCGCCGGGCGGCCTGTCGGCCGAAGGCCGGCAGGGAGCCGACGGTGCCGAACCCGATCAGGTGGCGTCGGTGTCGAACGGGGCGCTCTCGCCGACGCCGAGCGGGTGCTGCGCGACCGGGGTAGGCCGCATGTCCGGCAGGTCGATCCGCAGGTCCTCGCGCGGGTCGTAGCCGCCGGTCGCGTCGAGCAGGTGCTTGGTGATCATGCCGCGCGGGTCGACGTTGCGCAGTCGGCGCAGGTCCTGCAGTGGTTTCCGGAGTTCCTCCAGATCGCCCACTTCCGAGCGAAGCTGTTCCTGGGCGGTGCCGACGTACTTGCGCACCTGCTGCACGGTGCGGGCCAGCCCGGAAGCGGCAGCCGGCAGGCGGTCCGGACCGAGGATGAACAGGGCGGCCAGGATGAGCACCAGGAAGTCGCCCCAGCCGATGTCGAACATGTTCTGCCTCCGGATCACTTCACTGTCAGGGTGCCCTGCATGAACTGGTGGATCGTGCAGATGTAGGAGTACGTGCCCGGCTTGGTGGGCGCGGTGAAGGTCTTCGAGGCACCCGTGGCGATGGACCCGGTGTCGAACGACTTGTCGGACGCGGTCAGCGTGTGAGTGGCCGAATCAGCGTTCTTGACGGTCACTTTCGCGCCCGGTGAGACCGTGAGCGTACTCGGCGAGAACGCGAAATTGTTGATCGTGATCGTGTTCGGTGCGGCAGGTGCCGTGTTGGTGGCCGATCCGCCGCCACCGCTGCTCGAGCCGCAGCCGGCCACCACGAGGCCGACGGTCAGCAGTGCTACCAGCAGTGAGACTGCACGACGCATGGTGCTCCCGCTTTCGAGAGATTCTTTGGAAATACCGAAGGTCTGGATGGGGCCGGGAACGAAGGGGAGGTAGCCGACCCCATCCAGGCCGATCAGGGGGCCGATCCTGTCAGACGGTCAACTGACTCGGGTTGGCAGCCATGTCGGTGGCCAGGAAGTTGTCCGGCACCGGGTACTGGCCCAGCACGAACTGCAGGACGGCCGCGTGCATCGCCTCGACCGGTGCGATGCTGGCGGCTGTGGAGATCCCGCCGGGACTGGCCACGTTGAACTCGGCGAACAGGTAGGTCTGTGCCGCCTGATTCTCCAACTGCAGCGCCAACTTCGCCACGTCGCCGACGGTCTTGACCGAGCCCAGCGCCTGCTGCACGGCTGGCTGACCGGACAGCGGCACACCCGAGATGGTGGGCTTGCCGGCCGAGGACAGCACAGCGTTCCATGCCTTCGCGTGGTCGGCGTGCTGCGCCATCGCCGTCTTGGCGAACGTGCCAACGGCAGGCGGCACCGCACCCAGCTTGCCGGCCGACGCTGCGGACAACGCCGCCGTGTAGGCCGCGATGGCCTGGTTCTCCAACGCGGTGGCCAGGGCCACCACCTTGAAGTCACCGGTGTACTTGCTGGCCGGCGCTGCCGAACTGCCACCCGTGGATGCGGGTGCGGAACCGGTATTCGTGCTGCCACCGCTGCCACACGCGGCCAGCGCCAGCGCGGCACCAGCGGCGCCGGCACCGAGCAGGAACCGACGGCGGGCCAACGAGCGAGGCGTGCCGTTCTGTTCCGCGATCTGCTCGGCGAACTCACCGGCCTTGGCGTACATCGTGGGGATCGTCTCGCGGTGTGCCTCGTCCAGATCCCGGGTCATGCTGCTCAGCTCAGCTTCGCTGACCTGCAGCTCCCACTGCTTCCTGCCGTTCACTTGACGGCTCCTTCACTGACCGGGGAGGCGCTGCTGGTGGGATAGAACGACGCGGGGAAGCCGACGCTGCCCGCGGCGGCCGGCAGCTTCGCGGCGTCGGTCGGGATGGCGATCAGACTCGCGCCACCACCGGCCAACAGCGCCTGCACGGCCAACAGGACCGAGCGGTGCTGCGCCTCGACCGGCGCCACACTGCCGAACAGTTTGCGCAGTGCCGGATCGCTGACCTCGCTGACGTTCTTCGTGTACGTCTGCGCGGCAACGTCTTCCAGGGTGATGGCCAGTTTCACCACGTCGGCCGGGCCCTTGATGGTGGGCAGCGCCGACTTCACCACGGCCGCGTACTTCGGGTCCGGTGCGTTCTGCACCTTGCCGCCGGCCTTGGTGATCGCCGCGTTGAACGCCTGCGCGTGCGCGGTGTGCTGCATCGTGGTCTTCGCGATGAACGCCGCGACCGTCTTGTTGCCGGTCTTGATGAACGGCAGCCCGGCGGCCGTGGTGTAGACGCTCACGGCGAGGTTCTCGATCGAGGCCGCCGTCTGCAACGCCATGATGTCGTTGCTGGCGGTGGCGGCCGATGCCTGTGTGGCACCGAGTACGGTGCCGGCGCCGACCAGTCCTGCGATCATCGCAAGTGGACTCCACCCACGCTTGGCGGTGCGCTCCTCCTGCTGTTCGGCGAATTCGCCCAGTGCGTCATGAGTGATCCGTACCGCGTCGCTGTTCAGGTCCTGCGACTGCACGGTCAACTCGTTCAGCAGCCGGGTGTCGAGATGCTCGTCACCCATGTGCGTCCCTCCTGAGTGTGTAGCTGTGCTCTCACCGTCCGTTCGGCACCACGTACACAGCGGATTGGCCGGATCGCTCACACGATCGAAGGAGGGTCCCGCCAAGTGTTTCCGGCACTCGCCAATCCGCTCGGTGTCCATGCGTCGAAGTGATCACGTATGGGATCACCCGATCGTGTGAGAGGAGGTGAATTGGATGAACTCTCCGACACTCACGCTGTTACGGCGCCTGCTGCTGACCGCGGGCGGACTGGTGGCATTCGGCGTGCTCGGCATGCTGTTGGCCGGCACGGCGAGCGCGCAGACCAGACCACCACCGCCGATCAACTCAGCCGTGGGCTCGCTCGTCGGCTCGGTCGTCGCTCCGGCGACAGATGCCGTCACACCGGTCACGGGTGCCGCCACGAAAGTGGTGACACCCGTGCTCCAACCGGTACACGACGTGGTCGACCCGATCGTGCAGCACACGGTCGCACCTGTCGTGCACGCGGTCACCGCTCCGGTGGTGCAGGCGATCGCGCCTGTGGTGCACGTCGTGCGGCCCGTGCTACGGCCGCTCGTGCACGCCGTACAACCCGTCGTGCACGCGGTAGAACCCGTCGTGCATCCGGTGGTGCGGGCAATCGCACCGGTCGTCACGCAGGTTGTTCCGACCAGGACGGTCGCACTTCAGGAACTGTCCGTACCGGACAGTGTCCGGCCCGCCAGGCCTCAGGTCGCGCACACGCAGGTCCCGGCACCCGTCGTGGTGCCTCGGCCGGTGGTGCACACCGCTCCGCACGTCGTGGAGCACGTGGCTCGCGGGTCCGTAGTGGACACGGTGGTCACGATGGGCGGTGGACACCCGGGCGTGCCGAGTTCCCCTTGGCTGCCACCGAATCCGACTACGACCGGATCGGGTAGCGACACGTCAGCCGGCAACAACAGCACGTCAGGTACCGCGATGGCGGTGACCGGCAACCGGGTGGCGTTCGGTGCCACCGGTCCACAGTGGTTGTTACCGGGCAATCCGGCGACGCCATCGCAGGACGACTACCGGTTCGACCGAGGTCACCCGAGTTGACCCCACCTTGTCTTCAGACGCTGATGAGCAATCAATCTCGTTCTGTGGCAAGGAAAGGAACGTCATGCACAAGAATGTGCAACGCGGCCTCGTGGCCGTCGTGGCAGCGGGCGGGTTCGTCCTGCTCGGCCAGGCGGTAGCGAGCGCGGACACAGCGCCGACGCAGCCTGCTGGGCTGAACGGCGTGGTCAACCCGGTGAGCTCGGTACTGGCCGGGGGCAACACCTCGGCAGGCTCGACCGCGGGCAACGGCGGCAACTCCGGCAACGGCGGCGCTGCCACCAGCACGAACACCGCGACATCGGGCAACTCCGGTAACTCGGGCAACTCCGGGTCCACCGGCGGCAACTCGGCCGGCGGGGTGTGCGTGCTGTCCCGGTGCGACACCACGGTGACCTCGGGTAACTCCGGGAACACCGGCTCGACGGGTGCCACCGGCGACGCGGGCAACACCAGCACGACGAAGGGTGGCAACTCCGGTGCCGCGGGCAACGGCGGCGACGCCACGTCCTCGGCCCACGGTGCCAACACCGCGAAGTCGAGCCACGGCGTCCGGGCAGTGCTGTCCGGCTGGCACAGCAAGTCCAGTGGTGGCAGTTCGGCCAACTCGGGGGGCAACACCTCGGCGACGTCGACAGCTGGCAAGGGCGGGAACTCCGGCAACGGCGGGGCGGCCACCAGCACGAACACGGCCACCTCGGGCAACTCCGGTAACTCGGGCGACTCCGGGTCCACCGGCGGGAACACCGCGTACGTCATGAACATGGGCGGCGCGCAGTCCTCGCACGGCACCTGGGGCGACCAGCACCAGAGCGGTTCGACCACCACCGTGACCTCGGGTGACTACGCCAACACCGGCTGGACCGGCGCTACCGGCGATGCCGGCAACACGAGCTGGACGCAGGGCGGTAGCTCGGGCGCGGCGGGCAACGGTGGCAACGCCGAGGCCACCGCCAAGGGTCACAACGCCGCCAGGTCGGGCGGCACGAGCGGTCGTAGCTGCCATCAGCGCGGCAACGGTCACTCGTCCACAGGTACGGCCACCAGCAGTGGTGACACGACGGCTCGGTCGACGGCCGGCAACGGTGGCAACTCCGGTAACGCCGGGGCCGCCACCGGCAGCAACACCGCGACCACCGGCAAGTCCGGCAACTCGGGCGACTCCGGTGCGACCGGCGGCAACACGGCCACCGTCAAGGACCGGGGCAACTCCGGCCTGAACCACTCCGGCTGGAGTCACTACCAGCCTGCTGGTCACGGTGCGAGCACGACCGTGACCTCGGGTAACTCCGGGAACACGGGCTCGACCGGTGCCGCCGGCGACGCCGGCAACACCAGCACGACACAGGGCGGCAACTCCGGCGCGGCAGGCAACGGCGGCAACGCCGACGCCCGGGCCACCGATGCCGACCAGGCAGGCTCGGGGAGCGCGAAGGCCTAACCGACCAGCCGTTGAGCGGGGGCACCGACATCGTCGGTGCCCCCGTTTCGTCGCCCCGCGGCTCCACTCAGGACAGGGCGGACCAATCCACATCTCCGACTGCTTCGAATTCAGTGCGAAATGGCCCACGCGACAGGAAAGAGGCAGCGGATGAGCGCAGCGGTCCGCTCGCTGTCGGTGCGCCGGGCACGAGACACGCCGCAGGACCAGCCGCCGACGCCCGAGGACCTGTTGACCCAGGTGGCCAGGGGCAGTGAGGCGGCGTTCCAGCAGCTGTACGACGTGGTGGCCGGCCCGGTGTTCGGCGTGGTCCGCAAGGTGCTGCGGGACGTTGCCCAGTCCGAGGAGGTCACCCAGGAGGTGCTGCTCGAACTGTGGCGCACCGCACCCCGCTACCGCTCCGAACAGGGCAGCGCGCTGGGCTGGACGCTCACCCTGGCGCACCGGCGCGCCGTGGACCGGGTCCGCTCGGCCCAGGCACGGACCGACAGGGAGCGGCGGGTCGGCGCGATGTCCGCCGAGCGCGAGTTCGACGAGGTGTCCGAGACGGTGATCACGCACCTCGAACACGAGCAGGTCCGCAGGTGCCTCGACTCGCTCACCGACCTGCAACGCGAGGCGGTGACCCTCGCCTACTACGGCGGACACACCTATCCGGAGGTCGCGGAGTTGCTGGGGGCTCCGCTCGGCACTGTGAAGACACGGCTGCGGGACGGGCTGATCCGCCTGCGCGACTGCATGGGGGTGGACCAGTGAGTCTGGACGCGCACACACTCACCGGTGCTTACGCACTCGACGCCGTCGACGATGTCGAACGCCGCCGGTTCGAGCAGCACCTGCTCGGCTGTCCTGGTTGCGCCCAGGAGGTCAGCGAGTTGCGTGCCACGGCGGTCCGACTGGGTCTCGCGGTGACGGAACAACCGCCCGCCCGGCTGCACGACAGGGTGCTCGCGGAGATCAGTGGCGTCCGGCAGGACCGGCCCGGCCGGCCGGTGTCGCACCGGGCGCGGCTCACGGCACGGCGACCGTGGCTGGGCCGGGTCGGCGCGGTGGCGGCTGCGATCGCCCTGGCCGGGGCCGCGGCCCTCGGGGTGCTGGTGGCACGGGCCGACCATCAGTTGGCCGGGACCCGCGCCCAACTCGCCCAGGCGCAGCCGCTGAGCCGCGTGCTGTCGGCGCCCGACGCGCACACGATCACCGCCACGGCGAACGACGACGAAGGCACGGCGACGCTGGTGGTGTCGAACGAACTGGATGCCGGCATCCTCACTGTGTCGGCCATGCCGAGCCCACCTGCCGGCCACGCCTACCAGGCCTGGGTGATCGGGCCGGACGGCCCGCACTCGGTGGGCCTGCTCAGCTCGACCGGTGCCACCCCACCCCGGCTGGTGCACGGCCTTCGTGATGAGAGCTCGATCGCCGTCACGGTGGAGCCTGCTGCCGGATCGCTCGCGCCGACCAGTATTCCGGTGCTGCAACTCGACCTGGCGAGCTGACCCATGACCGAGCCCAGCCTGCAGATGTGGCCCGCTGTCGGCGTCACCGACGCCGTTGTCCTGATGCTGCACGGCGGCCGCGCCCGCAGCACCGAACCCACCAGTGCCCACCAGTTGGCCTATCGGCGGATGGTGCCCATCGCCAGAAGCGTGCACCGTGCCGTCGGCGAGTCCGGCACTGCGGTCTGGTTGCTGCGCAACAGGGTGCGTGGTTGGAACGAACCGGCGCGGGATGCGCTGCGCGACGCGCGCTGGGCCCTGGATCAGGCAGCCGGCCAGCATCCGCAGGCACTCGTGGTGCTGGTCGGCCACTCCATGGGCGGCCGGGCGGCGCTGCTGTGTGCCGGCACCGACGGCGTCCTCGCGGTCTGTGCGCTGGCGCCCTGGCTGGAACCGGACGACCCGGTCGAACAACTGGCCGGCAGGCGGGTGCTGATCGCGCACGGCGACCGGGATCGGTGGACAAGTCCCGCCCGGTCCTACGAGTACGCGATCCGGTCCCGATCGGTCACGCCGTCGGTCTGCCGGTTCGAGCTACACGGTGCCGGGCATCCGATGCTGCGGCACGCCGCAGCGTGGACCGGCCTGGTGCGGGCGTTCGTCGCGGGCGTGGTGGGCGCTGCTCCGCCACACCCGGCGATCCAGGCCGCGTTGGCGGCACCGACACCGGACGGGCTGCGTCGCCCGCTCCCGGCGAACGTCGGCTGAAACGTGGGAACGGGCTGCCCAGCGGAGGAACGTCGCTGAGCAGCCCGTGGTCTGTGTGCCAACTGAACAAGAGCGTCGCCCTGAAACCTTTGAAAAATCTTGGAAAATCGTCGGGCGCTCCAGGGGTCAACCGGAGGAAAACGCGTTGACCTGCGTCGAGATATACGGCGGGACATTGACGACCCTGCACATTGGGCGTCCTAGTCCCCCTCACCTGTTGTTGTCCGTTCAACAGTGGATCGGACATACGCTGCGGGCTGCCCGGGCGAAGGAATGTCGCCGGGCAGCCCGTAGTCGATTGAACCGGTGTTCGGTGGAGCTCAGCCGATCAGAATGCCGGGATCGAAATGGGACCGAGGGTGCCCGTCTTCAGGCTGTCCAGATCCTGCAGCGCAGGATCGCTCGCCGACAGCGGCGGATGGTAGGTGATCGCCACGGTCTGGCCCGACCTGAGAACCGCACCGCTGAAGGTCACGTCGACCACGGCCTCGAACGGCGGGGAGTCGTCCGTCACGGCCACGGCGGTCGCCGTGCGGGTGGTCCCGTTGACCGTGACCGTGAACCGGTTGGCCAACGGCGTGCCCTGGGTACCGGTCAACATCTCCTGGTCGAACTGCATCAGCGCATCGTTCGTGCCGATGTCCGCCTCGGTGTTGCCGGTCAGTGCCGGTGCCGTGTCGGGCTTGCCGGACGGGTTCTCCGCCGTCGGTCCCCCGGACGTGCCGCCCGGGTTGGTGAAGTAGCCGAAGGCGGTGCAGCTCAACGGTGTCGGTGACGTCCTGGTCGCCGTGTAGCTGTACCCATGGGTCAGCCCGGACGTGTTGATCACGTCGCCGGTCGTGCTGAACCCACCCTCTGCCGGGGTGAACGCCAACGGAGGCAGCGGGCTGGGCAGCAGGTTCACCGGATTGCCGATGCGGCCACCGGTCGTCGCGCTGAAGTCCTGCTGGATCATGTCGAGGCTCCACACCTCGGAGGGGTCGACGCTCGGGATCGTGACCGTCAGGGTGATCGGGCCACCCACCGTCTTGAGCCGAATGTCCAGCATGTCGCCGCAGGAACCGGTGACGCGCAGTCGGGCAACGCCGCCCCCGCTGCCGCTGCCACCACCCCCGCCGCCACTACCGCCGCCGCCACTACCGCCGCCGCCGCTACCACCGCCGCCGCTACCACCGCCGCCCGAACCCGAGCCACCGCCGGAGCTACCGCCACCACCGGAACCGGGGCCACCACTTGCCGATGCGGTACCTGCGGAGACGATGGTCAGAGCGACGCCGAGCAAGAGCGTTACAGCTAGCAGTACAAGCTTTTGCGCCAGCTTCACTTTCTTCCCGCCCTTCGTGTAAGTGTTGTGCCAACCGGTCGATGAGCATCAACCCACCTCCTTGGGATAATCTTGGGAAATTCCCCACCGGGCTCCCTGCTCGTGCCCTGAATTACTGCCTGACCTGGGCGCGGTATTTGCACGCCCTGTTGCCGACCCCCACAATTAGGCGTTTGGCGACCCCTAAACCGGTATGCGTTCATTCCGCATTGCGACGCGCGGCGGTTCCGTGGCGATGATGTGGACGAAGATGCCCGACAGGCCGTAGGTGTTGATACCCGCGACCGCCGGACCCGGATAAGGCCAGTCGATCTGGTCGTTGACAGGAGAAATACCCAATCCGGTCCAGTCCACGCTGGATGTAGGCCGAATGCGGTGCGGACCGGCCGGCAGACTCCGGTGCCGGAGCACCAGAGCAGCCTTGATCAGCCCGGCGACACCGCCCGCGGCCTCGGGGTGCCCGATGTTCGCCTTGACCGACCCGACCAGGCACGGCTGTCCCGGTTGCCGGTGCCTGCCGATGGCCGCGCCGATCGCCTGTAGCTCGACGGTGTCGCCGGCGGGCGCGGCGTTGCCGTGCGCCTCGACGTAGCCGATCCGGCCCGGCGTGATGCCCGCGTTGGTACAAGCCCGGTTGATCACCTGTAGGTAGCCCTCGGCGGACGGCGCGATGATCGCCTTAGCGGTGCGCCCCTTGCTGGCCTGCGCACTGCCCAGGATCACGGCGTGCACGGCGTCACCGTCGGCCAGCGCGCGGGCCAGCCGTTTGAGCACGACGACACCGGCGCCGTCACTGCGGACGAAACCGTCGGCGTCCTCGTCGGCGAAGCGACAACGGCCGGCGGCGGACAGCATGCCGGCCGCCGAGTAGCCGACGGTGTGGTCGGTGCCCAGCACCAGGCTGACCCCGCCGGCCAGGGCCGTGTCGCACTCACCGGTGCGCAGGCTCTGGCACGCGAGGTGCACGGCCAGCGTGCCCGACGAACAGGCGGCGTCCACGGTCGCGCAGGGACCACGCAGGTCCCAGCCGTTGCTGATCCGGCCGGATGCCATGCTGCGCGCCGCCGCGCCCGCGATCGCGTACATGTCCACCGTCGTCTCGGCCCGGACGGTGTCCCAGTGCTCACCGGTGCTCTGTCCCATGAAGACACCGATGTCCTGGCCCGCGATCGATTCGTCGGCGATGTCGGCGTCGCGCAGCGCGTCCCTCGTGGTGGCCAGCAGGACCCGGTGCTGGGGGTCGAGGACGGCGGCCTCGCGTTCGCCGATCCCGTGGTACTCGGCGTCGAAGCCGAGCGTGTCGTCGACGAAGCCGCCGTCGAGGCTGACCAGCCGGCCGCGCTGCCTCGGGGTGGGGTCGAGCAGCCCTGTCGCGTCGAAGCGTCCTGCCGGTGCCCGCGCCACCACGGCATCGCGCCGCTCGCCGAGCAACCGCCACAACTGCTCGGGGTTCACGGCGCCGGGCAACCGGCAGCCCATGCCGATGATCGCGATCGGCTCGTGCACAGCCATCTGGATCCCTTGTGTCGGTGAGCTGGAAATACGAAGATCACTTACACTCTAGGTGATCATTCAAATACTTTGAGTGATCACCCTTCGGGAGGAGCCAGGCGATGTGCGGCATAGCGGGCTGGGCTGATCCGAACCAGCCCCTGCGGGACCACAGCGGTCGGACGGTGCGTGGGATGACCGACACGCTGGCCGCGAGAGGGCCGGACGACGCGGGCCTCTGGGCGGGGCGGCACGCGGCGTTCGGCCACCGAAGACTCGCCGTGCTCGACCCGGAACACGGCCACCAGCCGATGCTCTTCACCAACGACCGGGACGAGCCGATCATGGTGCTCGCCTATACCGGCGAAGTCTTCAACCACGTCGAACTCCGCGACGAGTTGGCCCTGCTCGGCCACAAGTTCGCCACCGGCACCGACACCGAGGTCGTCCTGCACGCCTGCCTGGAGTGGGGCACGTCAGCAGCCGAACGACTCAACGGGATGTACGCCTTCGCGGCCTGGGACACCTTGCGGCACCGACTGCTGCTGGTCCGCGACCGGCTGGGCGTGAAGCCGCTGTACTACGCCCGGCACGGTGACGGCGTGCTGTTCGCCTCCGAGCCCAAGGCGCTGCTGGTCAGCGGGCTGGTCACGCCCGCGGTCGACGAGGACGGCCTCCGTGACTTCCTGTCCTCCGTCCGAACTCCCGGCGGGAGCCTCTACCAGGGAATCCACGAGGTCCGACCGGGCGAGGCACTGGTCGTCGACGTCGACGGCATCCGGGCGCACCAGTACTGGACGTTGCGGGCACAGCCGCACACCGACGAGTTGCCGGCCACCGTCGACCGGGTGCGCGAACTGCTCACCGACATCGCAGGCCGGCACGTGCACGCCGACGTGCCGCTCGGCGCGCTGCTGTCCGGCGGACTGGACTCCAGCGTGCTGGCCGCCCTGACGCAACGGGTGTCGGTGCCCGCGCTGCGTACGTTCTCGGTGGACTTCACCGGCCAGTTCGTGCCCGACGCGCTGCGCGCCACCCCGGACGCTCCCTACGTCCGTGACATGACCGTCCACTGTGGTCTTGATCACCGCGACATCGTGCTCGACTCCGCCGACCTGAGCGACCCCGCCGTGCGGCAGGCCGTCGTCGCGGCACGGGACGCGCCTGCCACCGGGGACATGGACACGTCGCTCTACCTGCTGTTCCGCGCCGTCCGGGAACACGTCACCGTGGCGATCTCCGGGGAGAGCGCAGACGAGGTGTTCGGCGGCTATCCGTGGTTCCACCAGCCGGCCGCACTCACCTCGGCCGACTACCCGTGGCGGTACTTCGCCGGCCGCAGCGGCACCTACCAGGCCCTGCTGCGCGAGGACGTCGCATCGGGTCTGGACCTGGCAGGCCATCGCGCCAACCACTACCGGCAGGCACTCGCCGAAGTTCCCGTGCTGCCAGGCGAAACCGCGCCGCAGCGACGCATGCGTGAGGTGTTCCACCTGCACCTGACCCGCTGGCTGCCCGACCTGCTGGACCGCAAGGACCGGCTGAGCATGGCCGTCGGACTGGAGGTGCGGGTGCCGTTCTGCGACCACCGGCTGGTCGAGTACGCCTTCAACACACCATGGGACCTGCACACGTTCGACGGCCGGGAGAAGTCCCTGCTGCGCGCCGCCACCGCCGATCTGCTGCCGACCAGCGTGGCCAACCGGGTGAAGGCGCCCTACCCGGTGACGCAGGATCCGGCCTACGACAACACCATTCGGGACCAGGCCCACGACCTGCTAGGCACCCCGACCGCTCCCGTGTGGACACTGCTGGATCCGGTGCGGCTGCGCGAACGGCTGGCCAGGGACACGGTCGACCGGGCCACCCGCGCCGGCATCGACTTCGCGCTGAACCTGGACATCTGGCTGCGGAACATGGCCGCATAGCGGTGGGG
>DASXYT010000233.1:0-12998 GCA_036502345.1 Pseudonocardiaceae bacterium | reverse complement strand
CGGCTCCAACCGGCACACCGAGCGGGCTCCGGCCCGACCGGATGAGCGGGCAGGCGCGTTCGACGCGGGCGTGCGTGCCGCGCTGGCCGCTGCCGACCCGAAGGCCCTGCTGGCGCTCGATCCCGACCTGGCCGCCGAGTTGGGCGCTGTGGGCCGGGCTGCCTGGCAGGTGCTGGCCGGCGCTGTGCTGGCCGTCGGCGGCGCGTGGACCGGTGACGTGCTGTATTCGGATCAGCCGTTCGGGGTGGCGTATCACGTGGCCGTGTGGGATCCGGAGTCGTGAAACCCGTCGCCGTGGTGGGCCCGACCGCCACCGGCAAGTCCGACGTCGGCGTGTGGTTGGCACGACGGCTGGGCGGCGAGGTGGTCAACGCCGATGCCATGCAGTTGTACCGGGGGATGGACGTCGGCACGGCCAAGCTGACCGAGGCGGAGCGGCAGGGCGTGCCGCACCACCTGCTGGACGTCCTGGACGTCACCGAGACGGCGTCGGTGGCGGCCTACCAGCGGCATGCCCGCCGAACCGTCGAGAACCTGCTGGCCGCCGGTCGGGTGCCCGTCATCGTCGGCGGCTCGGGGCTCTATGTCAGCGCGCTGTTGGACGACCTGGAGTTCCCCGGCACCGAGCCGGCCATCAGGGCCCGCCTGGAGGCCGAACTGGCCGACGTCGGCGCGGCCGTGCTGCACGCCAGGCTGACCGAGCAGGATCCGGTCGCCGCCGAGGCGATCCTGCCCGGCAACAGCCGCCGGATCGTCCGTGCTCTGGAGGTCATCGAACTGACCGGTAGGCCGTTCTCGGCGACCATGCCGAAGCCAGGGCCGGCCCGCTACGGCACCATCCTGCTCGGGCTGGACAGGGCGGCCGCCGAACTGGACGAACGCGTCGAGACCCGGGTGGACGGGATGTTCGACCGTGGCCTGGTCGACGAGGTCCGGGGGCTGATCCCGCTCGGCCTGCGGGAGGGCAGGACGGCAGGCCGGGCGCTGGGCTACCAGCAGGTGCTGGCCGCGCTGGACGGCGACGGCGACCTCGATTCCGCGCGGGCCGAGACGGTCAGGGCGACCCGCCGGTTCGTCCGCAGGCAGCGCTCCTGGTTCCGCAGGGACAAGCGCGTCAACTGGCTCGACGCCGCCGACCCCGACCTGCTCGACGCGGTGGCCGAACTGGCCGTCTCGTAGGCTGGTGGGGTGGCTGGAGTGGAATTCGTCAAGGGACACGGCACGGAGAACGACTTCGTGCTGCTGCCCGACCAGGACGGTGTCCTCGACCTGACCGACGAGCGCGTCAGGGCCCTGTGCGACCGGCACCGCGGCCTCGGCGCCGACGGTGTGCTGCGGGTGGTCGCCACCGCGCGAGTGCCCGGTCTGCTGCCCGACGTCGACGTGTCCTGCTCGCGGTCGGACTGGTTCATGGACTACCGCAACGCCGACGGTTCGATCGCCGAGATGTGCGGCAACGGCGTCCGGGTGTTCGCCCGCTACCTGGTGACTGCGGGGCTCGCCACGGCCGGTGAGTTCGCCGTGGGCACCCGCGCGGGCGACCGGGCGGTCACTGTCCCGGCTGACGATCCCGACGGCACAGTGACCGTACGAATGGGCAAGGCGACGGTCACCGGGCGGTCCAACGCGACGATGTCCGGCCGGATCTTCCCCGGTGTCGTCGTCGACGTCGGCAACCCGCACCTGGCGTGCGTGTTCGACCCCGCCACCGTGGACGTCACCGGCCTCGACCTGGCCGAAGCACCCGGCCACGACACCTCCGTGTACCCGCACGGCGTCAATGTCGAGTTCGTCAACGAGATCGCGCCGGACACGCTGCGGATGCGCGTGCACGAGCGTGGCGTGGGGGAGACCCGCTCCTGCGGCACCGGCACGATCGCCGCCGTCGCGGCCGCCCTGTACCTGGCAGACGAGTCGACCGGTGAGCGCACGGTGTTGGTGCCCGGCGGGCAGGTCGTGGTCACCGTCGAGGAGCAGGACAGCACGCTGACCGGGCCTGCCGTGCTGGTGGCGACCGGCGAGCTCAGCGACGACTGGTGGGGCGAGGCCGCCAAGTAGTGCTCAGCCGACCGGCTCCGGGGCCACCTCGGTCGGCAGGTCGCGGAGCTTGCGCAGCGGCGAGAACACCACGAAGGCAGGCGCCAGCACGAGGCCGATCGCGCCGACCCACAGCGCGCCCCGGACACCGATCGCGGTGCCCAGCAGGCCGCCGAGCAGCGAACCGAGCGGGATCGTGCCCCACACCAGGAACCGCACGCTCGCGTTCATCCTGCCCAGCAGCCGGTCCGGGCAGATGGCCTGCCGGAACGAGACCTGCGCGATGTTGTAGACCACGCCGCCGAACCCGTAGGCGAGCCAGCCGAGCCCGTACAGCGCGATCAGCCAGCCCTGGCCGGCCAGCGGGATCAGCAGCACGAACGGCTGGGTGACCAGCAGGCTCAGCCAGATCGTGCGGGCCTGGCCGAACCGGTTGGCGATCCGCCCGGCGAGCAGCGCCCCGACCACACCACCGATGCCGCCGCCGGTCAGCAACAGGCCGACCAGCCCCGCGGACGCGTGCAACTGCCTGGTCAGCAGCAGCACACCGACCGCGCCCACGATGCCGCTGCACAGGTTGGACGAGCCGGTGCAGCTCACGATGGCGACCAGCGACCGGTTGCCGAACAGGAACTTCAGCCCTTCGCCGATCTCGCGCCGCAGGTTGCGCTCCGCGTGCCGTTCCACCGGCGGCTCCGGGGTCCTGATCCGCCACAGGCAGACGATCGACCACACGTAGGTCAGCGCGTTGACGCCGATCGCGTTCGCACCGCCGAACAACTGGGCCAGCCCACCACCGATGGCCGGGCCGGACACCTGGGCCACCGATGCGCTGGCCTGCAGCTTCGAGTTGCCCTCCATCAGGTACTCGCGGGTGATCAGCGCCGGCAGGTAGGACTGGTAGGCCACGTCGAAGAACACGGACAGGCCGCCGACCAGCAGGCCGACCAGGATCAGCTGGGTCAGCGTGAGCAGGCCCAGCCACCAGGCCACCGGCACGCTGGCCAGCAGCACGGCCCGCCCCACGTTGGCACCCAGCATCAGCGGCCTGCGGCGCATCCGGTCCACCCAGGCGCCTGCCGGCAGCCCGATCAGCAGGAAGGCCGCTGTGTCCGCCGCGTTGAGCAGCCCCATCTGGAACGGGGTGGCCGCGAGGACGAGCGCGGCGAGCAGCGGGGCGGCGGTGTTGGTGATCATCTCGCCGAACTGGCTGCCGGTGTCGCCGAGCCAGAGCAGGCGGAAGTCCCTGTGCCGCCAAAGTGAGTCCCGAGCCATCGGGATACCCTGGTTGAGTGATTGGAATCTGTCAATCAGTTTGCCGGACTACGATGATCAAATGACCTCCGACGAGCCACCGGCCGACACGTCCGGGCGTCGGCCGGCCAGCCGGGCCGAGGCTGCGGCGCTGGCCTCGGCGGTGCGGCTGCGCATCATCCGGCTGACCGCGAAGCGGCCGCTGACCAACAAGGAGATCGCGCAGCGGCTGGGCAAGGACCCCGCGACCACCCTGTACCACGTGCGCAAACTCGTGGCGACGGGCTTCCTGGTCGCCCAGCCCGAGCGCAGCGGCGCCAGGGGCTCCAAGGAGATCCCGTACCTGGGCACGCTGCTGTCCTGGCGGCTGACCGAGAAGCCCGGCTACGAGGACGAGATCGGCGAGGCCATCCTCTCCGCGTACCTCGGTGAGGTGGCCGACGTCGGCATCCGCGAGGTCAAGCAGAGCAGGCTCGTCACCCAACTGGATGAGGCTGGGCTCGCCGAGTTCACCGACCGCGTACAGGACCTGTTGGACGAATTCGCCGCAAGACCACCGAAACCGGGCAGCCAGGAGTTCGGCATCTACGTCGCCTGGTACCCGAGTAGGTGAGCAACTGGGCGAGATTGGCACTAATTGACTCGGTGTAGTCGGCGGGTCGTGCCACCATGGAGGCAGCATGACTGACTACCTGAGCGCAAATGAGGCCAGCATCGACCCGACCGAGACCAGCGTCCCCTTCGGCCAGGTCGACCCCGACGACTTCCAGGCCACCGAGCACGAGCTGGTGTCAACCGGCGACCTGGCCCTGTCCGACCGTGCGGCACTACGCCGTGTCGCCGGACTGTCCACCGAACTCGCCGACATCACCGAGGTCGAGTACCGGAAGCTGCGCCTCGAGCGCGTCGTCCTGGTCGGAGTGTGGACCGAAGGCACCGCCGAGGAGGCCGAGGCATCCCTCGCCGAACTCGCCCGGCTCGCCGAGACCGCGGGTTCCGAGGTGCTGGAAGGCGTGGTCCAGCGGCGCAGCCGCCCGGACGCCGCCACCTACATCGGTTCCGGTAAGGCCCACGAGCTGGCCGACATCGTGGTGGCGGTCGGCGCCGACACGGTGATCTGCGACGGTGAGCTGTCGCCCGGCCAACTGCGTCAGCTGGAAGGTCGGCTCAAGGTCAAGGTCATCGACAGGACCGCGCTGATCCTGGACATCTTCGCCCAGCACGCCAGCTCCAAGGAGGGCAAGGCGCAGGTCGAACTGGCCCAGCTGCAGTACCTGCTGCCGCGGCTGCGTGGTTGGGGTGACGCGCTGTCCCGGCAGGCCGGTGGTCGTGCCGGTGGCGGCAACGGTGGTGTGGGTCTGCGTGGTCCCGGTGAGACCAAGCTGGAGACCGACCGGCGGAGCATCAACAAGCGGATGGCCAAGCTGCGCAGGCAGATCCCCGACATGGACCGGGTCAGGGCGACCAAGCGCGGCCGCAGGGTGGCCAACGAGATCCCCAGCGTCGCCATCGCCGGCTACACCAACGCCGGCAAGTCCAGCCTGCTCAACGCCATCACCGGCGCGGGTGTGCTGGTCGAGGACGCGCTGTTCGCCACCCTCGACGCGACCACCCGGCGCAGCCAGACCGCCGACGGCATGACCTACACGCTGACCGACACCGTCGGCTTCGTGCGGCACCTGCCGCACCAGCTGATCGAGGCGTTCCGGTCGACGCTGGAGGAGGTCGCCGAAGCCGATCTCGTGCTGCACGTCGTCGACGCGTCCGACTCGATGCCCGAGCGGCAGGTAGCGGCCGTTCGCGAGGTGCTGGCCGAGGTGGTCGAGGAGCGCGGTGCCGCTCTGCCGCCCGAACTGCTCGTCGTGAACAAGACGGACGCCGCCGATCACTTCACGCTGGCCCGGCTGCGCAACCTGATGCCCGGCGCCGTGTTCGTCTCGGCCCGCAACGGCACCGGGATGACCGAACTGCGCGAGCGGATCGAGGCGATCCTGCCGCACCCGTCGGTGGCCGTCGACGTGCTGATCCCGTACTCCAGGGCTGACCTGGTGGCCAGGGTGCACGCCGAGGGCGAGGTGACCACCAAGGATCACACCGACCACGGCACGCGCCTGCGGGCCAAGGTGTATCCGGATCTGGCCGCCGCACTGGAGCAGTTCGTCACGGACCCCTCAGGTCGGTTGTAGGAAGCTCGGCGTGCCCGCGCTACTGTGGGAAACGACGCTGGGAACCGCTGGCCAGGAGGATCGAGATGGGCGAGCTGAGCCCGTGGCACTGGATCATCGTGCTGCTGATTTTCGCGGTGTTGTTCGGCAGCAAGAAGATGCCTGACGCCGCACGAGGTCTGGGCAGGTCACTGCGCATCTTCAAGGCTGAGATGTCGTCCGCACACCAGGACGGCTCGGCTCCGGAGGGTGACTCGGTGGCCACTGCTCCCGCTGCTGCTGAACCGGTTGCCGAGACTCCTGCGGAGGCCACTGCGCCCGCACCGGTCGAGGATGCCGTGCCGCCGCAGCCTGTCGTGACCGTGCCGGAAACGGCAGAACCGGCGGCCGAGCACCGCTGATCGCTGTAGACGCCAAAACCGGCCGTCGGTCATCGACGGCCGGTTTGGTAGCTGGTTCGTTCTAGAGGCGGCGGAGCACTGCGACGACCCGGCCGAGGATGCTGGCGTCGTCGCCGAGGATCGGCTCGTAGGCCGGGTTGTGCGGCATCAGCCAGATGTGGTCGTCGCGCCGCTTGAACGTCTTCACGGTCGCCTCACCGTCGATCATCGCCGCGACGATGTCGCCGTTCTCGGCGGTCGGCTGCTGGCGGATGACGACCCAGTCGCCGTTGGTGATGGCGGCGTCGATCATCGAGTCGCCGACCACCTTCAGCAGGAACAGTGAGCCCTCGCCGACGATCTCCTTCGGCAGCGGGAACACGTCCTCCACGGCCTGCTCGGCCAGGATCGGACCACCGGCCGCGATCCGGCCGACCACAGGGACATAGGTGGGGCGGGGCCTGCTGCCGAGCACCTCGTCGCCGTCCGAGTCGGGCGGCAGTACTCCGACGGCCCTCGGCCGGTTCGGGTCCCTGCGCAGGTAGCCCTTGCGTTCCAGGGCGCGCAACTGGTGGGCCACCGACGACGTGGACGTGAGGCCGACGGCCTCGCCGATCTCGCGCACGCTCGGCGGGTAGCCGAAGCGGTCCAGCCAGTCTCTGATGACCTCGAGCACGCGGCGTTGTCGTTCGGTGAGGCCGGGTCCTTCTGTGCTCTCCGCCGGGTCCGGGAACGCGCGGATCTCCGCGCCGGCACCGGATTCGGTGCTCCCACCTTCTGTCTCTGTGGTGGGGCTGCCGGTGCTCCTGCGTACCACTGTCGCCTCCCTTGGCCGGTCGACCGAGTGCCGGCCGTCCGCGATCTTCGTCTTTGGACGCTAGTCCGAACACCCGGTCAGATCAAACACCTGTTCGAAGGACACGCCGGGAAGTGCTCGATTTTGTCGGTGGTGGGTGGTAGACATTCGCACAGCAGTTCGATCGAACAGCCGTTCGATCATGATCCGTTTCGATCAGGCCGTCGAGCAGGGCGGACGCGATTGAGGAGGGTGTCGGATGGCGGTTGTGGCGAATGTCAGGGTCAGCCTGTCGCCCCGGTCGACGACCGGTACTCGGCAGGTCGAGCGGCCGGACGTGGTGCGTCCGGCCCGTCGGCGGCCGACGTACACCGACGGTCGGCGGCCGGCCCGGTTGGCCGGTGCGACGGTCCGGCCTGCGACGCAGCAGTGCGCGCCGAGGCCGGTCGCGGGTTCGATCGGCTGGCTGGTCGTCGCTGGCGTGCTCGCGTTCCTGGTGGTGCTCGGTATCGGCTGGTCCATGGGCGGCTCGCCGGATGCCGGCTCCGTGCCGACCCGGACGGTGTTGGTCCAGGTGCACCAGGGCGAGACGCTGTGGGGTGTCGCCCAGCGGATGGCGCCCTCCGCCGCGCCGGCCGCCGTGGTCACCAAGATCAGGCAGCTGAACAGCCTGGACGTCGACACCGTGTTGTACCCGGGTGAGTTACTGAAGGTCCCGACTGGTCTGTCCGCCGATGCGGCCGCCAAGGCAGGCGCGGTCCAGCGCTGACCGCTGTTCGACCGGCCGGTCTCGGCCGGCCCACGCTCCTACCCTCTTCTCGCGTGCTGAGCTGTCCGGCCGCCGACCTCGTCCCGCGGCCGACCTCACGAAGTGCCCCCGTCGCTGGACGGGTTGTGCGACCCTGCCGTGTGAACCCCGGCAGGTGTTCTCAGGTGCCGTTTTCGTCGCTGCGTGACCTCGCCGCGCGACCCTGCCGCACCGCTGCGTGACCAAGCGCCACCGATGTCCCACGAACCGGGTGTCCGCGCCGTGTCGGCTTGCGAAATGAGCCGCCTCGACATACTGTCGACCACAACATCTAGTAGTTACACCGCTGTGGTTAGTCCACAGGTTGGGTTCAAGTCGTAGGCGGTTATCCACCGGTGATCCACAAGTTGATCACCAGGTTGGGCCGGTTTACGACACGACAGGCGTGCGCACGGGGGAGGGTGAGTTCGGTTGCGGTGTCCTTTTTGTCGTAGTTCCGACTCGCGAGTAGTGGATTCCCGCGAGGTCGACGATGGCCAGGCCATCCGGCGTCGCCGGTCGTGCACGCACTGCAACCGTCGGTTCACCACCGTCGAGGAAGCGGTGTTGGCCGTCGTGAAGCGGTCCGGTGTGACGGAGCCGTTCAGTCGCGAGAAGGTGGCCAGGGGTGTCAGTAGGGCATGCCAGGGTCGCCCCGTGGACGAGGACGCGCTCGCCCAACTCGCCCAGCGGGTCGAGGAGTCGATCCGCGCCTCCGGCTGTGCCGAGATTCCCAGCCACGAGGTCGGCCTCGCCATCCTGGGGCCACTGCGTGAACTGGACGAGGTCGCCTACCTGCGATTCGCCAGTGTCTACCGCTCGTTCTCCTCGATCGAGGACTTCGAGAAGGAGATCTCCGACCTGCGCACCGCGATAGCCGAGAAGGCCGAACAAGACACGTGACCAGGCGTACCAAGCTCAGAAAACAGCAAGCTGGACCGCATCGGACGGGGAGCCCGGACGGGGCCGGCGCATTGCGTTCCAGTGACAAGGGAGAGGGACTGCTCATGACGGAAACCGTCGGGACGCCGGCGAGTACAGGGCCGGGGGAGTCGGCAGGCGGCAAGGGCCTGCGGATTTCCCGGGTGTACACGACCGAGGGCGTGCACCCCTACGACCAGGTGGCCTGGGAGCACCGCGACGTCGTGATGACCAACTGGCGCGACGGCACGGTCAACTTCGAGCAGCGCGGTGTCGAGTTCCCGGACTTCTGGTCCGTCAACGCGGTCAACATCGTGACGAGCAAGTACTTCCGGGGTGCCGCCGGCACCGCGAAGCGTGAGTCGAGCCTGCGCCAGCTGATCGACAGGGTCGTGCGGACCTATGTGGCCAGTGGCGTGGCGAACGGCTACTTCGCCACCGAGGAAGACTCGGTCGTCTTCGAGCACGAGATGATCTGGATGCTGCTGCACCAGGTCTTCAGCTTCAACTCACCGGTGTGGTTCAACGTCGGCACCGCGTCCCCGCAGCAGGTGTCCGCGTGCTTCATCCTCGCCGTCGACGACACCATGGAGTCGATCCTCAACTGGTACAAGGAAGAGGGGCTGATCTTCAAGGGCGGTTCCGGCTCCGGTGTGAACCTCTCCCGCATCCGGTCGTCCAAGGAACTGCTGTCCTCCGGTGGCACCGCGTCCGGCCCCGTCTCGTTCATGCGTGGCGCCGACGCGTCCGCCGGGACCATCAAGTCCGGTGGCGCCACCCGTAGGGCCGCGAAGATGGTCATCCTCGACGTCGACCACCCGGACATCGAGGAGTTCGTCGAAACCAAGGCACGCGAGGAAGAGAAGATCCGCGTGCTCCGCGACGGCGGGTTCGACATGGACCTCGGCGGCAAGGACATGGCGTCCGTGCAGTACCAGAACGCCAACAACTCGGTCCGTGTCTCGGACGAGTTCATGCACGCCGTGGCGTCCCGTGCGGACTTCGGCCTGCGTGAGCGTGGCACCGGTGAGGTCATCGAGCGGGTCGACGCGAAGGCGTTGTTCGGCAACATCGCCAAGGCCGCGTGGGAGTGCGCCGACCCCGGTCTGCAGTACGACGACACGATCAACGACTGGCACACCTGCCCCGAGTCGGGCCGGATCACCGCGTCCAACCCGTGCAGTGAGTACCTGCACCTGGACAACTCCAGCTGCAACCTGGCGTCGCTGAACCTGATGAAGTTCCTCGGCGACGACGGCGTGTTCGACGCCAGGACGTTCGTCAAGGCCGTCGAGCTGGTCATCACCGCGATGGACATCTCGATCTGCTTCGCCGACTTCCCGACCGAGGCGATCGGTGACACCACCCGCAAGTTCCGCCAGCTGGGCATCGGCTACGCCAACCTCGGCGCACTGCTGATGGCGACCGGTCACGCCTACGACTCCGACGGCGGCCGGGCACTGGCTGCTTCGATCACGTCGCTGATGACCGGCACCGCCTACCGCCGCTCGGCCGAACTGGCCGGTGTGGTCGGCGCGTACGACGGTTACGCCCGCAACATCGACGCCCACCAGCGCGTGATGCGCAAGCACGCAGCGGCGAACGACCTGGTCCGCACGTACGACGCCAACGACGGTGCCGTGCACAAGGCGGCCACCGCCGAATGGCAGCAGTGCCTGACCGTCGGTGCGGCCAACGGCTGGCGCAACGCCCAGGCGTCCGTACTGGCGCCGACCGGCACGATCGGCTTCATGATGGACTGCGACACGACCGGTGTTGAGCCGGACCTGGCGCTGGTCAAGTTCAAGAAGCTGGTCGGCGGCGGCTCGATGCAGATCGTCAACCAGACGGTGCCGCGCGCGCTGCAGACGCTGGGCTACCAGCAGGAGCAGATCGAGGCGATCGTCGAGTACGTGGCCGAGCACGGTCACGTCGTGGACGCGCCGGGCATGCGGCCGGAGCACTACAGCGTGTTCGACTGCGCCATGGGTGAACGGTCCATCGCGCCGATGGGCCACGTGCGGATGATGGCTGCGATCCAGCCGTTCGTCTCGGGCTCGATCTCCAAGACGGTCAACATGCCGGAGGCGGCGACGGTCGAGGACGTCGAGGAGATCTACTTCGAAGGCTGGAAGCTGGGCCTGAAGGCACTGGCCATCTACCGGGACAACTGCAAGGTCGGCCAGCCGCTGTCCGCGTCGAAGTCGGCGCCCGCGAAGGCCGAGCAGACGGTCGTCGAGTACCGCCCGGTGCGCAAGCGCCTGCCGAAGAAGCGCCCCAGCCAGACGGTGTCGTTCACCGTCGGGGGAGCCGAGGGCTACCTGCACGCCGGTTCGTACCCGGACGACGGCCTCGGCGAGATCTTCGTCAAGCTGGGCAAGCAGGGTTCGACGCTGGCCGGCGTGATGGACGCGTTCTCCATGTCCATCTCGGTGGGCCTGCAGTACGGCATCCCGCTGGAGTTCTACGTCTCGAAGTTCATGAACCTGCGCTTCGAGCCCGCCGGCATGACCGACGACCCCGACGTGCGGATCGCCACCAGCGTGCTGGACTACCTGTTCCGCAGGCTCGCTCTTGATCACCTGCCCTACGACAAGCGCGCGCAACTCGGCGTGTTCACGGCCGACGAGCGCTCGGCCCAGGTCGCCGACTCGTACGACGCGCCGGTGGTGGAGAACGTCGACCTGGAGGGCCTGCGCACCGGCGTCGACTCCAGCCCGGAGCCGCACCCGGCCCCGGCCCAGCAGGAGAGGACCAAGCCCAGCCTCCAACAGGCCGGCAGCTCCACGGAGCTGCTCGAGCTCCAACTCGGCAAGGCAGCCGACGCCCCGCTGTGCCTGACCTGCGGCACGAAGATGCGCCCAGCAGGCTCGTGCTACGTCTGCGAAGGTTGCGGCTCCACGTCAGGCTGCAGCTGACAGCATGCGATAGCTGACGGCAGTTTCTGTACGAGTGGGGAGTCGACATCACCGTCGACTCCCCACTGCCGTGCTCGGTCGACCTTCGCTTCAGGTGCGTTGACTTCACATAGTTTGATAGGTTCGATCCGCTTCGGTGTAGCTGTATCAACTTGGGAGTGCGGTGTGACCCCGTCGCGGGCGGAAGTGGTGCAGGAGGCCGGCGGCTGGTCCGTGTTCATCCCAGGACTACCTGTGGCTGCTGACGGCGCGACGTTGGACGAGGCAGTCACCGAGATGGTCGATGCGCTGCGGGAGTACGCGGACGATTGGCAGGATCGTCTGCTCGACTCGCCGAACCACCATGACAACCGGGGTCTGGTGCGGTTGATCAGTCTCCGTGGCGACGACCAGTTGCACGACTGGATCGTCGGGGCCGTCCGGTGAGTTGGCCCGGGCGACGCGCGAGGACGAGGCGATCGCCACGTTGCGGCAGCATTGGACCGGCGGTGGCAGCACCATAGAAGGATGACGGCACCCACGGTCCTGCGGGAAGCGCTCGTCGCCGCCGGTCTCGGCGACGACCCGCTGGACGCGCAGGTCATCGCCGGTGGGGATATCAGCACCGCATGGCAGGTGACCTGCAAGAACGGCCGAACCGTCATCATCAAGACGTTCGGCCGGCCGACGGACGCCGTCGGGGCGCCCCCGCCGGGGCTCTACGACATGGAGGCCGAGGGCCTGGTCGCTCTGCGCACCGTCGGCGGCGTGCGTACCCCGGACGTGCTCGCGGTGACCTCCGCGTCCCTCGTGTTGGAGCGACTGGACGCCGCCCCCGAGGACGACACGACGTTCTGGGTGCGTGCCGGCCGGTCGCTGGCGATCATGCACGGCGTGATCGGCCCGCGCTACGGCTGGCAACGCAACGGCTGGTTGGGTCGATTACGCCAGGACAACACGTGGCACGACGACGGCTACGAATTCTTCGCCACCCGGCGGATCCTCCGCTGGCTCCAGGAACCGACGGTGGCCGCGGCACTCGACGCAGCCGACCGGGCAGCGCTGGAGCGGATCTGCGACCGGCTGCCGCATCTGGTGCCGCCCGCGCCACCCAGCCTGACCCACGGCGATCTCGCCCGCAGCAACATTCTCTCCGCCGACGGCAGGCCCGCACTGATCGATCCCTCGGTCAGCTGGATGTGGCCGGAGGTGGACCTCAGCATGATCTACTGCCTCAGGATGTTCGCCCCGCACAGCAACCCGCCGGACCGTTTCTACTCCGCCTACGCCGAGATCCGCCCGCTGGATGACGGCTGGCAGGACCGGATGCCGCTGTTGCACCTGCGTGAACTGCTCAGCCTGCTCGCGCACTTCGGCAACGACCGGTGGGACCTCACCGGCATGATCCGGGACGTGTTGCGCACATTCTCCTGAGTGGACGGTGGCCGTCCCACCCGAACGGACGGGACGGCCCACGGTCAGCCGCCCAGCTTCTCCCACAGGAACTCGAACTGCAGCGCCGAGTTGAACGCCCGCTGCTCGTTGTCGGCGGCAGCGCCGTGCCCACCTTCGACGTTCTCGTAGTAGTCGACGTGGTAGCCGTACTCGGTCAGCCGGGCCACCATCTTCCGGGCGTGCCCGGGGTGCACCCTGTCGTCCCGCGTCGACGTCATGAACAGCGTCGGCGGGTACGGCTGGTCGGCCCGCACGTTGTGGTACGGCGAGTACTGCCGGATGAACTCCCACTCGTCCGGCTCACGC